>NZ_JBXAHA010000032.1:0-81028 GCF_058794615.1 Cupriavidus sp. GW823-FHT07A04
TAGTCTTCTTTGCCGACGCAAAGAAGAGTGACCGGCAGCCCCCGCAGGGGGATGTCGTATGGCCCTTGGGTGCAAAAGCCAACGCCGCTTAAAGAAACAGCGAAGGCAGCCGATCAGCCTACAACCTCTCAACAATAGTCACATTCGCCATCCCCCCACCCTCACACATCGTCTGCAACCCATACCGCTTCCCCTGCGCATGCAGCGCATGCACCAGCGTAGTCATCAGCTTGGCCCCCGATCCACCAAGCGGATGCCCCAGCGCAATCGCCCCGCCGTTCACGTTCATGCGCGCCGGATCGGCGCCCGTGGTCTGCAACCAAGCCAGCGGCACTGGCGCAAACGCTTCATTGATCTCGAACAGGTCGATATCGCCGATCTTCATGCCGGCCTTCTGCAGCGCCCGCAGCGTTGCCGGCAACGGTGCTTCCAGCATGATCACCGGGTCATGGCCCAGCACCGACATATGGTGAATGCGTGCCAGCGGCTTGACGCCCAGCTTCTTCAGGCCGGCTTCGTTGACCACCATCAGCCCCGCCGCGCCATCGCAGATCTGGCTGGCGCTGGCGGCGGTGACGGTGCCGCCTTCCTCGATCAGCTTGACGCTGGAGATGGATTCCAGGCTGGCTTCAAAGCGGATGCCTTCGTCCACCGTATGCAGCTCGCCGTTGGCGCTGCCGTCCGCGGCGCGCACGGCGACGGGCACGATTTCGTCCGTGAAGCGGCCTGCCTGCGTGGCGGCGATGGCGCGGCGGTGGCTTTCCAGCGCGTAGCGGTCCAGGTCGTCCCGCGTGAGGCCGTACTTGCGCGACATCATCTCGGCGCCGGTGAACTGGCTGAACTTCACACCGGGATAGCGTTCCTGCATGGCCGGGCTCATCGAGCTGCCGAAGCCGTTCTTGAAGGGCAACGTGGAGGGCAGGCCCATCGGCACGCGGGTCATGCTTTCCACGCCGGCGGCGATCACGATGTCCATGGTGCCGGACATCACCGCCTGCGCGGCGAAGTGCAGGGCTTGTTGCGACGAGCCGCACTGGCGGTCGACCGAGGTGCCGGGCACGCTTTCCGGCAGCTTCGAGGCCAGCACGGCGTTGCGCGCCACGTTGCCGGCCTGCTCGCCGGCCTGACCGACGCAGCCCATGATCACGTCGTCGATCAGCGCCGGATCGGCGCCGCTGCGCTCAACCAGTGCGTTCAGCACCTGCGCGGCGAGATCCGCCGGATGCCAGCCTGCCAGCTTGCCGCCCTTGCGCCCGCCCGCGGTGCGCGCGGCCGCTACGATGTATGCCTCTGCCATGTCGTCTCCTCTTGTCGTTCCGGGGCGAACCCGCCCGTAATGGCCGTGTCCTGGGAAGGGCACGGCCAAGCCTCGTTATCCTGTTGCGGATTCTGGCCCAGCAGCGGGGCGCCCGGCGTCGTCGGAAGCGACGATTGCGCGGCGCGGCCGACGCCCCAAGCGGCGGCGGCGCATCACGCGCGCGGCGTGAGCACCGAGAAGATGGCGGTGGCGCGCAGCAGGCAGCGCTCCCCGGCCATCAGGCGGCAACCGCCGAAGCGCAGCCGCGAGCCCAGCTTGTCGAACTCGACGTGCGCCTCCACCCAGTCGCCCACCCGCGCGGCATCGAAGTAATCCATGCTGAGGTTGACCGTCACCGCCGGCTGCTTGCGGTCGGTCTCCAGCGCCATCATCATGCCGATGGCGGTGTCGGCCAGCGTGGCCAGCATGCCGCCGTGCGGGATGCCAAGCGGGTTAAGGTGATGCGGCCCGATGCGGATGGCCACTACGCGCCGTTCCCGATCCACGTAGATCTGCCCGAAGTTCTCGAGGAAGCCCTTGGCGCCACGCAACGCGACAAAGCCCGGCGGCGGCGCCTCGGCCACTTCGGATTGCCCTGCGCCCGGGCCGGCATCGGAAGGTTGACTGGCTTCAGCCATGGCTGCGCCGCCTTATGCTGCGAAGTAGCGCGAGGCCACCCCGAGCTGCTCGCGGCATTCGGCCACCATGCGCTCGATCAGCTCGGCGCAGGTCGGGATGTCGTCGATCAGGCCCACGCACTGGCCGGCGCTGATGATGCCGCCGTCGGTCTCGCCAGCGGCGAGCGCGGCCTTGCCGCGTACGCCCGCCACCAGGTGCTTGACGTCCTCGAACTGGGCGCCGCCCGGCTGGCGCTCGATGGTGACGACCTCATCGGAGACGGCGTTCTTGAGCACGCGCGCGGTGTTGTGCAGCGTGCGGAAGATCAGGTTGGTGTCGCGCTCGCTGGCGTCCACCAGGGCCTGCTTGACGTTGTGGTGGATCGGCGCCTCGCGCGTGGCGCAAAAGCGCGTGCCCATGTTGATGCCCTCCGCGCCCAGCACCAGCGCCGCCGCCATGCCGCGCCCGTCGGCAATGCCACCCGAGGCAATCACCGGAATGCCCAGCCGGCGCGCGGCCAGCGGGATCAGCACCATGCCCGGGACGTCGTCCTCGCCCGGGTGGCCCGCGCACTCGAAACCGTCGATGGACACCGCGTCCACGCCCAGGCGCTCGGCCGACATCGCATGGCGGATCGCCACGCACTTGTGGATCACCTTGATGCCGGCCGCCTTGGCGCGCGCGATGTGCTCCTTGGGATTGTTGCCCGCCGTCTCCAGCACCTTGATGCCGCTTTCGATGATCACGTCGAGGTAGCGGGCGTACGGCGGCGGGTTGATGGAGGGCAGCAGCGTCAGGTTGACGCCAAAGGGCTGGTCGGTCAGCTCGCGGGTGCGGCGGATCTCCGCGGCCAGCGCTTCCGGGGTGGGCTGGGTCAGCGCGGTGAGCACGCCAAGCCCGCCGGCGTTGGAGACCGCGGCGGCCATCTCGGCGTAGCCAACCCACTGCATGCCGCCCTGGATGATGGGGTAGCGGGTGCCCAGCAATTCGGTGATGCGCGTCTTCATGATGTTCCTTCTGGCTTCTGGTCTTTGTGTTCTATGCTCGGTCTTCTGCCTGGCTCAGGCCGCCAGGCGTCCTGGCGCCAGTCTACGGCGGCACTGCCGTCCCTACCTCGTCGGATTCGACGATTGCAGGCGCCCGATTCTGCACTACCTTACCCACACCCATTTCGAGAGAGCCAAGGCCAGCCATGAGCACCCCGAACCCAGCCGTCCCCCCCAGCTTCGAGACCCTGCAATACGCCGTCGACAAGGGCGTCGCCACCATCACCCTGCACCGCCCGGAAAAGCTCAATGCCTTCACCCCGCGCATGATGCAGGACCTGATCGACGCCTTTGACGCCACCGACGCCGACGATGACGTCCGCGCGGTGATCGTCACCGGCTCCGGGCGCGCCTTCTGCGCCGGCGCCGACCTGTCCTCCGGCGGCTCCACCTTCGATTACGAGAAGCGCTACGGCGCCAGCAAGCAAGCCGCCCACCGCGATGGCGGCGGACGCGTGGCGCTGCGCATCTTCCGCAGCCTCAAGCCGGTCATCGCGGCGGTCAACGGCCCGGCGGTGGGCATCGGCGTGACCATGCAGTTGCCGATGGACATCCGCCTGGCCGCAACCGATGCCAAGTTCGGCTTTGTGTTCGCGCGCCGCGGCATCACGCCCGAGGCGGCATCGTCGTGGTTCCTGTCGCGCGTGGTGGGCATTTCCACCGCGCTGGAATGGTGCTACACCGGCCGCGTGTTCTCGGCGCAGGAGGCGCTGGAGCGCGGGCTGGTGCGCTCGCTGCACGCGCCCGAGGACCTGTTGCCAGCCGCGCAGGCGCTGGCCCGTGAGATCGCCGACAATGCCGCGCCGGTATCCGTCGCCATCTCGCGCCAGCTGATCTGGCGCATGGCCGGGGCCAGCCACCCGATGGAGGCGCACCGCCTGGACAGCCGCGCGATCCAGTCGCGCGGCCAGTCGGCCGACGTCAAGGAAGGCGTCAGCGCCTTCCTGGAAAAGCGCCCGGCCAGCTTCCCCGAGCGCGTGTCGCAGGACATGCCGGACTTCTTCGACTGGGGCAACGAGCCGCCCTTTATCTGATCCCCAATGGATCCCCTGCCAAGCCCCAAGGAGAACCGCGTGAAAGTCAGCATGGCAGTCCAGAGCCGCAAATCGGTACGCGGCTTTCTTCCCACGCCGGTGCCGCCGGAGATCATCCGCGACGTGCTGGAGCAGGCCGCGCGCGCGCCATCGGGCGGCAACCTGCAGCCGTGGCACCTGCACGTGGTAGGCGGCGAGCCGCTGGCGCGGCTCAAGGCCACCATGCGCGAGCGCGTCGCCGGCGCGCCCCGCGGCGAAGGGACCGAGTACGACGTCTACCCGCGCGAGCTGGTCTCGCCTTATCGCGAACGGCGCTTCCAGGTGGGCGAGGACCTCTATCGCTGCCTGGGCATCCCGCGCGAAAACAAGCCGGCGCGCCTTGCCCAGTTTGCCAATAACTTCACGTTCTTCGGCGCGCCGCTGGCGCTGTTCTGCACCGTGGACCGCCGCATGGGCCCGCCGCAATGGTCGGACCTGGGCATGTACCTGCAAACGGTGATGCTGTTGCTGCGCGAGCATGGGCTGGACAGCTGCGCGCAAGAATGCTGGGCGATGTATCCGGAAACCATTGCGGGCTTCCTCTCCCTGCCCGCCGAACGCATGCTGTTTACCGGCATGGCGATCGGCTACGAGGATCCGGCAGCGGCGGTCAACCAGCTGCGCGCCACGCGTGCGCCGCTGGCGGAGTATGCGGAGTTCATCGGCATCTGAGCGGGTGAGCCGGTGAACCGGTGAACGGGTGAATGGCTGAACGGCTAAGCGCCATGACCATGCCGATTTCGTTATCGGCTTGCGCAAAAAGCCACAGGCCAGCGGCACGTCCGAGTGCCCTCTGCAGGGGTTTCCATCCCCCCGGACGCTGCCTGGGCTCGCTTAATCGCCCGCGTTTCCTTACAGCAAACCCAGTTGCCGCGCGATGGCAACCGCCTGCGTGCGGTTGCTGGCCCGCAGCTTGGCGCTGATATTGCGCAGGTGGGTGCGCACGGTGGTCTCCGAGACAAAGAGCCGATCCGCCATCGCCACATTGGAGAAGCCCTCGGCCAGCAGTTGCAGCACTTTCTGCTCCTTGGGCGTAAGCGGTTCCAGCAGCCCATGGCGCGCCTGCATGGCGGCCGGGTCCACCGGCTCCGGCGCGCCGCCGCAGGCTTGCAGCAGGCGCTCCACGTACCCCGCGGGCAACGCGCTGCCCTGGCGCAGGCAGGCTTCGGCCACCAGCCGGCGCACCTCCGCGCTTTCGTCAGCGAAGATGCGGATGAATCCTTCCGCCGCGCCGAAGCGCAGCGCCTCGCCCATCGCCTGCAACGCCTGGGGGGCTTCGCCGCTGCGCTGGCAGGCCAGCGCAAGCAGGATGCGCAGCTTGAGCGCCCTGCGCATCAGTTGCGCGCGCTCGGTGGCGGCGAGCTCCGTCTCGATGGCCTCGCGCGTGCGCACGCAGGGCTCGGTGAACAGCGCCAGCCGCAGGCGCCCCATGACCACGTCTTCCAGGTCGTTGGCAAAAGAGCTGACCGCGCTCAGGCCGGGACGCGCGCGCCATAGCGCCGGGTCGGCTGCGTGCTGCAGCGCTTGCTCGGCGGCATGCTGATTGCCTTGCAGCAGCGCCAGGCGGGCGCGCTCGAGCATGGCACCCAGCACCAGCCGTGGCAGGCCGCGATGATGGCCAAGGTGCTCGAGGGCGGCCAGCCATTCGTGCGCGCCGTCCACGTCGCCGCGGTCGCAGGCGATGCGGGCCAGCACGGTATGGCCGGTGATGATCTGGTCGGGCAGGCCGAGGTCGCGCGCAAGCGGCACGTACACTGTAAGCAGGCGCTCCGCGCGCTCGCGCTCATTGATCTCGTAGAGCGCATCGGCCAGCAGGATGCCGGCCATGGCGTTGCCGTTGGTAGGGCCGTAGCGGTTCGGCAGCATGGTGCTGGCGGCAATGCGAAACCGCGCCAGCGCCTGCTGCAGGCGGCCCTGGCGCAGATCGATCAGCCCCTCCACCGATTCCGAGAAGATCTTGTTGAAGTTGCTGTCGGAGCCGCGCACCACCTGCCGGGCCACGCCCAGCAGGCGCCGCGCCTCGCGGTAGTCGCCGGTGACGGCGGCCATGCGCGCCATCGAGGTGGCAAGGATGGAGTCCGGGAACGGATAGCCCATGGGCAGCGGCAGCGGATCGTCGCGGCTGCAGGCGCGCGCCTCGTCGAAGCGGTCCATCATGTTCAGCAGCATATGGCGCAGCGCGCGCACATGCGCCAGCAGGTCGCCCTCGGCGCCGGCCAGCGGGATGGTCTGCAGCAGCGCAATGGCGTCGGCCGGGCCGCGCGTAAACGACAGCGCCCACACATGGGCGATCTGCAGCTTGGGCCACGCAGCCAGCGCGTCGGCCGGCACCGCATCCAGCCAGCGCGTCAGCAGGCGCATGCGGCCCTGCGCCAGCAACTCGTCCACCTTGCCCGCCAGCAGCGGCAGCGCGTGGTCCACCGCGCCGGCCGCCAGCGCATGCTCGATGGCCGGCACCGGCCGGCCCTGCTGCTCATACCAGCGCGAGGCGGCCATCTGCAAGGCGGGCACTTCGTGCGGCATGGCCTGCTGCAGCTGCGCGCGCAGGAAGCTGGAGAAAAGGCTGTGATAGCGGTACCAGCGCGCATTGGGCTGATGGGCCTGAGCAGGCGGCTCCGCGCCGCCGTGGCGCTCGCCATCCAGCGGCATCAGGAACAGGTTGGCCCGCTCCAGCCAGGCGAGGATCTCCTCGCTGTCGGCGGTGCCGCTCACGGCATCGCACAGCGGCCCGCTGAGCTGGTCGAGGATTGACGTGCGCAACAGGAATGCACGCACCGCATCGGGCAGGTGCAGGTAGACGTCCTCCACCAGGTAATCGGCAATCGCGGCGTTCGAGCCGGAGAAGCCGGCGATGAAGGCGTCCGGCTGGCCACGCCGCTCCAGCGCCACCGACGCCAGCCACAACGCGGTGGCCCAGCCTTCGGTGCGCCGGTGCAGCGTGGAGATAGCCGCGGGCTGCAGCGCCAGGCCGCGCGCGCGGCGCAGGAAGGAATCGGTCTCCTCGGCGGTGAAGCGCAGCTGGGCCGGCTCGATCTCCAGCAGCTCGCCACGCGCGCGCAGCCGCGCCAGCCCGGACTCCGGCACCCAGCGCGTGCCCACCACCAGGCGGGCGCCGGGTGGCAATTGCTCCACCACCTGCCAGACCAGGCCGGCCACGGCGGGGTTCTGCAAGGCCTCGAAGTCGTCCAGGAACAGCGTGAAGGGGCGGTCGTGGGCCGCCATGCGGTCGATCAGCGCAAGCGCGTGCTCGCCTGCCGACTGCGGCGCGGGCTGGGCCGCGGCGAGCGGCGCGCCGCCCTTGCGCAGCACCAGCTCGAAGGCGGCTTCGAGCGAGCCCAGAAAACGCGTGGCGTCATTGTCCGCGCGGTCCAGCGTGAGCCAGGCGGTGGCCACGCCTTCGGCGTCCAGCCGCGCCCGGCATTGCAGCATGGCGGTGGTCTTGCCGAACCCGGCCGGCGCGCGCACCAGCACCAGCTTGACGAAGCCGGCCGCGCACACGGCGTCGCAAATGGCGCGGCGCTCCACCTGGAACGGGGTCAGCATGGGCGGGCGCAGCTTTGCCACCAGCGTGGCGGCGCGGGCGGCGCCCCGATGGCCCGCGCTGGTCTCCTCGATTGTTGCCATTCGCCGTGTCTTCCTGTTGGCGGCGGCACCCACGAGCGGTGGATGCCACGCGATCGGCGCCGGCTTATGGTTGCCGGCTGCTGGCGCCACATGCGCCAGGGATCGAACGGCTGATTATGGCGTAAACGCCCGCCCGGCATGCGACGCGGCCGCGATGCCGGGCGGGCGGCCTCGATGCCGGCCACAATGCCTCCCCCCATGCCGGCCACACAAGCAAGCTATACCAGCTTGTTCTCCCGCCCCGCCCAGTAGCGCTCGCGCAGCAGCCGCTTGAGCAGCTTGCCGGTGGGCAGGCGCGGCAGCTCGGCGGCAAAGTCCACCGAGCGCGGGCACTTGATGGCGGACAGATGGGTGCGGCAGAAGGCCAGCAGCTCGTCGGCCAGGGCCGGGCTGGCGCGCGCCATGTCGAGTGGCTGCACCACCGCCTTGACCTCCTCGCCAAAGTCCTCGTTTGGCACGCCGATCACTGCCACGTCCATGACCTCGGGATGGGTCATCAGCAGGTTCTCGGCCTCCTGCGGATAGATGTTGACCCCGCCCGAGATGATCATGTTCGCCTTGCGGTCGGTCAGGTAGAGAAAGCCCTCCTCGTCCACGTAGCCGACGTCGCCCAGCGTGGTCCAGCCGGCGTGCACCGGGTGGCGCGATTGCGCGGTCTTGTCGGGATCGTTGTGGTAGACGAAGCTGCGCCCCTCGGCGAAGTAGATGGTGCCGGGCTCGCCCGGCGGCAGCAGCGCGCCGCTGTCGTCGCAGATGCGCAGCTGGCCAACGGAGGCGCGGCCCACGGTGCCTTTGTGGGTGAGCCAGTCGGCCGAACCCACGGCGGTGGAGCCGTTGCCCTCCGTGCCGGCGTAGTACTCCCAGATGATCGGCCCCCACCAGTCGATCATCTGCTCCTTGATGGCCACCGGGCAGGGCGCAGCGGCATGCACGGCAAAGCGCAGCGAGGACACGTCGTGGCGCTGGCGCACCGCCTCGGGCAGCTTGAGCATGCGCGAGAACATGGTGGGCACGACCTGGGTATGCGTGATGCGGTGCTCTGCCAGCAAGCGCAGGAATGCTTCCGCGTCGAAATGCTCCATCACCACCGAGGTGCCGCCGAGTTGCTGCACGGCCATGTTGTAGCGCAGCGGCGCCGCGTGATAGAGCGGCGCGGGTGAGAGGTAGCGCGTGTCTGAGCCGAACTGGTAAAGCGACTGGCACATCAGCACCAGCGAGCCAGGCACGTCGATCTGCTGGTTGGCCGGCGGCGTGAAGACACCCTTGGGGCGGCCGGTGGTGCCGGAGGAGTACAGCATGTCGGTGCCTGCACATTCGTCGTCGATGCGCCACCCGGGGTACTGGGCCAGCGCCGTCTCGTAGGCGGCAAAGCCCGGCACCGCGCCGTCCATCATCAGGCGCGCAACCAGGCATGGCACCTTGGCCGCCACCCCCTGCGCCACGGCGGCCTGCGCATGCGAGGTGACCAGCATCCTGGCGCCGCTGTCGGCCACGATATGCGCCGCGTCGTCCACGTTCAGGCGCGTGCTGATGCACACATAGATCAACCCCGAGCGTTGCGCGCCCCAGCACAGCTCGAACAGGCGCGGGTGGTTCTCCAGCAGGAAGGCCACGCGGTCGCCCGGCTGCAGCCCGTGGTCGCGGAACAGCCGCGCCGCCTGGTTGGAGCGCTCGTCAAGCTCACGGTAAGTAACGACGGTGCCGCCGGCCATGATGATGGCCGGCTTGTCCGGGGTGCGCTGCGCATGAACATGCGGGTGCATGACTGACCCTCCTGGAAGTGGGTGTGGCCGAACTGGGTGACTCGATGACTGGGTGACTGGGTGCGTTGGAAACTTCGGTATCGCGGAACCGGCAGGGATGGCATTGCGTGCGGCACATTGTCGGGACAGGTACCCCGGGCGGGCATCGTCGGATGCGACGAACGCGCCTTGGTGCAATGCCGCAAACGCCGATGTGGCCGCCCGTGCGGCGCGCCGCGCGCCAAGGCGATTCGTCGCATCCGACGATGCGAACCGGCGGCCTCTTCACATAATGGCAAGTGCCCCAGCAACCGCGCCAAGGAACCACCGTGGATTTCCAATTCAGCGAAGAACAATCGATGTTGCGCGACACGCTCGCGCGCTACCTGGCCGACCACTACAGCTTCGAAGCCCGCCAGGCGGCAATCCGCTCGCCCGCTGGCTGGCGGGCGTCCTGCTGGCAAGCCCTGGCGCAGGAGCTAGGGCTGCTGGGCGCCGCGTTCCCGGAACGCTTTGGCGGGCTCGGCGGCAATGCCGTCGACCACACGATCGTGATGGAGCAGTTCGGCCGCCACCTGGTGGTCGAGCCCTACCTGTCTACCGTTGTGCTCGGCGGCGGGGCCTTGCTGCATGGCAGCGAGACGCTGGCCGCCAACTGGCTGCCTGCCATCATCGGCGGCGAGGCCACCGTGGCCTGGGCGCACGCCGAGCCGCGCAGCCGTTACTGCCTGCACGATGTACAGGCCAGCGCCGCCCGCGTGCAAGGCGGCTGGCGCCTTGACGGCCACAAGGCCGTGGTGGTGGCCGCGCCGTGGGCCACGCACCTGGTGGTGAGCGCGCGCACCGGCGGCAGCCGGCGCGACCGGGACGGCATCAGCCTGTTCTGGATCGCGCGCAACGCGCCCGGCGTGACGCTGCAGGAATACCCCACCGTGGATGGCTCCCGGGCCGCCGATATACGCCTGGACAACGTCTTCGTGCCGGATGGCGGCTTGCTGGGCGCCGAGGGCGAGGCGCTGGCGCTGATCGAGCGCCTGAGCGACGAGGCTGCGGTGGCGCTGTGCGCCGAAGCCGGTGGCGCCATGAGCCGCATGCTCGGCGACACGGTCGACTACGCGCGCCAGCGCAAGCAGTTTGGCGTACCGATTGCCACCTTCCAGGTGCTGCAGCACCGCATGGCCGACATGTACGTGCAACTGGAGCAAACCGTGGCGCTGACGCAAGTCGCCGCCATGCAGGCTGGCGCGCAGCCCACGCAGCGCGCGCTGGCGGCCAGCGCCGCCAAGGCGCAGGCCGGGCAGGCCGGCAGGTTCGTCGGCCAGGCCGCGGTGCAGATCCATGGCGGCATGGGCGTGACGGAGGAGCTGGCGGTTGGCCATTACTTCAAGCGCGTCACCGCGATCGACCTGCAGTTTGGCTCCGCCGAACACCACCTGCGCCGTTACGCCGACCTGCTGTATCCGGCTGCCGCGTGAGCCCGCGCATTCCTGCCCCGCACTGACGAACATCCCGAGGCCCGTCGATGAATCTCGATTTCTCCCCGCAAGAGCTGCAGTTCCGCGACGAGGTCCGTGCCTGGATCAAGGAAGCCTTCGACCCCGGCCTCAAGGCCCTGATGGCACGCACCAAGAATGGCTATCTCGACAAGGAGGGCCAGGTGCGCTGGCAGAAGAAGCTGTTCGAGCGCGGCTGGGCCGCGCCCAACTGGCCCGAGGAATATGGCGGCCCGGGCTGGTCCCCGGCGCAGCGCTACCTGTTCCAGGCCGAGACCGCCGCCGCCGGCTGCCCGACCGTGTCGCCGATGGGCCTGAAGATGGTGGCGCCGGTGATCATGAAATACGGCAGCCCCGAGCAAAAGGCGCGCTTCCTGCCGCCCATCCTTCGCTCCGACATCTGGTGGTGCCAGGGCTACTCGGAACCCAACTCCGGCTCCGACCTGGCCTCCCTGCAGATGCGCGCCGAGCGCGGCCGCGACCAGGATGGCGAGCACTACATCCTGAACGGCTCCAAGATCTGGACCACGCACGCGCAATGGGCCGACTGGATGTTCTGCCTGGTGCGCACCAGCCGCGACGCGCGCCGCCAGGACGGCATCTCCTTCGTGCTGGTGGACATGCGCACGCCCGGCATCACGGTGGCGCCGCTGCCCACGCTGGATGGCCCGGTCGAGGGCCAGCAGGAAGTCAACCAGGTCTTCTTTGAAGATGTGCGCGTGCCGGTGGAAAACCGTATCGGCGAGGAGGGCCTGGGCTGGACCTACGCCAAATACCTGCTTGAGTTCGAGCGCGGCGGCAGCTACGGCCCGATGCTGCGCCAGCAACTGGCCAAGGTGGCACGCATCGCGCAGAAGGAGCCCGGCGAGGATGGCGGGCGCTTGCTCGACGACCCGGGTTTTCGCCGCAAGCTGGCCGAGCTGCACGTGCGCGCGGCCGCGCTGGAGGCGAGCGAGCTGCGGCTGTTTTCCAACGTGACGTCGGGCACCTCGATCGGCGCCGCCTCCAGCATGCTCAAGCTGGTGGGCACCGAGACCATCCAGGCCATCAGCGAGCTGGCGGTGGAAGCAGCCGGCCCGTACGCGCTGCCCTTCGTGCAGGATGGCTGGGGTGAATTGCAGGGTCGCGCCACGGGCCCGCAAGCGGGCCCCGACTACGCCGCGCCGCTGGCGCCGCGCTATTTCAACTACCGCAAGGCATCGATCTACGCCGGCTCCAACGAGATCCAGCGCAACATCATCGCCAAGCTGGTGCTAGGGCTGTAAGCCAGGTCAGTGCAGCAGCCCGCCAGCCGGGCTGCGCTCCTGGCCGGCGTCCACCTCATCGCCGGCTTCCAGCGCCTCGGTCACCGTGGCCCGGATCGATTCCGCCTTGAGCAGCAGGCGCAGGGCGATGTCGGCGCCACGGCTGGCCGCCACGCGCGCAATGAAGGCCCGGCGCGCCGGTTCGCCCAGCGTGGCGACGTGTGCGGCTTCGCACAGCACATGCCATGCGGCTGGCTGGCCGTCGAACTGTTGCCGGCGGCGCAGCAGGGTGGCGTCGATGGCGGCGGCGATGTCCGCGTCCCTCACGGTCTGATTGCGCATGGTGCTCTCCTGAACGGGAAACTGGGGTTAGGGCCAGGCGCGGGCCGTGCCACGATCGTTGCTGCCGTGGCTGCTGCCCGTCTGGAACCTGGCGCCGCGCTGGCGCGCGGCATGGATGGCTTCGCTCTTGTTGCTGACCTGCAGGCGCTGGTACAGCAGCGCGACATGGCTCTTCACGGTCGCCACCGAGATATTGAGCAGGCGGCTCACGGTCTTGAGCGCATAGCCCTGCGACAGCAGGACCAGCACCTCGTACTGGCGCGGCGTGAGCTTCAACATGCGCGCCTCGTCGCGCAGCAGGTCGATGCGGGCGCGTTCCGTCGCCAGAACCTGCAAGGGCGCGGAGGGGTGCGGGGCCGGCTGGCGCCAGCGCGCGTCATCGGCCAGTACCAGCCGGATCGCCGCCTCGATCGCCGCCAGCGATGACGCCTTCGGCAGCCACGCGCAGATGCCCCAGGCCAGGTCCGGCGGCAACACGGGCGGTAACGTGCCATCGACCAGCAGCAGCAGGTACTGCGCCGATAGCACGGTGCGTGCGGTCTCCAGCAACGCGCGCGCGCGATCCTGCTCCGGCGGCAAGCTGAGGATCACCAGCCCGATGTCGTTCATCTGCCCCTGCAGCATGGCGAGATCGGCCGGATCCACGCAGATCACGTGGCCCAGGCCCTCGACGCCACCAAGCATGCGCAGCAGGCCGAGCCGCAAGAGCGGGTTGTCTTCAAGCAGGAGTGCATTCATGACAGCGTGCCTCCGTGCGAGCTGCTGCGTTCCGGTTCCATCTGCTCCCCCTTTGGCAACGACGTGCCCATCCGGCTTGGCTGGTATTCGCGGCAGCGTTGTCACAGGCAATACCGCAAGCCGCGTGCCAGCGGCAAGGCGTTGAGCGCGGCGGGTGCGAAGGGGATTGCGGCAGGGGTGGCGCCGGCCGGGAAGGCAGGCGCCATAACGGCTGGCGGGAGGGCATGCCAGGCAGGAGGGACCTGGTGGCGCCCCTTGCCAGCAGCGAATGCGCGAGCGGCGGGCCGGCTGCGTGTTACGCGTTACGTAACGCGTTCCGCGGGGCAGGTGAAGGTGTTCAGGGAGAATGTGTCCCGATGATCAATGACTCGCTGCGCTTTCCCATGAAATGGGAAAGCGCAGCGTACCGAGCGTCTTGCATTCGTCTTGCATTCCTGTGCGCCAGCCTCAGTTGACCCGCCGGTTGTACCCTTCCCAATACGGCTCGCGCAGCTTCCTGCGCAGCAGCTTGCCGGAGGGGTTGCGCGGCAGCGCATCGACAAACTCGATGCTCTTTGGGATCTTGTAGCCGGCCAGCCGCTCGCGCGCCCACGCCACGATGCTGTCGCGATCCGGCGCCTGCCCGGGACGGGGCACGACGATGGCCTTGACCGCCTCGCCCCATTTTTCGTCGGGCACGCCGATCACGGCCACATCCGCCACTTGCGGGTGGCCGTAGATCGCGCTCTCGACCTCGGCGGGATACACGTTCTCGCCGCCGCTGATGATCATGTCCTTGACCCGGTCGTGGATGTAGACATAGCCCTCGGCATCGAGAAAGCCGGCGTCGCCGGTGCGCAGCCAGCCGTCGGCGTCGATGGTGCGCGCGGTCTCGTCGGGCTGCTTCCAGTAGCCCGCCATGTTCTGCGGCGAGCGGATCATCAGCTCGCCGACTTCGCCCGGCGGCAGGCGCCGGCCTTCCCAGTCCACCACCACCACTTCCACGCCGGGCAGCGGCTTGCCGGCGGCCCGCATGCGCGGCACGTCGTCGGTGGTGTGGTCTTCCGGCGCCAGGGCCACCACCGTGCCGGTGGTCTCGGTCATGCCGTACTGCTGCGCAAACCCGCAGCCGAAGACTTCGATGCCCTCGCGCAGCAAGGCTGCCGGGATCGGCGCCGCGCCATAGAGCAAGGTCTTCAGGCGGGAGTAGTCGATGCGGCGCGCGCGCGGATCGCGCAGCACGAACTGCATCGCCGCGGGCACCAGGAACAGCTTGCTGATGCGCTCGCGCTCAAAGAAGTCCAGCACCGCGCCGGGATCGAAATCGCGCGCCACCACGCCCTTGGCCCCCGCAAGCAAGCTGCGCAGGCCCCAGCCCGAGCCACCAATATGCGCCACCGGCATGGCCACCAGCGAGACATCGTCGTCCGTCCAGCGCGACCACGAGATATCTTCTCGCTCGCTGGCCTCGGTGCCGGCGGTCAGGTTGCG
The DNA here is from genome assembly GCF_058794615.1 of Cupriavidus sp. GW823-FHT07A04. Classification (NCBI taxonomy): domain Bacteria; kingdom Pseudomonadati; phylum Pseudomonadota; class Betaproteobacteria; order Burkholderiales; family Burkholderiaceae; genus Cupriavidus; species Cupriavidus sp. GW823-FHT07A04. The sequence goes on from NZ_JBXAHA010000032.1 coordinate 14,688, forward strand.
GTGGGTCAGCATGGCGCCCTTGGGGCGGCCGGTGGTGCCCGACGTATAAAGCTGCAGCACCACGTCGTGCGCGGCGCTCTGGTGCGCCGGTGGCGTGGGCGCATGCGCGTCGCGCCACGTCACATAGGCGGGCCAGTCCGGCTGGCCGCCTTCCATGGCGATCACCCCGCGCACCAGCGGCAGCGTGGGCAACAGCTTGCGCACCAGGTCTGCCGATTCCGGCCCAACGAACAGCAGCGCGGCATCGGAGTGGCCAACGATATAGCCCACCTCCGGCGGCGCCAGGCGCCAGCTCGCGGGCGCCATCACAGCGCCCATCTTGGCTGCCCCCAGCAGCAGCTCGAAGTAGTGATCGCAGTTCTTGCCGATATAGCCGATGCGCTCGCCGGGCCCGACCCCCGCTGCCGCCAGCGCCTGGGCGACACTATCGCTTTGGCGGTCCAGCGCCAGATACGTGGTCAGCCTGCCTTCGAAAGCATAGGCCACGGCATCAGGCCGCCGCAGCGCGAAGTGGCGCAGCGCATGCGGCAGTGTGGTCAGATAACTGAAATCCACCAGCGTCTCCTTCTCTCGGTCCTGCTGCATGCGCGCGTCCTTTTTATTGTTGTGAACTGCCGGATCAGCGCGGGGCCATGCGGATGGCGCCATCGAGCCGCACCGCTTCGCCGTTGAAATAGCTGTTGCGGCACATCTCCAGCGCGAGCGAGGCAAACTCTTCCGGCGCGCCGAGCCGCTTGGGGAACGGCACCGAGGCGGCCAGCGCAGCCTTGACGTGTTCCTGCGCGCCTTGCAAGAGCGGCGTGTTGAAGATGCCGGGCATGATGGTATTGACCCGAATGCCTTCGCCGGACAGGTCGCGCGCGATCGGCAGGGTCATGCCGACCACGCCGGCCTTGGAGGCGGAGTACGCCGCCTGGCCCATCTGCCCGTCCTGCGCCGCCACCGAGGCGGTATTGATGATGACGCCGCGATCGCCGTCACGCGCATCCAGCGTGAGCATGCCGGCGGCCGAGCGCGCCAGGCAGCGGAAGGAGCCGATCAGGTTGATCTGGATGATGCGCTCGAACGCGTCCGAGGCGAAGAAGCGGATCTGGTCCGGCGCCTCCTTGGCGCGCGATGCGGTCTTGATGGCGTTGCCGGTGCCGGCGCAATTCACCAGGATGCGTTCCTGCCCGAGCGCTGCGCGCGCCTTGGCGAAACCAGCTTCGACCTCGGCTTCCGACGTCACGTTGACCTGGCAGAACACGCCCCCGAGTTCACGCGCCACGGCCTCGCCCTTTTCCGCGTTCATGTCGAACAGCGCGACGCGCACGCCATGCGCCGCCAGCGCCCGCGCGGTGGCTTCGCCCAGGCCCGACGCGCCGCCCGTGATCACTGCCGTTACCGATGCATTGAGTTCCATCTTGTCTCCGCGTTGTCTTGATGTGTGTTGATGATGTGTGTTGAATCTGTGCTGAACCATTCCCCGCATTCCCCGTTCCCCGTCGGCGCGCAGCGCTACGCCTGGGCGGAATGCCTGAGTCCGGCGAGCCGAATAAACGGGCTTGCCAGCGTGGTATGGAGATTCAGGGATGACGGCGCGCAACGCATCGTCCGAAGCGACGAATGCATGAAAGCACATCAAACACGTGAAGCGCATGAAAGCGTGAGCACGCCAGCGCGCGGCGCGAATGCTGCTGCCTGCGGGCAGCAGCATTGGCCATTTGAAGAATCCGCGGCCTGTCTAGCGCCGCGTTGCCAGGTGATACAGCGCCAGCAGGATCACAGCGCCCAGCACGGCGCCGATAAAGCCGGCGGACTGGCCCTGGCGGTACCAGCCCAGGGCCTGCCCAAGGAAGGTCGCAGCGAGCGAGCCGACGATGCCCAGGCCGGCTGTCAGGAAGAAACCGCTTGGCCCGCGCCCGGGCGTGAGCATGCGCGCCACCAGGCCGGCGAGAAAGCCGATGAGAATGATCCAGATCAGGTGCATGTCATGCCCTCCCGGCGGCGCTTCCCGCGGCTCACTTGCATGCCTTGCCGTGATCCGCGTGGAAACCTTGCGCGGTGGCGTCGGCTTCACTCATATATGCGCCGTTCTTGGTCTTGCCGTAGTACTTCGTGCCAGGGCAGTGATAGACCTTGGAAGACTTGTTGGCCCATACCTGCCCAGGGCCACCACCCGGGGCGGCGGCGGCGGCGGGCGCGGCCGGCTTGGCCATCGGCATGGAAGCTGCGGGCGCGGGCGCGGCAGGCTTGGCCATCGGCGCGGCAGCGGCGGGAGCGGCTGGCGTGGCTTGAGCGCGCGCCAGGTGCGGGACCGAGGCGATGAGCGCCGCGGCCAGCAGCATGGGCAAGCCGACGCGCCGGCCTAACGAGGCGGGCGAGGCAGGCAAAACGGTAACGGCGGTAATAGCGTTCAAGGCTTTCATAGCATTCATGACAGGCTCCTGCGGTAACAATGCCATTGGGACAACGAAACGACAGGGCTGCATACAGCCGCAACCCGACCGACACGCAATACCTCACTCAACGGCCCGCACCGTCACTCCGTTGACCGCAACCAGCCAGCACGGGCTTGCTGCCATGGTACGCCTGCTGCACGCCACCCGCTGCTGCGGCCATGCGACACGCCTTGCCGGGTGCCCGGCGCGAGCGGCAACACCGATTGCGGCGCCGCACGAATCCGCGGCGTGTGCGGTATCCGCAATGCGCTACAGTGTCAGGCATCCCCCGGGATTGCCCGGCACCCTCTATCTACCCGCATGAGATGACGCTCGTGATCAGGTCCCAATTCACATTGCCGGCTGCATGCCGGCCAGGCGCACTGCTGCCGATGCTGACGCTGATGATCTGGCTGGCGCTGGCCACGCTGGCAGCGCAGCCGGCACTGGCGGCGCCGGCCGGACTGGCCTCGCTGGCGGCGGTCGTCAAGGCCGAGTCCGCGCCGGCCTCGCAGCCCGCGGCCAGCGAGCCGCTCGCGCAGTCGCTCGACCAGGTCATTACCACGCTGCAGAGCGACAAGGACCGCAAGGCCCTGGTCGACCAGTTGCAAACGCTGCGCAAGGGCATAGGTGGGGCCAGTGCGGCGTCAGCGCCACAGCCCGGCCTGCTCGGGGCGCTGGCTGAGGCGGTCGACCATCTCGATGCGTCGCTGGGCAAGGACAAGGGGCCGTGGCACTACTGGCGCTGGCGCATCGATTTCGCGGGCGAGGAGTGGCTGGCCGCACTGACCATCAACGGGACGCGCGCGCCCTGGCAATCGGCACGGGAGTTCTCCGCCGTGCTCGCGGCCTGGTTCTGCGCCGGATGGCTGTTGCGGGAGGCGGTGAGACGCGTGCGCAACCGGCGCCTGCAGCCAGCGGTACGCTATGAGCTGCCCGCAGTGCCGTCCTGGATGGACGTCGGGCTTTACATGCTGCGCAGGGTGGCGCCGTGGGTGGTGGCCTTCGCCCTGGCGATGCTGCTCTCGAGCAGTATGTTCGGACGCTCGCCCGCCAGCATGGCCGGCATGGTGATTGCCTACTCGGTGGTGGCCGGCGCCGTGATGGGCGCGGTGTGCCAGGTCATCTTCGCGCTGTTTACCTCGGCGCACCGTGCGCACGCGGTGCGCGACCTGCTGCTGCACTCCCGCAGGCTGCTGTTCGCCACCGGCGCGCTGGCGGCGCTGGGCGACGTCACGACCGACGCGCGTGTGATCGCCTCGCTCGGCACCAACCTGTCGGCGCTGACCTCCACCGTGGCCAACATCGCCGCGGCGCTGCTGATCGGCGCCTTCACGCTGCGCTTTCGCCGGCAGATCGGCCAGATCATCAGCAACCGGCCGCTGGTTTTCCGTCAGGAGCATCCCGCAATCATGGACCTGTTGCGCCTGGTAGGCGCGAGCTGGCACCTGCCGGTGCTGGCGGTGGTGGTGGCCTCGGTGGCCGGCACGCTGCTGGCCACCGGCTACGCGGACATCTTCCTGCGGCGCACGGTGGGCTCGGTGGCGCTGTTCGTCGCCGCGCTGCTGCTGACGCTGATCACCGGCCGCTCGCCCAAGGCCACGCACCGCGCGCCGCGCTTTCGCGACCGCCAGCGCTCGGCCTACCTGGCGCGCTTCGGGCGTTTCGCGGTAGCGCTGGTGCGGGTGGTGATCTGGTTCGCCTACTTCGAGCTGGCCAGCCGGATCTGGGGCGTGTCGCTGCTCTCGGTGATTGAATCCACCACGCTCGGCAAGCGCATCGGCGAGGCCGTGTTCAGCGTGACCTCCACCGTGCTGCTGTCGTGGCTGGCATGGCTGCTGATCGATACGGCCATCACCCAGACGCTGACGCCCGCGCACGGCCGCGGGCAGCCGCCCAGCCTGCGCGCCAGGACCATCCTGCCGCTGGTGCGCAATGCGTTATTCGTCGCGCTGCTGGTCATCACGCTGATCGTGGTGCTGGCCAACCTCGGCGTCAACGTGACGCCGCTGCTCGCCGGCGCCGGCGTGGTCGGCCTGGCCATCGGCTTTGGCGCGCAAAGCCTGGTGCAGGACCTGATCACCGGCCTGTTCATCGTGGTGGAGGATTCGATCGCCATCGGCGACTCGGTGGAACTGCCCGACCATATTGGCACGGTGGAGGCCATGACCATCCGCACCGTCAAGCTGCGCGACGGCAAGGGTGCGCTTCATATCCTGCCCTACAGCCAGATCAAGGCCATCAAGAACATGTCGCGCGGCTATGCCGTTGCCGTATTCAACATCGGTGTGGCGTATGGCAGCGACCTCGACCAGGCCATTGAGCTGATCCGCGAGACCGGCGCGGAGGTAGCGCGCGATTTCCGCTACGCGCGCAACCTGCTTTCCGGACTCGACATCCTGGGCCTCGATCGCTTCGACCCCAACGGCTCGGTGGTGCTGGCCCAGTTCAGGACGCGCCCGCTGACCCAGGCGGAAATCACGCGCGCGTTCAACGTGCGGCTCAAGCGCAAGTTCGACCAGCATGGCATCAGCATGGCCACGCAGCGGGTAACGGTGCAGGTCGAGGGCGGCCTGGGGCTCCCCCCGGCGCAGGACGCGCAGGCCACTGAGCTGGCGGCCGGCGCCGGGGGCGCTGCTGCGCTTTCAAAGGGTGCGCCGGGGCCAGGCTGAGCCGGCCGAGTCACTATGCGGCTCGCAAAGCGCACGCAGAAACGGGTACGCTTTGCGCGGCCGTGCCCCGCTTCGCGGGCATTTCAGCGCTGAAATAATTTTTAATAATTGCCCAGGCGACATTCCCTGTTTGCGAAGTTATGCTCGCATCCGCATAATGCCGCCACACGGTAACGCGCAGCGCTGACGTACCCGGCATACCGGGCGCCTGACCCCGTCCGGTGGCGTCTGCCACTTCGGAGCCGGCCACAGCGAGCCAGCCGTACCGCTACCAGCGGGCCAATAAAAAGAGCAAAGCAGGATCAGGCGAGAGCCACCGGGGAAAATACTATGGGCGAGCATCCGTCGGCGGATGAAGACTTCCATCGTCTGATCGATTCGATCTACGAGTCGGCGCTTGACGTCACTGCCATGCCAGCCGCGCTGGATCTCTTCTCCCGCTATACCGATATCGAAAGCCCGCATTACCTGGTCTGGGACAAACTGTCCGGACAAGCGCGCCTCGGCGTCACCCCGCATGGCTGCTTCCCGGCGCAGGGCACCTACGTGCCGGAAGGCCTGCATGCGCTGGCAAGCCTGCCCAGGCGCGCGCTCGCGGGCGATCACCCTGGCGACCTGCAGGACGGCGCACCTTGGCGCGCGCCGGCGCATGGCGCCGACCTGGAACAAGGCGTGCGCCTGCTCGATACCGCTGAGGTCTGCGTGCTGATGGGCGGCACGGACCGGGGCGGCCGCCTGGACACCGGTTTCGACGGGACGGAGGGCTTGAGCCATCGCAGCAAGCGGCTCGCGCGCGTGCTGCCGCACTGGGCCCGCGCCGCGCGCATGCAACAACGCAACTTCGAGTTGAGCGGCCTGGCGGCCCTTGGCCTGGCCGGGCTGGATACGCTCGACTTCGGCGTGATGGTGCTGCAGGCCGATATGCGCGTGCGCTACGCCAATATCTGGGCCGAGGCGCTGGTGCAGGCCGACAGCCAGCTCGCGCTGGAAAACGGCGTGCTCAAGGCCCACGACCAGACCCTGCACGCCACCCTGCACAAGCTGCTCGACCGCGCCATGCAATCCCGTGGCGGCGAGGCGGCGGCCGGCTCGTGGATGCACATCACGTCGGGCGGCCAGCCGGTACCCATCATCGTGCTGCCGCTGGTGGCCCGCCAGCCGGTGGAAGGCCCGTGGCAACTGCCGTTCGCGATGGTGCTGATGGGCAATTCCGAATCGCGCTCGGTGCTCGACAGTTCGGTGCTGACGTCGCTGTTCGGCCTGTCGCGCAAGGAAAGCCTGATTGCCATCCGCCTTGCCGCCGGCGAAACCCTGACCGAGATCGCCGACCACGAATTCGTCTCGCCGCACACGGTGCGCGTGCATATTCGCGACATCCTGCGCAAGACCGGCACCCATCGCCAGAGCGAGCTGGTGCGCCTGCTGCACCTGCTGCCGGGCGTGGCGCTGGAGCGCGCCGGCGCGCCGGCGCGGCGCGTGGCGAGCGCGCGCGCGCCTGATCCGCTGGCCTAGGCGACCACGGTGCTGGCCACCTCCAGCAAGCGCTGCACCTGCCGGTCGTCGCTATCCGTGGACGTGGCCAGCGCGATGCCGATGCGCGCCACCGGCCGCGGGCTGGCCAGCCGCAGGAAACGCACGCGCCGGTTGATATAGCGCGCCGCCACGCTCGGCACCAGCGCCACCCCCAGGCCGCTTTCCACCAGGCTGACGATGGTCTGCACCTGCACCGCCTCTTGCGTCACACGCGGTACGAACCCGGCTTGCTGGCACAGCAGCATGGCGATGGCCTGCAGGTTGGGCACCTCGGCGCTGGGATGCATGATGAAGGGTTCCCCGGCGAGCGCCTTGAGCGCAATCGCGTCGCGCTCGGCAAAGCGGCTATCGGCCGGCACCGCCGCCACGAACTCGTCGTTCTCCAGCGGCATCAGCGTGTAGCCGCCGCTGTGCAAGATGGGAAAGCGCACCAGCCCGGCATCGAGCTGATGGCGCTCCAGCCGGTCCAGGATCGACGCCGAGGTGGATTCATGCAGGATCAGCTCGATCCCCGGGTGCGCGGCCCGAAACGCCGGGATCAGCTTGGGCAGCAAGGCGTAGGTTGCCGAGCCCACAAAACCCACGCGCAGTGCACCGCGCTCGCCATGCGCCGCCGCCAGCGCCGCCGCGCGAGCCTGGCCGGCATGGAACAGCGCGCGCCGCGCGTCATGCAGCGCGGCTTCGCCAGCCTGGGTCAGCCGCACCCCGCGCGAGGTACGCACGAACAGCGGCGTGCCGAGCGCATCTTCGAGCTTGCGGATCGAGATGGAGAGCGGCGGCTGCGCCATGTGCAGGCGCTCGGCCGCGCGGTGGAAGTTGCCGGTTTCGGCCAGGGCGACGAACTGCTGAAGTTGACGAAGGTCCACGCTGATGTCCGTATTGATATCTGGAAGATATCGAATCCTAAAAATCTAATATTAGACGCAAGCGACCCGCCTGATCTACCCTGTGGCATCCGGCGCAAGCCAGGCACAAGAACAGACAGGAGACACCCAGGCATGTTGCCCCTCTCAGGCATCCGCGTCATCGACCTATCCACGGTCGTGATGGGCCCTTACGCCAGCCAGTGGCTGGCCGACCTCGGCGCCGAAGTCATCAAGGTGGAGCCCCCCGAGGGCGACTCCACGCGGCGCACCGGCCCGGCCGCCGAGGATGGCATGTCGGCCATCTTCCTGGGCGTGAACCGCAGCAAGAAAAGCGTGGTGCTCAACCTCAAGCTGCCCGCGGCGCAGGCCGCGCTGGAGCGCCTGCTGGCCAGCGCCGATGTATTCATGCACAGCATGCGCCCGCAGAAGCTGGCCGGCCTCGGGCTGGACCCCGCCGACGTGATGGCGCGCCACCCGCGCCTGGTCTACGTGAGCTTGCTGGGCTTTGCCGAGGATGGCCCCTATGGCGGCCGCCCGGCCTACGACGACATCATCCAGGGCCTGTCCGGCAATGCCGCATTGATGGCCGCGCAGACCGGCACCATGCGCTACTTCCCCACCATCGCGGCCGACAAGACCAGCGCTCTGGTGGCGGCGCTGTCGATCTCGGCCGCCATTGCCGGGCGCGAGCGCCAGGGCGGCAAGGGCGCGCTGGTGGAAGTGCCGATGTTCGAATCGATGGTGGCCTTCAACCTGGTCGAGCATCTCTATGGCCAGCACTTCGAGCCGCCGCGCGGGCCCACCGGTTATCCGCGCGTGCTGGCGCCGCTGCGCCGGCCCTACCAGAGCGCCGACGGCCACGTCTGCATGATGCCGTACACCGATGCCCACTGGCGCGACTTCTTCACCGCCGCGGGCCGGCCCGACCTGGCCGCCGACCCGCGCTTTGCCGGCATCGCCGCGCGCACGCAGCATATCGAAGCCCTCTACGAGCTGACCAGCGAGATCGTGCGCACGCGCACCACCGGCGCCTGGCTGGCGCTATGCGAAACGCTGCAGATCCCGGTGGCGCAGGTCAACCAGCTCGCTGAGCTGGTGGATGACCCGCACCTGCGCGCCACCGGCTTCTTCGACACGCTGGACGACCCGGCCATGGGCACGCTGCGCTTTACCGGCGCGCCGGTGCGCTTTGACGGCCAGCGCGCGGCGAGCGCGCTGCCGCCACGCCTGGGTCAGCACACCCGCAGCCTGCTTGGCGAGGCGGGCCTGAGCGGCGAGCAGATCGATGAGCTGGGCCGCACCGGCGCGGCCTATTGTGCGTCGCCGGCCACTAATGCCTAACCCTGCCGCATTCCCGCTCCTAACATAAAGGAAGCCGGCCGCCGATGGCGGCCCTCAACAGGAGACGCCGTGCCCCATACCCAACTCCCCCGCCTCGGCCAGGGCTTTTATTGGCAAGACATCAAGGAAGGCCAGGCGTTCCAGACCTTCCGCCGCACCGTGACCGAGACCGACCTGATCAACTTCATTTCGGTCACCGGCATGCTGGAAGCGATCTTTATCGAGGCGGGCTATGAAGGCGGCGCCATCCATGGCCGGCCCGTGCCCGCCGCGCTGACCTACGCCATGATCGAAGGCTTCATCCTGCAGACCATGATCCAGGGCACGGGGCTGGCCATGCTGGAGCTGACGCAGAAGATCCACGCCCCGGTGATGGTGGGCGACACCATCTGGGCCACGGTCACGGTGACCGGCATCCGCCCCACTTCGCGCAATGGCCGCGCCGTGGTGGACTCGGACATCGAAGTCTTCAACCAGCGCCATGAGCGTGTCATGACTTATTCCGCCCGGCGCTTGCTGGCCGGCCGCTAGCCACACGGAGACCCCTGTCTTGACTTCACTGCCCAGCACGTTCCAGCTGACTGCCTTGCCGCCGGCCGCCGCCGCCTTCCGGCACGAGGTGAAGGCATTCCTGGCCGAACACCTGCCGGCCCTTGCGCCCGAAGTCCGCGCCCGTTCATGGATGGGCTTCAACGCCGATTTCAGCCGCGCGCTGGCGCGCCACGGCTGGGTGGGCATCACCTTGCCCGCGCAACATGGCGGCGCCGGGCTCGATCCGTTCTCGCGTTTCGTGCTGGTGGAGGAGCTGCTGGCCTGCGGCGCGCCGGTCTCGGCCCACTGGATCGCCGACCGCCAGAGCGGGCCGCTGATCCTGCGCTACGGCAGCGACGCGCAGAAGGCCTTCTATCTCCCGCGCATCTGCAAGGGCGAAGCCTTCTTCTGCATCGGCATGAGCGAGCCCAACTCCGGCTCCGACCTGGCCAGCGTCGCGACCCGCGCCACGCCGCAGCCGGACGGCGGCTGGCGCTTGAACGGCCGCAAGATCTGGACGACCAACGCCGATCGCTGCCACTACATGCTGGCGCTGGTGCGCACCTCCGGCACGGGCGAGGACCGTCAGCGCGGCTTGTCGCAGGTCATCATCGACCTGTGCGCGCCGGGCGTGACCGTGCGCCCGATCCGCGACCTGGCCGGCGACGCGCATTTCTCCGAAGTCAGCTTCGAGGACGTGATGCTGCCTGAAGCGGCGCTGGTGGGCCGCGAAGGCAGCGGCTGGGAGCAGGTCAACGCGGAGCTGGCCTTCGAGCGCAGCGGGCCGGAGCGGCTGTACTCCAGCGTGGTGCTGCTCGATACCTGGATTGCGGCGCTGCGGCGCGCGCCGGCTGCACGGCGCGACACCGTCACCATCGGCCGGCTGGCTGGCCGGCTGGCGGTGCTGCGGGCCATGTCGCTGGCGGTGACCGCCCGGCTTGCCGCAGGCGAGAGCCCGGTGGTGGAAGCCGCGCTGGTCAAGGACCTGGGCACGGAGTTCGAGCAGTCCATTCCGGCGCTGGCGCAGGCCGCGCTGGGCGACGACCCGCACCTCGCCGCCGATCCCGACCTGTACCGCACCCTGGCCTATGTCAGCCAGGTCGCCCCGTCCTATTCGCTGCGTGGCGGCACGCGCGAGATCCTGCGCGGCATGATCGCCCGGGGCCTTGGCCTGCGCTGAACCGGAGTTCCCTATGCATAACGCTTACTCGGACGCGCTCGACAGCGTGCTGCGCGACTGCTGCACGCCCGCCGTCATCCGCGCCATCGAACGCGGCGACGACCACCTGCCCCTGTGGCAATCACTGCAAGACAGCGGCTTTGCCGATTGCCTCCTGCCCGAGGCGGCCGGCGGGGCGGGCCTGCCGCTGGACGAACTGGCGCCGGTGCTGTTCGCGCTGGGCCGCCACGCACTGCCTTTGCCGCTGGGCCAGACCTTGTTCGCGCGTGCGCTGCTGCACGCCGCCGGGCTGGCGGTGCCGGCCGAGCCCATCGCGCTGGCGACCTTCGATATGGATGAGGGCGCCACGGATGCAGTCCTCGTCGCAGGCGGCGCGCAAGCGGCCTGGTTCCTGGTGCAGGAAGGCACGCAATGCATGCTGCTGCCACGTGCCCGCGCGCAAGTCCGCCCGACCGGCGCCCACGCGGATCTGGCCGTGGTCCTGCCGCGCCCCGCATCGGACGGATTGCCACTGTTTACGCTGCCCGCGGGCACGCTGCGCCAGATCGGGGCCTGCCTGCACGCTGTGCAGCTGGCCGGCGCCATGTCGCATGTGTTCGACATGACGCTGCAATATGCCAACGACCGCCAGCAGTTCGGCCGCGCCATCGGCAAGTTCCAGGCCATCCAGCACCAGATCAGCGTGATGGCGGAACATGTCACCGCCGCGCGCATGGCCGCGCAGATCGCCTGCGCCGGCGGCGGCTGGCAGCCGGACCCGCTGCGCGCGGCCATCGGCAAGCTCAACGCCAGCGAAGCGGTCACGCCAGTGGCCGCCATCGCGCATGCCGTGCACGGCGCCATCGGCATCACCGAGGAGTACGACCTGCAGATCTACACCCGCCGCCTGCATGCCTGGCAACTGGCGGACGGGTCGCAGGCTTACTGGGCAAGGGTGGTGGGCGAGGCGGTGTGCGGCCAGCCTGGATCGGGCGTGGTCGATCTGGCCCGAAGCTGGAGCACCGACGCGGCCTGAGCCCCGGACGGGACCGGGGCCGGCCAGGATCAGCCGGCATCGGGCTCGCGCTGCAGCAGGCTCCAGCACAGGCGAACCAGCTCGTCCTCCAGGGCCGGGCTGCCGAGCAAGGGCGAGCGCTCCAGCGCGGCCGAGCGCACTACCCCGAACAAGGCCCGTGTGAGCGCGAACATCTGGGCCGGGGCGGGCAAGCGCAGCGCGCTCATGCCCAGCGCCTGCAACTGCGCGCCGATCCGTTCGCTGGCCAGGCGCAGCGCCGCCACGGCATCCTCGTCGCGATCATGGCGCCAGGCCAGGCGGGCCAGCGCGCGGCTATGCGCGTCATAGCCACCAAAGCTGAGCACATAGGCCTGCACATAAGCCCGCAGCGCGGCGCGCGCGGCTTGCGGCTCCGCCAGTCCCGCCGCTGCCGGCATGGCGGCCAGGCGTTCAGCCAGCATCGTTTCCAGGGCCACCAACGCCGCCTCGCGCTGTTGCTCGATCAAGGTGCGGCCAATCGCCGCGCGGTCTGCAAAGTACTGGTAAAGCGAGCCAACCGAAACCCCTGCCAGCGCAGCGATCTGCTCGGTGGTGGGCTCAGGCTGGGCACGCATCTCGTGTTCGGCGAACAGCTGCGCCGCGGCTTGCAAGATGGCTTGGACGGTATGTTGCGCGCGCTGCTGCGAGGGCTGGCGGCGCTTCGGCGGTTCGGTGGCGGCAGGCATGATGGAATCTGAGGAGAAAGCGAATTGGCTGCGACGCGGCAAGCCGATAGATTGTCGCACGGTGCCCCAAGCACGGGCTAACCGGACAAGTCCCAGAACATGCACACCACTGCCTTGCCTTCACCCACTTCACCCACTTCACCCGTTACACCTGCTCCACCCGTTCCACCCGCATCGGCGCTGCCGGCGCACTCGCCCGGCCCGCACCGCGCCCCCGAAGTAATCGTGGCCGGCGCCGGCATTGCCGGGCTGTGCGCGGCCGATGCGCTCGCCCGCGCCGGCGCGCGGGTGCGCGTGTTCGAGGCCGCCGGGGATGTCGGCGGCCGCATGCGCAGCGAAACCCTCGGGCCGCATGGCATAGAGTGCGGCGCACAATTCCTGTCGAGCGGCTACACGGTGCTGCCGGCGCTGGCGCGGCGGTTTGGCCTGGACGGCGGACTGCAAGCCGCCAGCGACCTCAACGCGGTGGTGCGCCAAGGCCGGCCGCGCCGCGTGCGCGCACAGAGCCTGCTGGACCCGCTGCGCAGCGGCCTGCTCGGATTGCCGGCCTGGCTCGGCTTGGGGCTGGCGCTGGGCCGCGAAGGCCGCGCGCTGCGCACGCTGCCGCTCGACGACCTTGGCCAATGGGCGCGCTACGATGCGGATTCCGCCAGCGAATGGCTTGGCCAGCGTGGTTGCCGCGAGGCGCTCGCCTATGTCACGGAGCCGCTATTGCAGGGATTCTATTTCCTCACGCCTGAATCGTCCTCCGCCGCGCTGATGCTGATGGCTAGCGGCTTCGGCTGGCGCCGCTGTGTCAACACTTCGCTGGTCGGCGGCCTGCAAAGCCTGCCACGCGCGCTGGCGCGCACGTTGCAGGTGGAGACCGGCCGGCGGGTCGCATCGATCCGCCAGCAGGACACGGGCGTGGTGGTGAGCGGCGCGGGCTTCGAAGCCACGGCCGACTACGTTGTGTGCGCCCTGCCGGCACCCTTTGCCCGGCAAGCCTGGACGGGCGGGGATGCGCTGGAGCGCCGCCTGCTCGCCACGCCCTACAGCCGCACCATCAACCTGTCCTTGCTCACACGGCCGGGGTTTCGTGTGCCGGCCGCTTTGGCGAGCGTCTACGGCGTATTGGTGCCGCGTGCCGAGCGCCGGTACGTAGCCGCGCTGGCGCTGGACGCCGGCAAGCGCCCGCTAGCGCGTCCCGCCGGCGGACATGGACAAGTCATCCAGGTCATGCTGGAAGACCGCGCCGCCGCGGATCGGTTGGGCGCGAGCGATGCGCAGATCCTCGCCGACGTGCTGCCCGGGGTCGAACATTACCTGCCGGGCATCTCGCGGCAATTGCAGGACTGCCTGGTCACGCGCTGGGCGCAGGCAATGCCCACGGTGCCGGTCGGCCGCGCCGCCGACGTGCTGGCGTACCGCAGCCGTGCGCCGGCATCGCGGCAACGGGTCTTCCTGGCGGGGGACTACGTGAATGCGCCCTTCACGGACGCTGCCGCGGCTACCGGCTTGTGGGCCGCGCAGGCCATCATGCGGGCGGTGTCATCCACCGCCCGCGCAGGCTGACGCTGCCATGCCCATTCAAGCCGCCTTGCGATGCCGGCGTTCCGGCTTGCATTCGTACTTGGATTCGCGCCGGCCATCTTCATAGGCCACTTCCAGGCGCACCGTAAAGCCCCACAGCCGCGTGACGTGGCGGATCACCTCGTCGAAATTCTGCGCCAGCGGGCGGCGGTCGTTCTGCAGGTGGCGCAGAGTCAGGGAGCGGTCTCCGCCCACATCCACATTGGTGATCTGGATGTTGGGCTCCATGTTCGACAGGTCGTACTGGTTGGCCAGCAACTGGCGGATGTTCCGGTAACCCTCATCGTCATGAATAGCGGTCACGCGTAGCTTGCCTTCGCGGTCGTCGTCGAGCACGGAGAACAGCTTGAGCTCGCGGATCACGCGCGGCGACAGGAACTGCAGCAGGAAGCTCTCGTCCTTGAAGTTGCGCATGGCGAAGTCGAGCGTCTTGCGCCAGTCGCTGCCGGCGAATTCCGGCGCCCAGCGGTAGTCTTCCTCGGTCGGGTTCTCGCACATCCGGCGCAGGTCCTGGAACATCAGGAAGCCCACGGTGTACGGGTTGAGGCCGCTGTAGTAAGGGCTGTTGTACGGCGGCTGGTAAATCACATTGGTATGCGCCTGCAGCAGCTCCATCATGAAGGCGTCGTTGACCAGGCCCTCTTCATACAGCTGGTGCAGGATGGTGTAGTGCCAGAACGTGGCCCAGCCTTCGTTCATGACCTTGGTCTGGCGCTGCGGGTAGAAGTACTGCGCGATCTTGCGCACGATGCGCACGATCTCGCGCTGCCACGGCGCCAGCTTGGGCGCGTTCTTCTCGATGAAGTAGAGCAGGTTTTCCTGCGGCTCCGGCGGGAAGGCGGCGTCGCGCTCGAACCCTTCATCGTCTTCCAGCGCATGCGCGCGGTGCTTGGGCAGGGTGCGCCACAGGTCGTTGACCTGCGTCTGCAGGTAGTTCTCCCGCTCGGTCTGGCGCGCCTGCTCCTCGGCAATGGAGAGCTTCTTGGGCCGCTTGTAGCGGTCCACGCCGTAGTTCTGCAGCGCGTGGCAGGAATCGAGCAGCGCCTCGACTTCCTGCTCCCCATAGCGCTGCTCGCATTCGGCTACGTAGTTTTTGGCGAACAGCAGGTAGTCGATGATGGCATCGGCGTTGGTCCAGGTGCGGAACAGGTAGTTGCCCTTGAAGAAGGAGTTGTGGCCGTAGCAGGCGTGCGCGATGGTCAGCGCCTGCATGGGCATGGTGTTCTCCTCCATCAAGTACGCGATGCAGGGATTCGAGTTGATGACGATCTCGTAGGCCAGGCCCATGTGCCCGCGCTGGTAGCTGCGCTCGGACGCGAGAAAATGCTTGCCGTACGACCAATGGCTGTAGCCCACGGGCAGGCCAGACGACGCATAGGCGTCGAGCATCTGCTCCGCGGTAATGATCTCAACCTGGTTGGGATAGGTGTCCAGACCGAAATCGCCGGCAATGCGTGCGATTTCGCGGTCATAACGCTGGATCAGCTCAAAGGTCCACTCCGAGCCGGTAGAGAGATATGCCATTTACGACCCCCGTTGCGGGTGAAGCTAGGGTTGCGCCCCTCTCCCGCACTGCGGGAGAGGGGAAAACACCTGCAAAAAACCAGGGCGACTTCAGCGGCTGGATGGCCATGCCGCTTTTTTCTGGAACAGGTCATGCAGCACAGGGTAGATCTCGTCCGCCCCGATGATGCGCTGCATGGCGAAGTTCTCATGCCGGTCCTTGACCGCCAGATACTCTTCCCACAGGTTCTGCGGCTCTTCCGAAGCCACTTCCACATAGGCGTAGTACTGCACCAGCGGCAGGATGGACTCGCGCAGCAAGCGCCCGCACAACTCCGAATCGCCCGCCCAGTTGTCGCCATCCGAGGCCTGGGCGCAGTAGATATTCCACTGGCTGGCGGGATAGCGGTCGTGAATTACCTCGACCATCAGCTTGAGCGCGCTCGATACGACCGTACCACCGGATTCGCGCGAATGGAAGAAATCTTCCTCGTTCACTTCCTTCGCCACCGTGTGATGACGAATGAACACCACGTCGATGCGATCGTAGTTGCGCTTGAGGAAGAGGTACAGGAGCATGAAAAAGCGCTTGGCGAGATCCTTGCGGCTCTCATCCATGGACCCGGACACATCCATCAGGCAGAACATCACCGCCTGTGCCTGCGGGCGCTTTTTCAGCACGCGATTGTTGTAGCGCAGGTCGAGCTTTTCGATAAAGGGTACGCGCTCCACGCAGGCGCGCAGGTGACGCATTTCCTTCATCAGCTCCAGCGCCCGTGCCGAGTAAGGCCCGTCCTGCTCCAGCACCTCGCCATACTCCTGCTCCAGCACCGCGAGCTTTTTCTGGTAAGGACTGGACAAGGCAATGCGCCGCCCGAGCGAGCTTCGCATCGTGCGCAGGATGGACAGGTTGGACGGCGTGCCGTCGATCGAGAAGCCAGCCCGGACCTTGCGGACCTCGGCGATCTTGGCAAGGTGGCGCTTGGCCATGTCCGGCAGCGCCATGTCCTCGAAGAAGAAGTTGAGGAAATCCTCGCGCGACAGGCTGAAGACGAAATCATCCTCGCCTTCACCCGAATCGCTCGCCTTGGAGCCGCCGCCACCCCCGCCTTGCTGCTGGCGGTCGAAACTGTCCCCCCGGACAAATTTCTTGTTGCCCGGATGGATCCACTCCCGCCGGCCGCCCTGGCCGTGGTGAAAAGCGGGCTCGGAAATGTCCTTGACCGGAATGGACACCTGCCCGCTTTGTTCGATGTCCATGATCTTCCGGCCGGACACCGCCTTCGCTACCGCCTGGCGTATCTGTTCGCGGTAGCGTTTGATGAAGCGTTGCTGGTTGACGGCACTCTTGTTGCCGCCGTTCTCGCGCCGATCGATGACCGTGGCCATATGCTTGCCCTCGCTTAGAGGCCTCGTTCAGGCGCCGTTACGATGATTTTCTTACGCGCAAATACCACTCCACAAGTAAGCGGACCTGCTTCGCGGTGTATCCCTTCTCAACCATGCGGTTGACGAAGTTCGCGTGCTTGTCCTGATCCTCGCGAGAGGATTTGGCGTTGAACGAGATCACGGGCAACAGATCTTCGGTGGTGGAGAACATGCGCTTCTCAATCACCATGCGCAACTTCTCGTAGCTGGTCCACGCGGGGTTCTTGCCCGCGTTGTTGGCCCGCGCGCGCAGCACGAAGTTGACGATCTCGTTGCGGAAGTCCTTGGGGTTGGATATCCCCGCAGGCTTCTCGACTTTTTCAAGCTCGTCGTTCAACGCGTTGCGATCGAGAATCTCACCGGTATTCGGGTCGCGATATTCCTGGTCCTGGATCCACAGGTCCGCAAAGACCACGTAGCGATCGAAGATGTTCTGGCCGTATTCGGAGTACGACTCCAGGTAAGCGGTCTGGATCTCCTTGCCGATGAACTCCACGAACGGTGCGGTCAGGTACTCCTTGATGTACGACCGCAGCTTGGCCTCCTGCTCCGGCGGGAACTGCTCGCGCTCGATCTGTTGCTCGAGCACATAGAGCAGGTGCACCGGATTGGCGGCCACCTCGGTATTGTCGAAGTTGAAGACCTTGGACAAGACCTTGAAGGCGAAACGCGTGGACAAGCCGTTCATGCCCTCGTCGATGCCAGCGTAGTCGCGATACTCCTGGTACGACTTGGCCTTGGGGTCGACATCTTTCAGGCTCTCGCCGTCATAGACGCGCATCTTGGAGAAGATGTTTGAATTCTCCGGCTCCTTGATGCGGGTGAGCACGGCGAACTGCCCCATCATCTTCAAGGTGTTGGGCGCGCAAGGCGCGGCCGACAGCGAACTGCTGCGCAACAGCTTGTCGTAGATCTTCACCTCCTCCGACACGCGCAGGCAGTACGGCACCTTGACGATGTAGATCCGGTCGAGGAAAGCCTCGTTGTTCTTGTCGGCCTTGAAGGTTGTCCACTCGGCTTCGTTCGAGTGCGCCAGGATGATGCCGTCGAAGGGGATCGCGCCGAAGCCTTCGGTGCCCTTGTAGTTGCCCTCCTGGGTGGCGGTCAGCAGCGGGTGCAGCACCTTGATCGGCGCCTTGAACATCTCCACGAACTCAAGCAGCCCGCGGTTGGCCAGGCACAACCCGCCGGAATATGAGTAAGCGTCCGGATCGTCCTGCGGGAAATCTTCCAGCTTCCTGATATCTACCTTGCCGACCAGCGAGGAGATGTCCTGGTTGTTTTCATCGCCCGGCTCCGTCTTGGAAATCGCGATCTGCGACAACACCGACGGGCGCAGCTTGACCACGCGAAAGCGCGTGATGTCGCCGTTGAACTCATGCAGGCGCTTGACCGCCCAGGGCGAGGCGATGGTGTTGAGATAGCGCACCGGGATGCCGTAGTCCTCTTCCAGGATCTTGCCGTCTTCCTCGGGGGAGAACAGCCCGAGCGGCGATTCATGGATAGGCGAACCCTTCAATGCGTAGATGGGAATCTGCTCCATCAACGCCTTGAGTTTTTCCGCGAGCGAGGACTTGCCCCCCCCCGGAGGCCCAAGCAGGTAAAGGATCTGCTTGCGCTCCTCGAGCCCTTGCGCGGCATGCTTGAAGAAGGCGACGATCTGCTCGATCGTGTCCTCCATGCCGTAGAACTCGCGGAAGGCCGGATAGACCCTGATGACCTTGTTGAAGAACAGGCGGGACAGCCGAGGATCGTGGTGGGTATCCACCAGTTCGGGCTGACCAATGGCGGCGAGCATGCGCTCGGATGCGGTCGCATAGGCGGAAGGATCCTTCTTGCAGATATCCAGGTACTCCTGGATGCTGTATTCCTCTTCCTTGCGACCTTCGAAGCGTGTGGCGTAGTGGCCGAAAATGTCCATACCTCACTCCCGTCAGAGACCCGTCCGAGGCGAAGGTAGATCTACTACAACTCAAGATCTCGCGGCAGCGCTTGCGGTTCCGCCACCCCGGCTTGGCGGTGCTGCCATGTTGCGAAATCTTTACTTAATCATAGTCAAATAACGGCGAGAGCTGAGAGTCGGTTGACGAGCTTTGCAATGGCGCAACGGATCAGCTCGACTCACCGTACTACCACTTCAGGCCCCACTCGCGACGGGCATTTGAACCATGTCTTGTGACACACATTACACCTTTCCGTTATTCCGTGCACACCTGCTTTTGTAACGAGAAACGCGCTTGCCCCCTCGCAACCCCCACTGGGCGGGACTTTGCGGCCGGCCTACTTCCAACGTACTACGACGTTGGCATGAGAGGCTTGCCGCATGGCCCCGCACACACGCATCACAGCGTGCGTGCCACCAGCTCCTTCATGATTTCGTTGGAGCCGCCATAAATCTTGCTGACCCGCGCGTTCGCATACATGCGCGCGATCGGGTATTCGAGCATATAGCCGTACCCGCCATGCAGTTGCAGGCATTCGTCGATGATTTCGCAGTTCTTCTGCGAGCACCACCACTTGGCCATGGCCGCCGTGGGCGCATCGAGCTCGCCCCTCAGCAAGCGCACCATGCAATCATCGACAAAGGTAGCGGCGATGGTTGCCTCGGTCTTGCACTCCGCCAGCTTGAAGCGCGTGTTCTGCATATCGATCAGCGGTTTTCCAAACACCTGCCGCTCGCGCACGTAGTCGGTGGTGAGCTCGATCGCGCGCTGCATGCTCGCCACCGCACCAAGCGCGATGATCATGCGCTCCTGCGGCAGTTGCTGCATCAGCTGATAGAAGCCCTTGCCCTCCTCGTCGCCCAGCAGGTTCTCCACCGGCACGCACACGTCGTCGAAGAACAACTCGGCGGTGTCCTGGCCTTTCTGCCCGATTTTTTCCAGAATTCGGCCGCGCCTGAAGCCAGGCTGGTCCCGGGTCTCGACCATGATGAGCGAGACCCCTTTCGCGCCGGCATCGGGATCGGTCTTGGCTACCACGCAAACGAGGTCGGCGTGGTAGCCATTGGTGATGAAGGTTTTTGCACCGTTGATGCGATAGATGTCTCCGTTCTGGGTCTTCTCACGCACCGCTCGGGTGCGTACCGACTTGAGATCCGAGCCCGCGCCGGGCTCCGACATGGCGATGGCGGCCACCATGGCACCTGAAGCCATCTGCGCAAGCCATTTGCGCTTCTGCGCCTCGGTACCGTAGTTGAGCAAGTAATGGGCCACGATGCCGCTGTGCACGCCATTGCCCAGGCTGGTGGCGATGGCGCGTGCCATTTCGTTACAGATCACAGCCTCGTGGGCAAAGTTCCCGCCGCCGCCGCCGTACTCCTCGGGAATGCTGGCGCACAGCAGGCCAACCTCGCCGGCGCGGTTCCAGACTTCGCGGTCGATGTAGCCGCGCTCGGCCCAGCGCGCCTCGTTCGGCACCAGCTCGCGCTCCACGAAGCGGCGGACGGTGTCCTGGAACATGACCAGGTCTTCGCTCATCCAGGGCACCTTGCGGGCGGCCATCGCCATGTTCTTGTCGGAATTTCCCATGTTGTTCTCCTTGATGGTTGCCGGTGTTGCCGGTGTTGCGTTGCAGCACCACGCGCTTGTTGTTGTGTGGTTGTGTGGTGGTTCAGTCGGGCCAGCGATAGCGCGGCGGCTGCTTTTCCAGGAAGCGCGTGGCGGCCTCCTTGCGGTACGCGGTGGCGAAAGCGATACCCTGGCCGTCTGCCTCCATCTCCAGCATGCTGTGCAGGTCCTGGTTCAGCGAGGCATTGAGCGCCTTCTTGGTCAGCGCAACCGCTACCGGCGAAGCTTCGGTAAAGGCCGAGGCGAGCGCCAGCGCGCGGGCATGCAGATCCTCCGGCGGCACGATTTCCATCACGATGCCCTGCTCCAGCGCCGCTGCGGCGCTCAGTTCACGCATCGAGAACATCAGCGCCTTGGCGCGCTGCAGGCCGATCATGCGCGGCAGCGTGTAGAACACACCGCAATCCGGGATCAGGCCCAGGCGCAGGAAAGGCAGGCCAAAGCGCGCGCGCGGCGTGGCCAGGATGATGTCGGCCACGAGAGCCAGGCTGAAGCCGGCGCCATAGGCCGCGCCGTCTACCGCCGCGATCACGGGACGGTCGAGGTGGATCAGGTCTTCCAGCCAGGGATGGATGGCCGCCAAGCGCTGGCGGCCCTGGTCAGCGCTGATTTCGCCTTGCATCGAGCTGATGTCGCCGCCGGAACAGAAATCCGTGCCCGCGCCGGTGAGGATCAGCGCGCGCACGCTGGTGTCCTGGCGCAACTGGTGCACAACCTCGCCGATTTCGCGGCGCATGGTGCCGTTCAGGGCGTTCTTGCGTTTCGGGAAGTCGAGCGTGAGGGTGGCAACCCCGTCGGCAACGGCGTAGCGAATGGTCTCCATGGCGAACTCCTCTGGGTTGGCTTGGTGAATAAATGCAGTAGCAGTCATAAAATCGGCGCGTCAATCAAGCTGGATGTTGGCGTCGCGGACGATGCGCGCCCACTTGGGCGTGTCCGTCGCGATCACCGCGGCCAGTTCTTCCGGGGACGAGCCCACCGGCTGCAGCCCCATCGCCACCAGCTTTTGCGAGATGTCCGGGAGCCGCACGATGCGGGCGATCTCGGTGGAGAGCCGGGTAACCACGTCGCGCGGCGTATTGGCGGGCAGGAACATCGAGAACCAGCCGCTCGGCTCAAACCCGGTGAAGCCGGCCTGCGCGAAAGTCGGCACCGAGGGAATCGATTTGTAGCGCTGGGCGCCCGTGATGGCGAGGATCTTGAACTTCCCGCTATTCAGATAGCTGTTGGCCGAGGTCACATCGACAAACGCCGAATCCACCTGCCCACCCAGCACGTCGCTCATCAGCGGCGCGGCGCCTTTGTATGGAATGTGTGCAAGGTCCACGTGCGCCTGCATCTTGAGCAGCTCGCCATGCAAATGCGAGGAGGTGCCGTTGCCGTAGGAGCCGTAGCTGAGCTTGCCGGCCTTGGCCAGGGCCACGAACTCAGCGAGCGTGCTGGCCGGCACCCGGTTGGGCACCACGAACAGGTCGGAGGACCTGGCCAGCAGTGAAACCGGCGCGAAGTCGCGGGCCACGTCGTACGGAATGCGCTTGTACAGGCTGGGCGACTGGATCATGGCGGTGATGCCGAGCAGCATCGTGTAGCCGTCGGGCGGCGCCTTGGCCACGATGTCGTTGCCCAGCATGCCACTGGCGCCGGGCTTGTTGTCAACCACCACCGGCTGGCCCCAGGCCTCGGTCAGGCGCTGGCCGATCATGCGCGCGATGGTATCGGTGCCGCCGCCGGCGGGATACGGCACCACCATGCGGATGGGCCGCGCTGGATAGGTGCCCTGCGCCTGCGCGGGCCACTGCCATCCGCCCAGCAACGCACCGCCGCCCAGCACTGCCGCCTGGCCCAGCCAGTTTCGTCTCGATGTCTTCATGATGTCTCCCATCGTTCTCGTTGTTCTCGGTGTTCTCGTTGTTCTGGTTCAGGCCACGCTGCCGGCGGCGGCCGGTTGATCTCCGCCTTGGCCCTGCTCCAGCTCCTGCAGTGCCCGCCACTGGATCTTGCCGGTGGCCGATTTGGGCAAGGCATCGACAAAGCTGACAATACGCGGCACCTTGTAAGCCGCCAGCCGCTCGCGGCACCACGCCATGATCTGCTCGGCGCTGGCCTCGGGCGTGCCGCGCGCGGCCGGCTTGAGCGCCACCACGGCCTTGACGGTCTCGCCGCGGCGCGCGTCGCGCGCGGCGATCACGCAGGCTTCGTGGACGGCGGGATGGCCGTAGAGCAGGTTCTCCACCTCCGCCGGCCAGACCTTGAAGCCGGATGCGTTGATCATGCGTTTGAGCCGGTCGCGCATGAAGAAATAGCCTTCCTCATCCATGAAGCCGAGGTCGCCGGTGCGCAGGAATCGCTTGCCATCGATCTCGATGAACGATTCCGCATCGGCTTGCGGGTTGCGCCAGTAGCCGCGCATCACCTGCGCGCCATGGGTCACGATCTCGCCCAGTTCGCCCTGCGGCAGCTCGGCCAGCGTGTGCGGGTCGATCACGCGCGCGTCCACGCCGAACGTGGCGATGCCCAGGCATTCGCGCTTGGGCCGGTGGCGCGGATTGGACAGCAGGAAGGCGGCGGTCTCGGTCAGGCCGTACGCCTCCACGTAAGGCAGGCCAAAGCGCTCCTGCAGCATGGTGGCCACGGCGTCCGGCATGGCGGCCCCGCCGCCGCCCAGGTAGGCAAGGCTGGAGAGGTTGCGCTCGCCGATGCCCGGCTGCGCGAAGAAATCCACCAGCATGGCGGGCGGCGCGCCCCAGGTGGAAACCTGGTAGCGCTCGATCAGGTCTGCTGCTGCCGCGCGATCCCAGCGCGGCAGCAGCACGATGGTGGCGCCCAGGTAAAGCGGCGCGTGGATGCCGTTCTGCATGCCCAGCAGATGGAACATCGGTGCGACCGACAAGCACACGCTCTGCGGGCTTGCGCTGCGCCACAGCTGCGAGCCCACCGCCGCGCTCATCAGCGTGCCGTGTGTGTGCATGCAGCCCTTGGGATGGCCAGTGGTGCCCGAGGTGTAGGCCAGCATGCACAGCGTGTCGTAGCCGGCCTCGTGCGCGCGTGGGGCATGGCCCGCGGCGTCGGCCTGTGTCCATGTCGCCAGCGTGGCGCCTGCAGGCGCGCGTTCGGGTAGCGGGGTGCGCTCGTAAAGCCAGGCGGGCACGCTGTCGGCGCCGCCGGCCGCCTCGAGCATGTCCCCATACTGATGCACGATGACATGCGCCAGCCCGGCGCCATGCAGCGGCGCAATCTGCGGATATAGCTCCGCCGCGACGAAGGCCGCCACCGCGCCGCTGTCCGCGGCCACGTGTTCGAGCTCCCCGGTCAGCCACATCGGGTTGGCTGGCACGACCACCGCCTCGGCACGCAGGATGGCGTAGTAGGCGACGATGAACTGCGGGCAGTTCTGGCTGAACAGCATCACGCGGTCGCCCGGCGCCACGCCGCAAGCCTGCTGCAGGTAGCCGGCCATGCGCTCGATCTGCGCATGCAGGCTGGCGTAGGAGATGGCCGTATGGAAATACTGGATCGCGGTCTTGTCCGGATAGCGCCGGGCGGCCACCTCGACGTTGTAGGCCAGGCTGGTGCGCGGCACGCACACCTCGGCGGGCATGCCTGGGGGCCAGTGGGGAGAACGGTAGGCCGGGGCGCGGGTAGCAGAAGCAGCTTGATTCATAAGAAACACAAAGTGGGAAAATTGCAGGCCGCCACCGGCCCGGCGCCCATCAAGGCGGCGTGCATCGGGACGGCGTTAGTCAAGACGGATGTTCCGGGTGCGGATGACCTTGCCCCAGCGCGCGTAATCGCTGCGCATGGTCTCGGCGAAGGCATCGGGCGTGCTGCCGGCAAGCACCACGCCCATGTCGTTCATGCGCGCGCGCACGGCTGGCATGGCCAGCACGCGGTTGACGTCCGAGGAGAACTTTTCTATCACCGGGCGCGGCGCGGCGGCCGGCAGCAACAGCCCGAACCAGCCCATCGAATCCATGCCCGCGATGCCAGACTCGCGAAAGGTCGGCACGTCTGGCAGTTGCGGCGCGCGCGCGGGGCCGGTCACCGCCAGCGCGCGCAGGCGGCCGGTTGCCGTGTGCGGGCGCGCGCCCATCACCGAGATGATCGCCGCGGGTATCTGCCCGCCGAGCAGGTCGTTCAGTTCCGGCGCCTCGCCCTTGTACGACACGTGGGTCATGTCCAGCCCCGCCGCATCGTTGAACACTTCGCAGTAGAGATGGCCGCTTGAGCCGGTGCCGTAGGAGCCATAGTTGAACTGCCTTGGCCTGGACTTCACCAGCGCGATGAATTCGGCCAGCGTCGTGGCGGGCACCGAGTTGTGCACCGCGAACACCAGGCTGGTGGTGCCAAGATTGGACACCGGAGCGAAATCGCGCACCGGGTCGAACGGCGCCTTGGCATAGAGGCTCGGGGCCTGGACCAGCGTGGTGATGGTAAGCAGCGCGGTATGGCCGTCGGCATCGGCCTTGGCCACGGCGTCGGCGCCGATCATGCCGCTGGCGCCTGGGCGGTTTTCCACCACGATGGGGCGCTGCCACATCTTGCCGAGCGGCTCGGCAATGGCGCGTGCCAGCACATCGGTGGCGCCGCCCGCGGGGTAGGGCACCACCAGCCGCACGGGCTTGGCCGGGAAAGCGTCGGCACGCGCGGGGCTCAGCCCCAGGCCCAGGCCGCCGGCGGCGAGGGCACCGGCTCCGATCTGCTGCAATGCCTTGCGGCGCGTGTGCTGCATCGCTGCTCCTGAATCCGCCCCGAAAGGGCACGAGAGGGTTGGGAAATGCTGCAGGCTCAGTCGAGCCGGATATTGAGCTTGCGGATCACGCCGTTCCAGTAAGCCTGGTCGGCGCGCGCCACCTCGGCGAACTCCATCGGCCGGGTGCCTTTGACGATCACGCCAAGGTCGGTCATGCGCTGCCGGATATCAGGCGTGGCCAGGATGGCGTTCACGTCCGCCGAAACCTTGTCCACGATCGGCCGCGGCGTGCCGGCCGGGGCGAACAGGCCGAACCAGCCGGGCCCGTCCAGGCCGCTGTAGCCCAGTTCCTGGAAGGTCGGCACCTCGGGCAGCATGGGCGCCCGGGTGTTGCCCACCACGGCCAGCGCGCGCAGGCGGCCGGTGCGCATATGCGGCTTGATCCCCATCACGGAGATGGTGCCCACCGACACCTGGCCGCCCAGCAGGTCGTTGAGCAACGGCGCCTCGCCTTTGTAGGGGACATGGATCATGTCCAGCCCGGCGGCGCCGGTAAACACTTCCATATAGAGGTGCGCACCGCTGCCGGTGCCGTAGGTGCCGTAGGAATACCCTTTCGGCTTGCCCTTCGCCATTTGCACCACCTCGGCGAGGCTGCCCGGCATGGACGAGTTGGCGGCCACCACGAGGTGCGAAGTCGCCAGCTCCGACAGCGCGACGAGGTCGCGCATCGGGTCGAAAGGCGGCTTTGCATACTGGCTGGGCAACTGCACCACGCTGGTCAGCGTGAGCAGCAAGGTGTAGCCATCCGCAGGCGCCTTGGCCACCGCATCGGCACCGATCATGCCGCTGGCGCCCGGGCGGTTTTCCACCACCACCGTGCGCTGCCATTGCTGGCCAAGCGGCGCGGCAATGGCGCGGGCGAGCACGTCAGTGGCGCCGCCCGCCGGATACGGCACCACCAGCCGCACCGGCTTGGCGGGGTATCCGGTGGGCACGGCGCCTTGCGCGAGCGCGCTGGCGATCCCGGAGATGCCGCCGCCAGCGGCCAACGAGGCCGCGCCAAGCCGTAACAGGGTCCTGCGACGTCCTATCTGCATCCTGCTTCTCCCCTCTTGAACCGCCACGCCGCGCCCTGCGGATGCACAGGCCAGCAAGGGATGAGATTGCGCGATGGTGCACTGCGTGGACAATGACCATTCGGCCCAAAATGATTGGCCGAATCGTTCAGGGAAAAGCCTGCCTTTGGTAAATCCGGATTGTGCTGGGGCGCAGCATCGGGTTAACTGGCGCACATAGCCGGCACAGAACCGGCAGCGGTCCGGCAAGCCCGCGCGTTGCGCTGCAGTGCAGCGAGATGCAGCCCAGGGGAGATCCGGACCAGGACCGGGGAGTCCGTTGAGAACGAGGAGACAATGCAAATCGCCGCACTCAGGGCATCCGCGCCGTCATCGATGACGGTGCCGCTCAGTTCCCTCCCGCCAGGCACACCGGGCGCTGACGCTGCTCAGCCGCCCACGCGCCACACCATTTCCGTGCTGCAGCTGCACCAGATCGTGCAAGGCGCGCGCCGCCTTGGCTGCGACATCGACGCCCTGCTGCGCCGCGCCGCCATTTCGCCCGCGTTGCTGCAGTCGCCCAACGCGCGCGTGAGCGAGGGCCAGTTTGCCGCGCTGATGCGCTCGATGCGGCGCGTCACGCGCGATGAGTTCTGGGGCTTGCTCAGCCGGCCCGTGGCACCGGGCGTGTTCGCCCAGGCCTGCCAGGCGTTGATCCACTGCGCCACGCTGGAAGACGCCATGCGCGCCGGGCTGAACCAGTATCGCCTGCACCTGGTCGATTTCGTGCCTCGGCTGCAACAGCGCGACGGCCGCGCCACCCTGCTCCTGCTGCCTCGCGCGCCCGCCACGGCGTGCCGCCAGTACGCGCAATCCACCTTCGCCTTCCAGGCTTACGGGGTGGCCAACTGGCTGGTGGCGCAGCGCATTCCCCTCGCCGGCGTCGACCTGGCCGCGCGCGCGCCGGAACCAGCGCGCGGGCCATCCCGGCTCACCGACACCGAACGGGTCTTCAACACCCAGGTCCGCTATGGCCAGCCGCACACCGCCTTGCACTTCGACGCCAGCTGGCTGCGCCTGCCCGTGGTCCAGGACGCCAGCAGCCTGCAAGCCTTCCTGAACGACACGCCGCGCAACCTGCTCACCCGCTACCGCGACGACTCCTGCCTCGCCGAGCGCATCCGGCGCCACCTGCGCTGCCACCTCGACGATGAACTGCCCTCGCTGGAACAAATGGCCGAGACCCTGCGCCTGACGCCGCAAACCCTGCGCCGCCGCCTGCGCGAAGAAGGGCGCGGCTACCAGAGCATCAAAGACAGCCTGCGCCGCGACGCGGCCATCGCCTTCCTGGAACACACGGACCTTGCACTGCAGCAGGTGGCGCTGCGCGTGGGGTTTTCAGAACCCAGCACGTTCCATCGGGCGTTCAAGAAATGGACGGGAGTAGCGCCCGGGGAGTACCGGCAGCGGCAGATGATGGCGTCCGCGGCCTGAATCGATAGCCCTGGGGCCGGGGATGCGCTAGATCGTCTGCAGACGGAAGCGCTCTATCGGCTCCGGGTGCGCCTGCTGCATATGCGAGAGCACCTCGTTGCGCGAGTCCTGCATGATCTTGCGCATGTCGCGCTCGGCGGCTTCCGCGTCGCTGGCGGCGATGGCGGCCAGCACCTGTTCGTAGTCACCCACGCTTTCCACACGGCGCTGGGCCGTGATGTAGTCCAGCGGCTGGCTGGTAACCCACAGCATCTGCCACACGCCATCGTGCGGCAAGGTACGGTAAGCCTGGATGAGCTGGCGGTTGCCGCAGGCATTCATCAGGCCCACGCCCATGCGGCCGACAGCCCGCACAAAATCGATCAATGCCGGCTCGGGCTCGCTGCCAAGCGCGCGCAATTCATCCAGACGAACCTGCAACGGCGGCAGGGCTGCCTTGTCGGGATTGATCGCCAGGTAGCGCACGGCCAGCGACAGCAGCGCGCTGCGGATATTGAAGATATCGATCAGGTCGTCCTGCCGCAACTCCACCACGAACGCCCCGCGCCGGGGTGAGATCTCCACCAGGCCCTGCTTCTCCAGCACACGCAAGGCGTCGCGCACCGGGCCGCGGCTGATGTCGAAGAGCTCGGCGATCGCCTGTTCCTTGATCTGGTCGCCCGGCGCGTACTGGCCGTTGAGGATGGCCTGGCCGAGATGCTTGGCGACCTGCTCGGGGATTGTGGCCGCTGTCATGCGCCGCGGCGATGGCGCCTGCGCCGGCAGATCCTGATCGGGCGCATCCGGCTCGGGCGCGGCTGGCTGTATTCCAAAGAGTCCGCTCATGAGGAGGCCGGTTAAGAGGGGTGGGTTAAGAGGGGTATATAGGATTGGGCCCATTCTATACAGAGGGCTTTCTCGCGTAAATCGTCGATTGTTAACAATTAACCGTTGACGTAACTCTTAAGTGCTCGCATACTTTTTTTGCCACCCGCGGCGACCGACGGGGTAGCCACAGTCACGCATCCACAGCGATGCGGCGCATTGCGGCCCGACCCCGTGGCGACCGGACAACATATTTCATCGGGGGCGGAGACAACCCAGCCGGCGCACGCCGGCGCCACCGGAGAAGCACGATGCGCGAGCATTCGCTGCAAACCATGATCGGCGGGCTTTTGCTAGGGGCGTTCGCGTCAACGGCGCTCGCGCAAGCTACCATCCCCCCTGCAACATCTGCCGCACCCGCCACCGGGGCCTTGAGCGTGGCCTTCGGCGCCGAGTCCACCACGCTCGACCCGGTCAAGATCTCCGCGGGCGTCGATCACTATTTCGTGGGCCAGATCTTCGAGATGCTGACGCGGCGCAATGCCGCGCTCAAGGACGAGAACTGGCTGGCCGAATCGTGGAAGCTGGAACCCGGAAAGGACGGCAAGCCGGTGCTCGACGTGCATCTGCGGCGCGGCGTGAAATTCCACAACGGCGACCCGCTCACCGCCGAGGACTTCGAGTTCTCCTGGCAGCGCCAGCGCGACCCCAAGAGCAGCTTCTTCTCGCACTATGTGTCGTCCGTCGAGCGCTTCGAGACCATCGACCCGCTTCACTTCAAGCTGGTCTTCAAGGAGCCGGACGCGCAGTTCATCGTCGGCAACATGCAGCTCTGGGCCATGCCTAAGAAGTACATCCAGAAGGTGGGCGAGGAGGAGTTCGCGCGCAAGCCGGTGGGGACCGGTCCATGGAAATTCGTCTCGCGCACGGTTAAGGACGAACTCAAGCTGGAGGCCTTCGACGGTTACTGGAACCAGGCCGCGCGCCCGACCGTCAAGGAACTGACGATCAAAATCATCCCGGAGGACCTGACCCGGGTGGCCGCCTTCAAGACTGGGCGCGTGGACTGGATCGACAATGTGCCGCCGTCGATGGTGGAAGAGTTCAAGAAGATGCCGGGCGTCAAGACCGCCACCGTGGTGAGCGGCAACAACCTCTTCCTGAACTTCAACACGCAGATGCCGAAGTCGCCGTTCAACGACGTGCGGGTGCGCCAGGCTGCCGCCCACGCCATCGACGTCGACGCCATCATCAAGCGCGTGCTGTTCGGCCAGGGCGAGCGCTATGCGCAAATCGGCAAGGAGTCCACCGGCTACGATCCGGCGCTCAAGCCTTACACGTACGATCCCAAACAGGCCCGCGAACTGCTCAAACAGGCCGGCTACCCGAACGGCTTCGACACGTCCTGCTACAACCTCACCACCCCGCGCGAGCCGGGCATGAAGGAGGTTGGCGAGGCAATGTACGCCTACCTGTCTTCGGTGGGCATCCGCTGCCAGGTGCGCAACCTGGAATATGGCGCCTGGATCAGCCTGGGCAAGCGCGGGCGCAGCGGCCCGCCGGAAATGGATGGCGTGCTGAGCTGGATGTGGTCGCAAGGCCTGCCCGGCGACCCGGGCCTGGCATGGTCCGGGCACCTGCACAGCTACCAGGCCGGCGGCTGGGGCACGTACTCCTATACCACCGACAAGGAAGTCGACGCCCTGCTGGAAAAACAACGCGGCACCATGGACCCGGCCGCGCGCGCCGAGTTGCTGCGCCAGATCGCGCGGATCAAGCAGGAGCGCGTGCTGGGCGGCCTGCCGACCTACCGGCCGCTGGTGACATTCGCCTGGCGCGCGGACAAGATCGACTACGTGCCCTGGCCTATCCGCGACTACTGGCGCGCCTTCCAGCAGGTGGGCTGGAAACAGAAATAGCCTGACGGCGGCCACACCGCCAAACGCACATGTCATCCGGCAGCCAGGCGCGGCCGCGCACGCTGATCCTCGCGCTTCGCGCGGCGCGCGGCGCACGGCCGCGCCGATCTCCCAACGAAGGAGTCCCCATGCCAACCGCCATCGCCAGACGCCTGATGCAGGGTCTTGTCAGCATCATTGGCGCGAGCGTCATCATCTTCATCATCTCGCGGCTCTCGGGCGACCCGCTCGCGCTGCTGCTACCGGCGGATGCGCCGGCCGAGGCGATCGCGCAGACCCGCGCGCACCTTGGGCTCGACCAGTCCGTCCTTATGCAGTACTTCTACTTCGTCAGTCACGCCCTAGGCGGCGACTTCGGCAATTCCTATCGTTGGCAGGTGCCTGCCCTGGGCCTGATCCTGGAGCGCCTGCCCGCCACGGTGGAGCTGGCCGTGGCAGCGCTGTTGTTCTCCGTGGCGATGGCCGTGCCCTTCGGTGTGTTGTCCGCGCTGCACCGCGGCTCCTGGTTCGACCGCTTCGCCAAGATCTTCGCCATGCTCGGCCAGGCCATGCCGAACTTCTGGGTCGGGCTGCTGCTGATCCTGTTCTTCGCGGTGCGGCTGAACTGGCTACCGGCCTTCGGGCATGAAGGCTGGAGCAGCCTGGTGCTGCCCGCAGTCGCACTCGGCTGGTACCCGGTGGCAGCGCAGACGCGCATCGTGCGCTCGGCCATGCTCGATGTGCTCGACAGTGACTACATCCGCATGGGCCGCGCCATGGGTGTGCCGGAACGCGTGCTGGTGTGGAAGTACGCGCTGCGCAATGCCGCCATTCCTCTCGTGACCATCCTTGGCGTGTACTTCGCCGCGATGCTGGGCGGGGCATTCGTGGTGGAGGTGATCTTCGCGTGGCCGGGCGTGGGCCGCACCGTGGTGGAAGCCGTGTTCGCCCGTGACTTCCCCGTGGTGCAGGCGGGCGTCATGCTGACCTCCGTGCTGTTCGTGCTTTCCAACCTGCTGGTCGACCTGAGCTACAGCCTGATCGACCCGAGGATCCGCCATGGCTGATACCGCTAGCTCTCGCGCCTTTCCTGATCAGAGGCTGCGCCGGCTGCTGCCGAACGGCCTGCCGTGGTTTCCCGCGCTGGTATTCGTGCTGTTGCTGGTATGTGCGCTCGGCGGCGAACATCTGCTGGCGCACGATCCCAACGGCCTTGATCTCGGCCTGGCCTTCCAGCCGCCCGCATGGCTGGCGGGCGGCGGCTGGGCGTATCCACTAGGCACCGACAACATGGGCCGCGACGTGTTGGCCCGCATCATGGCCGGCACACGCATCTCCCTGGTGGTGGCGCTCTACGCCATCGTGCTGTCTGGCGGCATCGGCACGTTGGTGGGCATGGTCGCCGGTTACTTCGGCGGCCGTGTCGACACGCTGATCATGCGGCTTGTGGATATCCAGATGTCGATCCCGTCGCTGGCGCTCGCCCTGGTACTAGCCGCCGTGCTCGGCCCCGGCTTCGAGACCGTGGTGCTGGTGATCGTGGTCACCTACTGGACCTGGTACGCGCGCATCGTGCGCGGCGAGGTGATGTCGCTCAAGCAGCGCGACTACGTGGCGCTAGCACGCGTGGCCGGCTGCGGCACGCTAGTGATCTTCCGCCGCCACCTGCTGCCCAACCTGTTCAACACGCTGCTGGTGCTGGCCACGCTGCAAGTGGGGCAGGTCATCATCTTCGAGGCCTCGCTGAGCTTCCTCGGCCTGGGCATCCAGCAACCCGACGTGTCCTGGGGACTGATGCTGGCGGATGCGCGCAACTACATCACCAACGCATGGTGGGTCATCACCATGCCGGGCCTGGCCATCATGGCCACCTGCCTAGCGTCCAACCTGCTGGGCGACTGGCTGCGCGACCATTTCGACCCGCGCCGGAGGCAGCTATGAACGACATGTCGCAAACCAAGGAAGTGCCAGCGGGACCGGCCGCCGAACCGATGCTTCAAGTGCAGGGCCTGACCACCCACCTCAGGCTGCGCCGCGGCGTGGTGCGCGCGGTCGACGGCGTGGACCTGCATGTGAACGCGGGCGAGACGCTCGGCGTGGTGGGCGAGTCCGGTTCCGGCAAATCGATGACCATCCTGTCCATCATGCGGCTGCTGCCGCGCCAGGGCGGCCCGGATGCCGTGCGCCTGGGCGGCAAGGTGCTGCTCGATGGCGTGGACCTGCTCACCGTGCCGGAGAAGACCATGAGCGAGGTCTACCGCGGGCGCAGGATCTCGATGATCTCGCAGGATCCGCTGACTTCGCTCAATCCCGTCTTCACCGTGGGCGATCAGGTCGGCGCGCCTGGACGCTACCACGGCATCACGCATGGGCGCGGCGAGCGGCGCAAGAATGCCGCCGAGGTCCTGGCGCGTGTGCGCATCCCCTCGCCCGAGACGCGCCTGGACGATTACCCGCACCAGTTCAGCGGCGGCATGCGCCAGCGCGTGGTGACGGGCATGGCCATCGCCAGCTCTCCGCGCCTGCTGGTGGCCGACGAGCCCACCTCCGCGCTGGACGTGACCATCCAGGTGCAGATGATGGCGCTGCTGCGCCGCATCCAGGACGAGACGGGCGTCGGCATCATCCTGATCACGCACGACCTGGGTGTGGCCGCCAGCATCTGCCAGCGCGTGGCGGTGATGTATGCCGGGCGCATTGTCGAGACCGGCGACGTGCGCACGCTGTACCGCCATCCGGCCCACCCATACACGCGGGCGCTGCTCGAATCGATTCCGCATTTCGGCCAGAAGAAGGAGCGCCTCTTCGCTATCCAGGGCACGCCGCCGAGCCTGATCGATCCGCCGCCGGGCTGCCGCTTTGCCGCGCGCTGCCCGCATCGCAAGCCGCTGTGCGACGACGCGTATCCGCCCGAGATCGACCTCGGCGGGGGCCACAAGGCCAGTTGCTGGCTGGTGTCGGCATGAGCGCCGCATTCAACGAGGCAAAAGCGAGGTCCCATGCTGCTTGAAGTCAATGACCTGCAAAAACACTTCGCGGTACGCGGCACGAAGCAGGTCGTGCGTGCGGTGGACGGCGTGAGCTTTGCCGTCGATGCCGGCCAGACCTTCGCGCTGGTGGGCGAATCCGGCTGCGGCAAGACCACCATCGCCAAGCTGCTGCTTTTGCTGGAGCGCCCCACCGGGGGCAATATCCGCTTCCAGGACGAGAACGTGCTGGGCCTGCGGGGGACAGGCCTTCTGTCGTACCGCCGCCAGGTGCAGGCGGTGTTCCAGGACCCATCCTCCTCGCTCAATCCACGGCTGAAAGTACGCATGCTGCTGGCCGAGCCACTGCTGGCGCACGGCGAGGGTGGCAACCGAGCCGCTGTGCAGCGCCGGCTGGAAGAGCTGCTGGACATCGTCGGCCTGCCCGCCAGCGCGCTCGATCTCTACCCGCACGAGTTCAGCGGCGGCCAGCGCCAGCGCATCGCGGTGGCCCGCGCGCTGGCGCTGCAGCCAAAGCTGATCGTGCTGGACGAGCCCACCTCCGCGCTCGATGTATCCATCCGCGCGCAGATCATCAACCTGCTATCGGATATCCAGCGCAGTTTTGGCCTGGCCTACCTGGTCATCGCGCACGACCTGGCGCTGGTGGAGCACTTCAGCTCGGCGGTGGGCGTGATGTACCTCGGCGCGATGGCCGAGAGCGGTCCCAGCGCCAGTGTGTTCGGTTCGCCGCGCCACCCCTATACGCAGGCCCTGCTCGGCTCCGCGCCCCGGCCGGATCCCGATCACCAGCCCACGCCCGGCCTGATCCACGGCGAGATCGGCTCGGCGCTGAACCCGCCATCCGGCTGCCGCTTTCATCCGCGCTGCCCGCATGCGATGGCGGCCTGTGCCGAGCGCGTGCCGGCGCCGCGCACGATGCCCGGCGAGCCAGGGGCACCGCTCGCCCATCTCGCCGCTTGTCATTTGCAAGATCCCGATCTCCCCGCCAACCCGGCCGCCAAACCTACGCAGGAGTTGATTGCGTCATGAGCCACGCGCTGACATCCCAAGCGGATTCCGACTATTTCCAGCAACTCGACCAGCTGCAGCAACAGCACTGGCCCGGCGCCGTGCCGCGCCAGGCTAGCTGGCCGCACGGCGAAATCGCGCTGACCGAATACCTGCGAGCGTGGGCAAGGCAGCGCCCCAACCACCCCGCCGTGATCTTCTATGGCAGCGAGCTGAGCTATGCCGAGCTGGATCGCCTGAGCGACCGCTTCGCCGCGCTGCTCCACCAGCACGGCGTGCGCGTCGGCGAGCGCGTAGCGGTGATGCTGGGCAACTGTCCGCAGTTCCATATCGCCTTCTACGGCATCCTCAAGCTGGGCGCTGTGCACGTGCCGGTCAACCCGCTCTTCAAGGAACAGGAACTGATCCACGAGCTCAACGACGCCGACGCCGCCACCATCCTCGTGCTCGACCAGCTCGCGCCGCTACTGCAATCCGTGCAGCAGCGCACGGCGGTGCGCACGGTGTTCGTCACCGGCTACAGCGACCTGCTTCCCGAATCGCCCACGCTGCCCCTGCCGCCCGGCATCGACACGCCGCGCACGGTGCCTTCCGGCACCATCGACCTGATGCCCGCGCTGTCGGCATGCGATGCGCCCACGCCGGCCGGGACGCCCGACCTCGACGCGGTCGCTGCGCTCAACTACACCGGGGGCACCACCGGCATGCCCAAAGGCTGCGTGCATACGCAGCGCGACATGATCTACACCGCCGCCACCGGCTGTACCATGTCGGGCGCGCTCGCGCCGGACGGCAGCGGCGCAGCGCTGGATGACGTCTCGCTTAACTTCATGTCGATGTTCTGGATCGCCGGCGAGAACATCGGCCTGATCTACCCGATCTTCGCCGGCGGCACGCTGGTGCTGCTGGCGCGCTGGGATCCGATGGGCGTAATGGCGGCCATCGACCGCTACCAGGTCAGGCGCACGGTGATGCTGGTCGACAATGCCGCCGAGCTGATGGACCATCCCGACGTCGCGCGCTACGACCTGCGCTCGCTGCGCGCCACGCGCGTCTCGTCCTTCGTCAAGAAGGTCAACCCGGACTTCCGCCGCCGCTGGCTCGACCTGACCGGCAGCGTGATGGCCGAAGGCGCGTGGGGCATGACCGAGACCCATACCAGCGACACCTTCACCACCGGCATGCAGGACGACGACATGGACCTCAAGGGCCAGCCCGTCTTTGTCGGCCTGCCCATGCCCGGCACCCGCATCAAGATCTGCGATTTCGAATCCGGCGCGCCGCTTCCGCTCGGGCAGGAAGGCGAAATCGTGGTGCGCACGCCCTCGCTGTTCAAGGGCTATTGGAACAAGCCCGATGCCAGCGCCGAAGCCATCCGAGACGGCTGGTTCCACACCGGCGATATCGGCGTGTACGACCCGCAGGGCTACCTCCACTTTCTCGGGCGGCGCAAGGAAATGCTCAAGGTCAAGGGCATGAGCGTGTTCCCCGCCGAGATCGAAGCGCTGCTGGGCCAGCATCCGGCCGTGGTGGGCTCCGGCGTGATCGGGCGGGACGATGCCGAACGTGGACAGGTGCCGGTGGCATTCGTACGGCTGCACCCGCATGCGCAGGGCAGCCTTTCCGCCAGCGAGCTTGCGCTGTGGTGCAAGCAGAACATGGCGACCTACAAGGTGCCAGAGATCCGCTTCGTGCAGCAACTGCCGATGACGGCCACCGGCAAGGTCAAGAAGCACGAGCTTCAGCAATTCCTGGCCTGAAAGGCCGGATGCCACGAACCTAGCAAGGGAGCAGACAGAATGAACGTACACAACCGTGCCGAAGAGCTTGCCCTGCGCAAGGCACAGGCGGCCCAAATGGGCGGCGCCGACAAGCTGGCGCGCATCAAGGCACGCGGCGCGCTCAACGCGCGCGAACGCGTCGAGGCGCTAGTGGATGACGGCAGCTTCTTCGAGATCGGCATGCTCAACCACTCCGACGTGTCGGGCATGGAAGGCAAGACACCCGCCGACGGAAAAATCTGCGGCGTGGGCCGCATCGACGGCCGCCCCGTCGTGGTCAAGGCCGACGATGTATCCGTGCTAGCCGGCACCGGGGGACGCATCGGCAGCAGGAAATCGCGCCAGCTCGTCGCGCTCGCGCTCGACAAAGGCTATCCGATCGTCAACCTGGGCGAAGCCGGCGGCGCGCGCCTGCCTGATATCCAGGGCGCCGACGGCCTCAGCTCGATGACGGTCGGCACCAGCCTCGCCCGGCGCGTGCGCCGCGTGCCGATGGCCGCCGCCATTCTTGGCGAATGCTTCGGCAGCCCGTCGTGGCATGCGGCCTTCGCCGATTTCGTGGTGCAGGTCAAGGGCAGCTGCATGGCGGTGTCCGGCCCACGCGTGCTGGAAATCGCCACCGGAGAAAAGGTCACCAACGAAGAGCTGGGCGGCTGGCAGGTGCATGCGCGCACCACCGGTCTGGTCGACCGCGTGACCGACGACGAGGCTGGCTGCCTGGAGACAATCCGCAAGTTCCTTGCCTACCTGCCCTCGCACGCGGGACAACTGCCCCCGCTGCAGTCTCCGCGGGAAACCGCCGAGCAGGCCGAAGCCCGCCAGCTCGACATCGCCCGCCTGGTACCGGATTCCCCGCGGCGCGCCCACGATATGCGCGAGCTGGTCCGCACGCTGGCGGACGACCGCGAGATCCTTGAACTCAAGCCCGAATTCGACCGCAGCGTGATCACCTGCCTCGCGCGCCTGGACGGGCAGACGGTGGGCATCATTGCCACCAACCCGACCTACTCGGCCGGCGCCATGGGCCCGGACGGCTGTGACAAATGCACCAGCTTCATCTGCCTGTGCGACTCCTTCAACATCCCGCTGATCTTCCTGCACGACACGCCCGGCTTCTTTGTCAGCCGCGCGGCCGAGCAAAAGCGCATGCCCGGCAAGATCATCAATTTCGTCGAAGCGCTGGCGCTGGCAACCGTGCCGAAGCTCTCGGTGGTGATCCGCAAATCGTACGGCATGGCCTATTCCAATCTGGCTGGCGCCGGCATGGATGCGGACTTTGTTTTTGCCTGGCCGGGAGCGGATATCAGCTTCATGTCTCCGGAAGTGGCGGTCAATGTGATTCGGCCAGCGGAACGGCACGACGCCTCGGACGGGGAGCAGGCCGACGAGCGCGCCGAGAAGGCAAAGCTGTATGAAGAACTGCGCAGCGCTAGCGCACCATGGCGCGCCGCCGGCCTGGGCTACCTCGACGACGTGATCGCGCCCGAGTCGACGCGCAGCACACTGATCCGCGCCCTGGCGCTGGCACGCGGCGAGCGCAACGGCGGCATCGGCGAGCATCTGCTGGCGGCATGGCCGACCAACTTCTGAACCACCCTATTTTCTCGAAACGCACAGGAACAACGACTATGGCAGCCACCCGCATCGAATCGATCGTCACCGGCAAGGTCTGGAAGATCGACAAACAGAAAGGCGACGCCGTCGCGCAAGGCGAGGCCATCATGGTGATGGAATCGATGAAGATGGAGATCCCGATCGAGTCGCCGGTGAGTGGGCGGGTCGGGGAGATCAGCGTGGCGCAGGGGGATAGCGTGAATGAGGGGGAGGTAGTGGCGGTGGTGGTTGGGGAGTAGCAACACCAGCTCACACGAGGGCGATCCAGCGGCATTGGCCTTGCGGCACGCGGCGCCTCGCCCGCAAGCGGACGGGCGCCATGCCGTGCCGCGCTCAGCGGAACACCAGCACCGGAATATCGCTATGCGTCAGCACCTTCTGGGTTTCGCTGCCCAGCAGCAGGCCGCTGATGCCGCGCCGCCCATGCGAGGCCATGAAGATCACGTCGCAGCCTAGCTCCTTCGCCATGCCGATGATGCCCCGATAGGGAGCGGACGCAATGGACGTGGCACCCGCACATGGCACGCCGGCCAGTGCCGCGGCCGATTCCACCTTGGCCAGTTCCTCGCGCGCCGCCGCCTCGATGCGATGCTCGAAGACCGACTTCTTCTCATGGCCCGCGTCGCTGGACATCAGGAACGGATACTCCTCGAGGCACATATACGGAGTCAGCTTGGCGCCGGTCGTCCGCGCGAACTCGACGGCCGCCGGGAAGGCCTTTTGCGAGAGTTCCGATCCGTCGATGGGGAGCAGGATATGTTTGAACATGGGATGGCCTTTCAATTGGCAGATTGGCGGATTTGAAATTGGCTTCAGGAAGCCGAGACCTTGCGCAGGATGACGTAGAGCTGGTCCTTCAGGAGCAGCTTTTCCTTCTTGAGGACCTCGATGGCGGTGCCATCTGCGGGAACCGTGCCCGCCTCCATGTTCTTGATCTCATGGTCCAGTTCGTTGTGGCGGGTAAAGAGCCGCGCAAAGTGGGCGTCCTGGGTCTTGAGGATGGATATCTGATCGCGGAATTCAGGAAACATGGGCCTCACCTTGGGTGGGAGTTGGAAGGCTGGGGAGTTCAGGGACATTGTGCCGGTAACCAGGCACACGAGGCTTGATATGGATCATGTCCGGTGGGCTGGGAACCCGGCGGGGGCACCGTTCTTGCCGGCAGGCCTTATCCCGGGCGTAGCCATGCCTGATTGCAATTGACCGGCCGTCCATGGCAACAAAAGTTTTCTGGACGTCACGGGAATAGCGCCTGATAGTTCGATCTAAAAACAAAGAGACCAGCCTCGATCCATGGGCAGAAAGATGCACGCGACTCCACGGGACTTGCAAATTATCGGAAATAACCAATAATAATGAGGTGCCTTGTCTTATCGACACGAACGCCGCCCGGGCAGAGCGCCATGCGAAGGAACGTACCTGGAAGCAAAGGAGCGCATCATGGCCAAAGATGACAAGAACGTTTTGAATCCCGATTCGTTCGAGAAGTTTCGCAAACGGGCTCTCGATAAGCCTGAGACACGCCGCGCCTATCTGGCGGAAGTGCAGAAGCTCGACGAAGATCCCGATACGCGGTTTGCGATGGCTGGCCGGGTCGGAAGCATCCTGCGCGCCGCGCGCCAGAAGAGCGGCAAAACACAGGCGCAGCAATCCGCCGACAGCGGCATGCTGCAATCCGAGATCAGCCGGATCGAGAACGGCGGCGGTTCGCTCGGACCCTCTATGGAAACGATCGTGAATTACGCTCACGCGCTCGACATGGAGGTCGTATTGATGCTGAAGCCGCGCGAAGCCAAACTGCCTCTTGAACTGGTCGAGCCTGCCGATGAGTCAGCCGATGAAGCGAAGGCCGTGTCGGATATGAGCAGGGTACGGCTGTGGGGTGTCTTTTGATTGCGCACGCAATGGCGAATTTCTTCGGGCACTGGACGGAGATCGTCATCGAAGGCATGACCTTGCTCAGCGTCATTCTGATCTGGCGTCCCGCCGCGCGCATGACCCGGCGCCTCAGGGGCGCAATGATCGCCAAAGGCATACCGAACGACCTGGGGGTTGTCTCCGACAAGGCGCGATACCAGCGCAAGGCGTTTGTAGCCGCCGCACTGTCGTGGGAGCCACGAGACAGCCAGCAGCTGATTTGCGGGCTGCTGCTCGCCATCGTGGTCTCGGCCGTCAAGATTGGCCTGATGCTGTTCGGGTCCTGACGGCTGGCGGCATCTTATGCGCCGCCGTCCGCAGGCCGATGGTACGCACCCCGGCGGCTGCACCCGGGTAACGCGTACCGCCGGAACCGGCCTCAGATCAAGCCTTGTTCGCGCAGGGCCGCGATCCGCGCTGCCGACATGCCCAGCACGCCCGAAAGCACCGCCTCGGTATGTTCGCCCAGCCGCGGGGGCGCCGCGTCGTACCGCACCGGCGTGGCCGAAAGCCGCAACGGACTCTTCACCGTGGGACAAACCCCGCCATCGCTGCGCACCATATCCACCTGCAGTTCACGGTACCTGACCTGCGGATCCTCCAGCACCTGCGCATAGTCGTTGATCGGCCCGCAAGGAATGCCCTCGCGTTCCAGCGCTTGCACCCAATGCGCGGTCGTGCCCGTGCGCATATGGGCTTCGAGCAGCGGCACCAGCACATCGCGATTGACGATGCGGCCAGTGCCGGTGGTGAAGCGTTCGTCCGTGGCAAGGTCCGGACGCGCCACGCCCCGGCAGTACCCTTGCCATTGCCCGTCGTTGCCTGCGGCCACGATCATGTAGCCGTCCGCCGTGGCAAACACGTGGTACGGCACCATGTTTGCATGCGCGTTCCCGAAGCGCTGCGGCGTCTTTCCGGTGATCTTCTGCGCCAGGATTGGCGTCGCCCCGACCGCCACCACCGCGTCGAGCAGCGCCATGTCGATCCGCTGCCCCTCGCCGGTACGCTCGGCATGGCGCAGCGCGGCCAGCACGGCCACGGTGGCATACATGCCGGTGAGCATGTCGACCACGGCCACGCCGACCTTTTGCGGGCCGCCGCCGGGCAGGTCGTCGCGTTCGCCCGTGATGCTCAT
Source organism: Cupriavidus sp. GW823-FHT07A04 (assembly GCF_058794615.1). Taxonomy (NCBI): domain Bacteria; kingdom Pseudomonadati; phylum Pseudomonadota; class Betaproteobacteria; order Burkholderiales; family Burkholderiaceae; genus Cupriavidus; species Cupriavidus sp. GW823-FHT07A04. The sequence continues at coordinate 55,411 of NZ_JBXAHA010000032.1, forward strand.
CAGCCCGCCGATGCCCTGGAAGATGAAGTCGTAGCCGGGCTTGTGCGCGCTCGGGCCTTCCTGGCCGTAGCCGGTGATGGAGCAATAGACCAGCGCCGGGTTGATGGCCTTGAGGCTGTCGTAGTCCAGGCCGTAGCGCTTCAGGTCGCCAACCTTGTAGTTCTCCAGCACGATTTGCGATTTCGCCGCCAGCTCGCGCACGATGCTCTGCCCTTCGGGGCTGGCGATATCGAGCGTGACCGAGCGCTTGCCGCGATTGGCGCCAGCGTAGTAGGTGGCATCGCGCGAGGGCTTGCCGTCGCCGTCGGGCAGCCAGGGAGGGCCCCAGGAGCGGGTGTCGTCGCCCACGCCGGGTCGCTCTACCTTGATCACCTCGGCGCCGAGGTCGGCCAGGTTCTGGGCGCACCAGGGACCGGCCAGGATGCGCGAAAGATCCAGCACGCGTACGCCGTCAAGCGCGCTCTTCATGGTTGTCGTTGTTGTCATGCGCGGAACTCCGCTACGCCGTTGCTGAGCACGGTGACGTCGCGCGCGGGCACGCGGGCGTCGAACAACACGCGGCCGCCGCCTTCGCGCCACATGCGCACTTCGAGGGTTTCGCCGGGAAATACCGGGCGGGAAAAACGCACATTGAGTTCGAGCAGCTGATCGCCATCGCCGTTGGCGAAGGTGTCGACCAGCGCGCGCGCCGCCACGCCATAGGTGCACAAGCCGTGCAGGATGGGTGCGTCGAAGCCCGCCACGCGCGCCACTTCCGGATCGGCATGCAACGGGTTGGGATCGGCATTGAGACGATACAACAACGCGGCCTGCGGCATGATCGCCTGGCTGCGAGCCGCATCCGGCGCGCGGGCCGGCGCTGCCGGCAGTGCTTCGGGCGCGGTATCGCCATGGCCAAAGCCGCCATCGGCGCGGCAGAAGGTGGTGTGGTTCACGGTGGCCAGTTCGGCACCGGTGGCCGCATCCACCAGCGTGCGCTCCACGATCACGAGCGCGCCCTTGTCGGCCCCTTTGTCGATGACATGGGTCACCCGTGCCCGCGCACGCACGGTGCCGGACGCCGGCAGCGGACGGTGCAGGCGCAGGCGCTGCTCGCCGTGGACGATGCGCACCCAGTCGATGCCGCTCTTCGGGTCCTGCATCCAGAAGCCGGGATAGGCCAGTACCACGGCCTGCGTTGGAAAGGCCTTGAGCTGCGCTTCATAAACGTATTGCAGCTGGCGCGGATCGGTGGGCTGCTCGCCCAGGCCAAGACCCAGCGCGTAGAGGATGGAGTCCTTCTCGCCGTAGGTTTGCGTGACCTGCGGAAAGTCCCAGTTCTTGATGCGGTTGTAGTCGAGCGGCATGGCGTCAGATCGGGTCCCAGCTGATCACGTCGGGCGAGCGCTCGAGCTTGAAGAAGCTGTTGCGCATGGCGGGGATGGCGATCTCGGCAATGGACTCCGGCGTCCAGCCTTCGCTCATGTGGACCGAGCGCACCGGGCGCGGCTGGCTCATCAGCATGATCTCGTTGGCGCGCACGGCAAAGATCTGCGCGTTGACTTCATGCGCGGCATCGCTGGCGAGGAAGGCGGCCATCGGCGCGACCTTGTTGGCTTCCATCTTTTGCAGCTTGGCGACACGCGCCTTTTCTTCCGGGGTCTCGGAGGGGATCGAGCTGGTCATGCGGCTCCAGGCGAACGGCGCGATGCAGTTCGAGCGCACGTTGAAGCGGGCCATGTCCAGCGCGATCGACTTCGACAGCGCGGCAATGCCAAGCTTGGCAGCCGAGTAGTTGGCCTGGCCCAGGTTGCCGATCAGGCCGGAGGTGGAAGTCATGTGCACATAGGCGCCGCTCTCCTGATCCTTGAAGTGGTTGGCGGCGGCGCGGCTGACAAAGAACGTACCGTTGAGGTGGACGTCGATCACCGAGCGCCATTCTTCCTCGTTCATCTTGAAGAACATGCGGTCGCGCAGATTGCCGGCGTTATTGACCACGGCATCGATGCGCCCGAAGTTGTCGATCGCGCATTGCACGATCGCATTGGCACCCTGCCAGCTCGATACGCTGTCGGTGTTGGCTACCGCAATGCCGCCGGCGGCGACGATCTCGTCGACTACGCGCTGCGCGGGGCCGGCATCGCCGCCTTCACCGGTGAGCGATACGCCGATGTCGTTGACCACCACCTTGGCGCCGGCCTTGGCCAGTTCCAGCGCTACGCCGCGCCCGATGCCACCACCCGCGCCAGTCACCAGCGCTACCTTGCCTGCCATCACTCCACTCATGCTCATACTCCTGTCTACACGTTTGTTTGCTCGGCGGCCTGGCACGCGCCAGGCCGGATATTGGTTGATCTCTTTTGGTTGATCTCTTATTCCAGGCGTGCGCCCGATTCCTTCACGACCTTGCTCCAGCGCGTGATCTCCGCATCGATATGCGCGCCCAGCGCGGCCGGCGTGGAACCCACCGGCTCATAGCCATTGGATGCCAGGTTCGCGCGCAGGTCGGGCTGGGTCAGCACAGCCGCGATCTCCTTGCTGAGCCGCTCGACAATGGCGCTCGGCGTGCCGGCCGGCGCCAGCACCGCATACCAGCCGTTGATATCGAAGCCCGGCACCCCGGCCTCGGACAGCGTGGGCACGTCCGGCGCCAGCGTGGCGCGCCTGGCGCTGGTCACGGCCAGCGCCTTGAGACGGCCGCTGCGGATATGCGGCATCGACGTGGAAATGCTGTCGAAGGTCAGCTGCACCTCGCCAGCCAGCATGGCGTTGACCACCTGCGCGCTGCCCTTGTACGGCACGTGGGTCATCTTGACGCCGGCCAGGCTGTCGAACAGCTCGCCGGCCAGGTGGCCCGTGTTGCCGTTGCCCGCGGAGGCGAACGTGAGCTGCCCCGGCGCAGCCTTGGCCGCGGCGATCAACTCAGGCACGGTCCTGGCCTTCAGCGAGGGGCTGCCGGCCAGGATCAGCGGCAGGTTGGCCACCAGCGATACCGGCGCGAAATCCTTGCGGGTGTCATACGGCAGCTTGGGATAGAGGCTGGCATTGATGGCGTGCGCGGCCAGCACCACGATCAGCGTGTTGCCGTCCGGCTTGGCGCGCGCAAGTTGCTGCGAGGCAATGGTGCCGCCGGCGCCCGGCCGGTAGTCGAGCACCACGGGCTGGCCCAGCCGCTCCTGCAGCTTGGCCGCCACGGGGCGCGCCAGCAGGTCGGCGCTGCCGCCCGGCGGATAGGGAATCAGCAACTGGATCGGCTTGTTGGGCCAGGTGTCGGCCAGCGCCGAAGCGCTCGCGCCCAGCAGCCCCGCCGCGAGCGGTGCAATCAGCACGGCCTGTAGCCATGACCTGCGGTGGCGCGCTTTCAGTGCTTGCATGCCTTGCCCTCTCGTTGCGTTGCGTTGCGTTGCGTTGTGATGTGGTGTGGTGTTGCGTGCCGTGCCTCGGGCTCGCCCTCATTGCTGTGGAATGCCGGTGTCCTTCACCACCTTGGCCCAGCGCACGCGCTCCGCGTCGATGAACCTGGCGAAATGCTCGGGCGTATCGCCGCCCGGCACACCGCCGAGATCGGCCAGGCGCGTTTTCACTTCGGGCTCGGCCAGGATGCCGGCCACCGTCTTTTGCAGGCGCGAGACCACCGCGGCCGGCGTGCCCGCCGGCGCCACCAGGCCGAACCATGCGGTCACCTGGAAGTCGTCAAGGCCGGCTTCCTTCATGGTGGGCACGTCGGGCAACTCGGCCACGCGCGTGGCGCTGGTCACCGCCAGCGCGCGCAGCTTGCCGGACTGGATATGCGGCAGCGAGCTGGGCAGGTTGTCCACCATCATCGTCACCTGCCCGGCGACCAGGTCGGCCACGGCCGGCGCGGCACCCTTGTATGGCACATGGATGATGTCGATGCCGGTGCGCTTCTTGAACAGCTCGCCGGACAGGTGCACCGATTGCCCGGTCCCCGACGAGGCAAACGAGAGCTTGCCCGGCTGGGACCTGGCCAGCGCGACCAGTTCCGCCACGTTGCGGGCAGGCACCTTGGCGTTGACCACCAGCACATTGGGCACCGAGACCACCATGGTGATCGGCGCGAAGTCCTCGGCACGGTAGGGAAGTTGCTTGTACAGGCCGTAGTTGATGGCATTGGGGCCGATATTGCCCATCATCAGCGTATAGCCGTCTGGCGCGGCCTGGCGCAGTGCCTGCACACCGACAATGCCGGCCGCGCCGGCACGGTTTTCCACCACCACGGGCTGGCCCAGCAGCTCGGAGAGGCGCTTGCCGACCAGCCGCGAGGCGATATCGGTGGTGCCTCCCGCCGCCGCGGGCACGATCAGGCGCACCGGCTTGTCCGGATAGTCGGCTGCGGCAGCGCCGCCCATGGTGGCCAAGGTAGCCACGCCCAGCATGGTGGCCACGCCCGCCAGCCTGCTTGCGCTGTAGCGCCGAACTGTCATGTGTCGTCCTCCTAGGTGGCTGCGCGGCGGCTCGGGTTTCGCGCCGCCTTTGCGCAAGGCAAGCCGGTAACCGCCCGCGCAATACGAACGAGCCGGCCTTTATGGTTCTCTTGCCACGCCGAATACGATAAATTGACGGCGGGGACATTGCTATTCACGATTGACAAAAGAGGCCTTTGGCCCAGCGAAACACATGCATTACGACCTGACCGACCTGCGCCTGTTCCTCAACGTCGGCGAGACCGAAAACCTGACCCGCGCCGCCGAGCGCAGCTTCCTCTCCCTGCCCGCCGCCAGCACCCGCATCAAGCAACTGGAAGAAGCCTTCCAGACCCAGCTGCTGATCCGCCAGGTCAAGGGCGTGCGCCTGACGCCGGCCGGCGACGCCCTCTTGCGCCACGCGCGCGAAGTGTTCCGCGAACTGGAGTGCCTGCACTCGGACCTGCGCCCCTACGCCAAGGGCGTCAAGGGCCGCGTGCGCCTGCTGGCCAACACCACCGCCACCAACTCCTTCCTCGCCACCGCGCTGTCGCGCTTCCTTGCCGAGAACCCGGACGTGGATATCGAACTGGAAGAGCAGCTTTCCCAGGCCATCGTCTCGTCCATCAGCGCCGGTGCGGCGGACCTCGGCATCGTCGCCGGCGAGGTCGCCACCAATGACCTGGAGGTCATGCAGCTCTGCAGCGACGAGCTGATCGTGATCGCGCCGGTCAACCACCCGCTGCCGCAATTCACCAGCCTGCACTTTGCCGACCTGCTGGATACCTGCCGCTTCGTGGGCCTCAACCAGTTCAGCGCCATCCAGTCCTTCCTGGACCGCATCGCCAGCGGCATGGGCAAGCGCATCAGCCTGCGCATCCAGCTGGGCAGCTTCGACGCCGTGTGCCGGATGGTGGAGGCAGGGGCAGGCATCGCCATCGTGCCAAACAGTTGCGCGCGGCGTTATGCCAGCCGCAAGGTGCTGCGGTTTATTCCGCTTGAGGATGAATGGGCCAAGCGCGATCTGCGTCTGGTGCGCCGGCCGGGGCGGGAGTTGCCGCAGTTTGCGGAGACGTTGATTCAGTATTTGACGGATGCGGCGCGGGAACCGGTTTGACAAAGGAGCGGCCAGCCTGGGACTGGTCCCGTCATATCGGGCATCGATACCTCAGTTCATTCTTTGACCTTCTTCTTCCTGTCGCGCTCTAGCTGCTTGATGCTTTCCTTGGGTGTCGGCAGGGTTTCCGGCATGGTGCCACCCAACTCGGCAATGGTCTGGCGTACTTTCTTGCCAACCTCGAAATGCGTCTGGTTGGCCTGTTGCTTGCCACGCACCAGGTCTCGCCGCAACTTGTCTTCAGTCTGTGTGGCGCGGAATAGGTTCGCCGCAAGCTCGGTACTGCCCATGTGGTCAAGAATCTTCTGACTCTTCTTCAAGCCCTTGATGGCGTGAATGTCCTTGGCCGCTCTACCGCCGTACAGCCCCTTGTAGCCATGATCCTGAAAGATCGCGTAATCCAGGGGCGTCTCGACGCCCGCGCCCCTGGCCGCCGCCGCCAAGTGTTTATTGTGAGCTGCAAGCTCGTTGCGGATCGCCAGCCGCTTCTCATCTTCGGTTAGCCGCGCGAAGGCCTCGTCGTCGCGAAGTTCCTGCCGACGGGTCTGCAAGGCAAAATAGGTCTGGCCATTCGCGATGACCGGCTTGCCGGGGTCACCGTTCTGGACGATCAGGTAGCAGGCATAGCGCGAGAGGCGGATATCGGCGATCTGTCGCCTGGCCCCCGAGCCGATCCCGACCATTTCGAGGATGTCCTCGAAATGGTTCGCCACCGGCTGGCCGCTGTTGCGGCAGGCCTCCCTTGCACGATCAATGACCGGAAGGAAGTGTCGGTACTCGGAATACTCCAGCACCCTGGCCAGTTGGCGCGCCACCCAGAATTCGTTGCCCTCGGCATCGGACTGGCGCAGCCCCTCGAAGGTTTTGTGATGTTGCGCGGCAATACGCTTGCCAGTCATGAATCGCTCCTCCCGCTGTCCATCAGCGTCTCTGTAGCAAATACTCGATCATGCCCCGGATCGCCATCAAGAAATGTCCAGAATTTGTGAACAACGCGGTGAGCAGGTCCAAGCGACCAGGCCATAACCGCGAAAGTAACTAATACCCGCGGTGACCAGAAAGTTGACACTGAAGCTCCGAGCGCACCAGTGGCAGCTGCGTTTTGCGGAAAGCGCAAGCTGGGCGGGGGAACGACACTGTTCGCAAAGTGGACGCCGGACCGAATTCGAACTATATTCAGTCACCCCATTCCCTCCACATGGCCCCCGTGAAACTCTCAAACATCAAGCCAATCAGCTTTCTGAAAAGCGATGCGGCCCGTATCGTCACGGAACTCAGCGAGACGCGCGAGCCTTTGATCATTACCCAGAATGGCGAGGCCAAACTCGTCGTGCAAGACATTGCCAGCTATGAAGCGCAGCAGCAAACCATCGCGCTATTGAAGATCCTGGCGCTCGGCGAGAAAGAGATCGCGCAGGGCAAGGTGGCAACGGCGGCAGACGTCTTTGCTGAACTGGATCGGCTGGACGAACAAGACGGCGCATGAAGGTAGTCTTTCTCGAATCCGCCAAGCAAGACTTGCTCGACCTTAGGCGCTATCTGGTCAGATTCAAACCCGAGGGGACCTGGCTGGCCGTCAAGAGGCAGATTCAGGAGAAGGTGGCGTACATTGCCGAGTTTCCCGCATCCGGTACTCGCCCCGACGAGCTGGCAGGCTTCGCGGATGGCTTCAGGCAACATCTGACACATCAGCAGCGAATCATTTACAGGATCGCTCCCGACACCGACACCGTCTACATCCACATCATTTGCGGGCAAGTCCAGGACTTCGAGGAATTCCTGAGCCAGCGGCTTACGAGGCCATGGTGACTCAGCCCTTTTGCGTTCGAGGATGCAGTTTGGGCAAGGCTGAGGAGCCAGTGCGCCAGCTCCTCATTGGCTCAGAGCGTCAACGTTAGTTTTCCGGTCAGCGCACCTGGCAACAGCGCCGAATCGGTCTGCCGCTCGCCATAGGTATTGCTCGACACGCGCAACTGCCGCTCGCTGGTCAGCGCCTCGAGGTGCTCGCCCAGGAAGCTATAGATGCTGTCGTCAAAGCGCATCGTGCCAAGCGGTGCCTGGATGCGGCCATCTTCCACCCAGAACGTGGCGAAGCGCGTCATGCCGGTCATGCGGGCCGCCGGCGCGTCGGACCAGTTGAGATACCAGAGGTTACCTATATAGAGGCCCGTGCCGAGCGCCGCGAGCACCTCGTCCTGCGCGAGCTTGCCAGCCGCCATGGCAAGGGCCTGTGGTGCCTCACCGGCACTGGCGGAATTGGCGGCGAGATCATACTCGCGAGCGCTGCGTGGGTAGACCAGGCGGCCAGCAGGCAGCCCCGCTTGGACGAGCGTCACGTCGCTGCGTGGAATGCCTTCCGGGCCGAAGGCCGGAGCCAGCGTGCCGCTCGCGCGCTCGTCCAGGTCAAGCAAGTGGCTAAGCCGGGCGCCGCCATCGTACAGCCGCTGCAGCGGGCTTTCCTTCTGCGCCAGCGCGCGGGCCGAGAAGCCGCCCCAGGAACACATGCCGAGGACTTCGTCGAGGGCGGCGGGGGCCAGGTAGGCCCGGTAGTCGCCAGGCGGCAGCACGCGCTGCGGCTTGCCCAGGTGCTCCAGCTGCCGGCGCGCTTGTGCAAAGCGGCTGGCGAACTCGGCAGCGTCCCAGCGCGAGCCCGCGTAGTCGGCCTTCACCGCCTGGCCGTTCTCGTGGAACAGGCTCCAGTCGAAGTGGAAGCCCTGCGCGGCATGCCAGCCGAAAGCGCCGAAGCTGCTGGCGAAGCCACGGTAGAGCGGGCCGGCGGCATAGATGCCGACCAGGTCGAGCCCATGCGCGGCCGCTTCTATCTGCGCGAGCACTTCTGCGGTGTCCGGCGGCGCGGCTGCATCGGCCAGCGTGCGCTGCCAGGGCTCTCGCTCCAGCATCAGGTAGGGGTCCGGCTGCAACTGGCCGATGGCCTCGCGCAACTGCAGCAAGCCGTCGGCGAGGCGCTGCCGATCGGTCGCGGGATCGCCCGAGAGCGCGACGGCGATATTGGCGTGGCGCTCGTCGCGGATCAGCTGGAGCCGCGCCGTGGCCTGCCGCACCTGTCCGGCCTGGCGCACCTTCGCGCGGTTGAAGCGGATGAACTCGGACGCCTCCGCGCTGTACCACAGCGTGAAGGCTTCGCCCTCTCCCAGCGCCTTGCGCACATCCTCGGCCAGTGCCGCAAACAACGACTGCGCATCCGCCATCATGCGGCACCTCCAAAGACTTCCACTTGCTTGAACATACAGGCCGGCGAAGCATGGCCGACGCGCACCACCTGGTTGGGCTCGCCCTTGCCGCAGTACGGCGTGCCGTGCACCTCGAAGGTACTGGCATCGCCAACGGCGGCCAGGCTGCGCCAGAAATTCGCGGAAACGCCGCGATAGTTCGGGTTCTTGACCACGCCCTTGAGCTCGCCGTCCTCGATCAGGCGCCCCCATTCGCAGCCGAACTGGAACTTGTTGCGCGCATCGTCGATGGACCACGAACGGTTGGACGACATCAGGATGCCGCGTTCGATGCCACCGATAAGTTGCGCCATGGTGCGGTCGCCCGGCTCCAGGTTGAGGTTGGCCATGCGATCGATGGGCGGGCGGTTCCAGTTGCAGGCCCGGCTGTTTGCCACGCCCGGCAGCCCGCTGCGCCATTGCGACAGCGCGCCGCCCAGCGGGCGCAGCAACAGGCCATCCCGGATCAGGAAGGCCTTCTGCGCGGGCTGGCCTTCGTCATCGTGGCCATAGCTGGCCAGTTCCTCGGGAATGCCCGGGTCGAAGCTGATATTGAGCAGGTCCGAGCCGTACTGGTAGCGGCCGAAGTCCTCCAGCCCGATAAAGCTGGTGCCAGCGTAATTGCGTTCGTCGCCGAGGATGCGATCCAGTTCCAGCGGATGGCCGATGGATTCGTGGATCTGCAGCATCATCTGGTCCGGCATCAGCAGCAAGTCGGTAGGGCCGCTCGGCGCATTGGGCGCCAGCAGCAACTGCAAGGCTTCGTCCGCCACCCGCGATGCGGCGCCAGCGAAGCCGAGCCGCGCGATGACCTCCGCCCCGCCCTGCTGGCCGCTGCCGAAGCCGCCAAAGCTGCGGGTCTGGCTGTCGCTGCCGTCGAAGGCGGTCACGCTGATGCCGGGATAGACGAAGCGCAGCGCCTGCCATTGCTCGGCGCCTGCGCTATTCAGGTAGAGCTGCTCATGGCGCTGGTGATCGAGATAAACCAGCCAGTTCACCAGCCGCGGATCGGCGGGCACGCTGGCGGACACCGCCGCCAGCAGGGCGAAGCGTTCGGCCAGCCCGGGAAACGCGCCATGCCAGCCGGGGGATTCGTAGCGGGCCTGGCCTTGCGGCGGCTCCAGCCCGCGCAGGTCGACCAGGCCACGCCCGGCGATCCGCCGGGCGAGTGCCTCGGCGCTGTCGAGCGCACGCTGCAAGCCGGCCACGCTGAGATCGCTGGTGGCCGCGTAGGCCTCCACGCCATCCAGGCGCACGCTGAGCATGGCGCCCATGTCCTGCATGAAGGACGGCGGCTCGGCGACGCCGCGCCGCATCACGCAGTGCTCGCCGGTCTGGCGCACGAGGCGCAGCGAGTGAAACCCGGCGCGGGTGGTTAGCGCAGCGAAGTGCTGTCTGGCGCGATCGAACAAGGGGGGCTCCCGGATCCGTAGTGGAAGAGCCAGTGCTGGCGCGATCAGCTTCAGCCGATGGGCCAGCACTGGCGCATGGATCCGGAAATCTTACTATCTTTGCGCTGCGGCGATCCCGCGCCCGGCGCTCAATCCGCCTTCACCCCCGCCGCCTTGATGATCGGCGACCATTTCTCGATCTCCGACTTCAGCCAGGTGCGCAGCCCTTCCGGCGTCTGCTTGTCCTCCGGCACGATCTCGGCGCCCAGGTCCGCCAGCCGCGCCGCTACCGCCGGATCCTTCAACGCGGTGCGCAAGGCGCCGTTGAGCCGGTCGATGACCGCGGGCGGCGTGCCGTGCGGGGCATAGATGCCGTGCCAGACCTTGACCTCGAAGCCCTTGAGCCCACTCTCGGCTAGCGTGGCGGTGTCGGGCAAGGCCTTGATGCGCGTGCTGGTGGTGACGCCGTAGAGCTTGACCTTGTCGGCCTTGATATGCGGCAGGGTCTGGGTGGTCTGGTCGCACAGGATGTCGACCTGGCTGCCCAGCAGGGCGGTCATCGCGGGCGCGGTGCCCTGGTAGGGAATGGCAGTGAGCTCCACGCCGATGGCTTTCTGGAACAGCATGCCGCACAGCTGCGAAACCGCGCCCAGCCCGGCATTGGCCAGGTTGACCTTGCCCTGGTTCTGGCGGATATAGGCTATCAGCTCGGGCAAAGTCCTCGCTGGCAGGTCATGACGGCCGAGCAGGGTCATGGGCACGTCGGCCACCTGGCCGACAAAGCTGAAATCCGTCAGCGGCTTGTAGGGGAGCTTGCTGTACAGCGCCGGCGCGGTGGCCATGCCGTTGTGATGGATCAGGATGGTGTAGCCGTCCGGCGCGGCCTTGGCCACGTAGGCGGCGGAGACGGTGCCGCCGGCGCCGAGCCGGTTTTCCACCACCACGCTCTGGCCCAGGGTCTTGGACATGGCCGCGGCCATGGTGCGCGCCACCACGTCGGTGGGGCCGCCCGCGGCAAAGGGGACCACCATGGTGATCGGCTTGGTGGGGTAGGCATCGGCGGCGCGCGCCGGGGCAGGTGCGGTGAGTGCTGCTGCCGCGCCCAGCGCGGCGAGCGCCGTCCAGCGCCATGGTGCCTGGGCCCGCTTCGCCTGCGCTGCGTGTTCGCTGCCGCCCTGCCCGTGCCGCTGCTGTTTGCTGCCTGCCATGTCTTTTGTCTCCATCGTGGTGGATTGGCCGGGTTATGCCGGCTAGCGCCCGCCCGCGTCGGCCTGTGCGGCCGCGCAGCGTTTTCGCGTTATTGTTTCCGGCAAGCGTGGCGATAAAGCGACGCATATGCAATACGGATTTCCCTAAGGGTGGGCAAGGCCGGCCAGAAGCCACCGGGCGCCGGCGAGTGCGCGCGGCGCCGCCCCAACCCGTGCTGTGCCCGCCCGGCCTGCTTCCGGGGGCGCTAAGCCGCTCTTTCGCAAATCCGAATTACCGCACGGCAGGCCCTCGGGAATAATGGCCGCAAGCTAAATCCCATAACGTCCATATAACGTCCATACCGGGGCCCCTTTTCATGTTCGCAGAACCATCGCACGACCAGCCGTATCCCGACATCCGCGAAGCCGTGCGTGCCCTGTGCACCGGCTTCGATTCCGCCTACTGGCAACGCGTGGAAGAGCAGAACGCCTTCCCCGAAGAGTTCGTGCAGGCGCTGACCAAGGCCGGCTGGCTGTCCGCCCTGATCCCGGAGGAATACGGCGGCTCGGGCCTGCCGCTGACCGCCGCGTCCGTCATCATGGAGGAGATCAACCGCACCGGCGGCAACTCCGGCGCCTGCCACGGCCAGATGTATGTGATGGGCTGCCTGCTGCGCCACGGCTCGGCCGAGCAAAAGCAGCGCTGGCTGCCGGGCATCGCCTCGGGCGAGCTGCGCATGCAGTCGATGGCGGTGACCGAGCCCACCACCGGCACCGATACCACCAAGCTCAAGACCACCGCCGTGAAGAAGGGCGACCGCTACGTCATCAACGGCCAGAAGGTGTGGATCTCGCGCGTGCAGCACTCGGACCTGATGCTGCTGCTGGCGCGCACCACGCCGCTGGACCAGGTCAAGCGCAAGTCGGAGGGGCTGTCGGTGTTCGTGGTGGACCTGCGCGAGGCCATCGGCAAGGGCCTCACGGTGCGGCCGATCCGCAATATGGTCAACCACGAGACCAACGAACTGTTCTTCGACAACCTGGAAATCCCCGCCGAGAACCTGATCGGCGAGGAAGGCAAGGGCCTCAAGTACATCCTGGACGGCCTGAACGCCGAGCGCATCCTGATCGCCTCCGAATGCGTCGGCGACGGCTACTGGTTTATCGAGCGCGCCAGCAACTATGCGCGCGAGCGCATCGTGTTCGACCGCCCGATCGGCCAGAACCAGGGCATCCAGTTCCCCATCGCGCGAGCCTATGTGAACGTGGAAGCGGCCAGCCTGATGCGCTACAAGGCCGCCGCGCTGTTCGATGCCGGCAAGCCCTGCGGCAAGGAGGCCAACATCTCCAAGCTGCTCGCGGCCGATGCGTCGTGGGAAGCGGCCAACGTCTGCCTGCAGACGCACGGCGGCTTTGGCTTCGCCGCCGAATACGACATCGAGCGCAAGTTCCGCGAGACGCGCCTGTACCAGGTCGCGCCGATCTCCACCAACCTGATCCTGTCGTATGTGGCCGAGCACGTGCTCGAGCTGCCACGTTCGTTCTGAGGGCCGCCCCCATGCTTGCTACGCACCAGGGCATCCGCCCGCTCGATGGCATCCGCGTCGTCTCCCTCGAACACGCCGTGGCCGCGCCGTTCGCCACCCGCCAGCTGGCCGACCTCGGCGCCCGCGTGGTCAAGGTGGAACGCCCCGGCGTGGGCGATTTCGCGCGTGGCTACGATGAGACCGTCCATGGCCAGGCTTCGCACTTCGTCTGGCTCAACCGCGGCAAGGAGAGCCTGACGCTCGATCTCAAGCAGGACGAGGCGCAAGCCGTGCTGCACCGCCTGCTGGCCGACGCGGACGTACTGGTGCAGAACCTCGCGCCCGGCGCGGCTGCACGCATGGGGCTGGATTTCGACACGCTGCACCCGCGCTACGGCAAGCTGATCGTCTGCGATATTTCCGGCTACGGAGACGCCGGCCCCTATCGCGACAAGAAGGCGTATGACCTGCTGATCCAGGCGGCCGCCGGCCTGATCGGCATCACCGGCGGCGCGGATGAGCCATCGCGCGCGGGGATTTCCATCGCCGACATCGCGGCCGGCATGTATGCCTATAGCGGCATCCTCTCCGCGCTGCTGCAGCGCGGGCGCACCGGCCAGGGCCTGCGCGTGGAGGTGACCATGCTGGAGGCGCTGACCGAGTGGATGAACTACGCGCTGTACTTCGGCCACTACGGCGGCAACGCGCCGGCGCGATTTGGCGCATCGCACCCGGCCATCGCGCCGTATGGCGTGCACCGTACCGGCGACGGCGGCAGCGTGATCTTCGGGTTGCAGAACGAGCGTGAATGGCAAGCCTTCTGCAACAAGGTGCTGGCGCAGCCGGCGCTGCTCAAGGACGAGCGCTTCGCCTCCAACTCGGGGCGCGTCAAGAACCGCACCGAGCTGACCGCGTTGATCGAAGCGCGTTTCGCGCCGATGACGGTGACGCAGGTCGAAGCGCTGCTGGACGACGCGCAGATCGCCAACGCGCCCATGAACGATATCGAGGCCGTGTGGAACCACCCGCAACTGGCCGCACGTGGACGCTGGCGCGAAGTGGCCAGCCCCGGCGGCCCCATCGGGGCGTTGCTGCCGCCGGCCAACCTGTCGGGCGTGGAACCGGTGATGGGCGACGTCCCGGCGCTGGGCGCGCATAGCGCGGCCATCCTGGCCGAGCTGGGTTACGGCGCGGGCGAGATTGCCAGGATGACGGACAGCAAGACGATTTGAACAACAGCACGAAGCCATGACGCCAACGCGCAGCCTCGCGCAGGCGTGACTCCCCTCTCCCACTGGTGTGGGAGAGGGGAGGAACAGAAAGACAGACCACCACCCCAGAACACCGCCCGGAGCCGGCATGAGCCAAGCCACTGACCACACCTACCCTACCCGCCAGCTGTGCGAATTCCTGGCCCGCTTCACGCTGGCCGACGTGCCCGCAGACGTGGTTGCGCGCACCAAGGACCTGTTCCTCGACTGGATTGCCTCCGCCATCGCCGGCAAGGATGCACCGGCGGTACGCAAGCTGCAGGAGTTCGTCGCCGCGATGGGCCCGCAGCAGGGCCCGGCCGAGGTGCTGGTGGATCGCCGCCGCACCTCGCCGTACTTTGCCGCGCTGATCAATGGCGCTTCCTCCCACGTGGTGGAGCAGGACGACGTGCATAACGGCTCGGTGCTGCATCCCGCCGCTGTAGTGTTCCCCGCCGTGATCGCTGCCGCGCAGGCCGAAGGCAAGAGCGGTGCCGAAGTGCTGCTGGCGTCCATCGCCGGCTACGAGGCGGGCATCCGCATCGGCGAATTCATGGGCCGCTCGCACTATCGCGTGTTCCACACCACAGGCACCGTCGGCACGCTGGCGGCCGCCGCCGCTGTCGCCAAGCTGTATGGCATGGACGCTGAGGGCATCAACCAGGCGCTCGGCTCGGCCGGCACGCAGGCCGCCGGCCTGTGGGAATTCCTGCGCGACGCCGCGGACTCCAAGCAACTGCACACCGCCAAGGCAGCTGCCGACGGCCTGATGTCCGCCTGGATCGCACGCGCTGGCTTTACCGGCGCGAAGCGCATCCTGGAAGGCCCGCAGGGCATGGCCGCCGGCATGTCCAGCGACGCTAACCCCGCCGCCCTGACCGACGGCCTGGGCGAGCGCTGGGCCACCGCCGAGACCTCGTTCAAGTTCTTCGCCTCGTGCCGCCACACGCACCCGGCGGCCGATGCGCTCAAGGACCTGATGCTGCGCGAGAAGATCAGCGCGGACCAGATCGCCAGCGTGACCGCCCACGTACACCAGGGCGCCATCGATGTGCTCGGCCCCGTGACCGACCCCAAGACCATCCACCAGGCCAAGTTCTCCATGGGCACGGTGCTGGGCCTGGTAGCGGTGCACGCGCACGCCGGCCTGGGCGAGTTCGAGGACCATGCGCTGCAGGATGCCAAGGTGGCTGTCTTCCGCGACAAGGTGGAAATGGAACTCGACGACGAGATCAATGCCGCGTATCCGCGCCAGTGGATTGGCCGCGTCACGGTCAAGACCACCGACGGCCGCACGCTGCCGGGCCGCGTGGACGTACCCAAGGGCGATCCGGGCAATACGCTGTCGCGCCCTGAACTCGAAGCCAAGGCGCTGCAACTGGGCGCGTTCCGCCACGGCGCGAGCGAGGCCGAGATGCGCGCCATCATCGCCCGCGTGTGGGCGCTGGAAACACAGGCGAACGTCAACGACTGGCTGCCCACCGCCTGATAACGTGGCCAATCCTACCGAGGCTCGCTCCATGTCCGCCGTCACCACCGCCATGACCTATCTGTTCGTGCCGGGCGACCGGCCCGAACGCTTCGACAAAGCCGCGGCCGCCGCGCCCGATGCGCTGATCCTCGATCTCGAGGACGCCGTGCATCCGGACGCCAAGCCGGCCGCGCGCGCGGCTATTGCCGCGTGGCTGCTGGAACGCGGCGCGCAGGCGCAAGCCTATGTGCGCATCAACGACGCCAGCTCGGCGGCCTTTGCCGCCGACATGGCGTGGCTGCGCGCCCTGCCGCCCGGCGCACCGCTGGCCGGCTTGCTGGTGCCTAAGGCAGAAGACCCGGCCGCGCTTGGCGAGATCGCCCGGGCACTGGCGCAGGTCAACCCGCAGGGCCGCCTGGTAGCGATCATCGAGAGCGCGTGCGGCCTGCACGGCATTGATGCGGTCGCCACCGCGCAAGGCGTGTCGCGGCTGGCCTTTGGCTCACTGGACTTCGCCGTGGACCTGGGTTGCGCCCATACCCGCGAAGCGTTGCTGATGGCGCGCTCGCGCATTGTGCTGGCTTCACGCGTGGCCGGCCTGCCGCCGCCCGTGGATGGCGTCACCACCGCGCTCAAGGACGAAGCCGTGCTGGCCGACGATGTAGCCCACGCGCGCGCCCTCGGCTTTGCCGCCAAGCTGTGCATTCATCCGGCCCAGCTTGCCGCGGTGCGCGCGGGCTTCCTGCCCACGGCCGAGCAACTGGACTGGGCGCAGCGCGTGCTGGACGCCACCGCCAGCGGCAGCCACGCGGTACAGGTCGACGGCAAGATGGTCGATCGTCCTGTCATCGAACAGGCCCGGCGCATTCTCGCGCTGGCAGGCTAACCCCGCACCGAACCCGCGATCACCCAGCCATGACCCAACTCGAATCCCTGCGCACCTGGATCGGCCGCAGTGAAAGCCGCACCGAGACGCTCGCCCCGGAACCCGTGATCGGCCTCGCGGCCACGCTCGACCTCGACGGCGGCGCGCTGGTGCGCGGCCCGCTGCCGCCGCTATGGCACTGGCTCTACTTCCTGCCGCGCGCCCCGCAGCGCGAGCTTGGCCAGGACGGCCATCCGGCGCTGGGCGGCTTCATGCCGCCGGTGCCGCTGCCGCGCCGCATGTGGGCCGGCGGCGAACTGGATTTCCGCAAGCCGCT
Source organism: Cupriavidus sp. GW823-FHT07A04 (assembly GCF_058794615.1). Taxonomy (NCBI): domain Bacteria; kingdom Pseudomonadati; phylum Pseudomonadota; class Betaproteobacteria; order Burkholderiales; family Burkholderiaceae; genus Cupriavidus; species Cupriavidus sp. GW823-FHT07A04. Next base: position 72,188 of record NZ_JBXAHA010000032.1, read on the forward strand.
GCGCGTGGGCGATACGGTGACGCGCACCTCCACCATCCGCAATGTCGAGCACAAGAGCGGGCGCAGCGGAGAGCTGTGGTTTGTCACGGTGGAGCATGTGCTCACGGTCAAGGGCGAGGTCGCGCTGACCGAGCGCCAGGACCTGGTCTATCGCGCCATGCCGGAGCCGGGGCAGCCACTGCCCGCGCGGCCGCGCCTGGCGCACCAGGTGCAATGGCAGCGCCAGTTGCGCGCCGACCCGGTGATGCTGTTCCGTTTCTCCGCGCTCACCTTCAATGGCCACCGCATCCACTACGACCACGACTACGTGCGCGACGTGGAAGGCTACCCCGGCCTGGTCGTGCACGGCCCGCTGCAAGCGATGCTCACGCTGGACCTGCTGGCGCGCGAGATGCCCGGCGCCACGGTACGCCGTTTCGGCTTCCGCGGGCTGGCCCCGATATTCGATCACGACACGGTGACGGTGGGCGGCGCAGCCGATGCCGGCACGCCAGGCAAGGTCACCTTGTGGACCGGTGACGATGCCGGGGGCCAGGCGATGGACGCATGGGCCGTGGTGGAGCACTGACCCGCGCAAGGACAGCAACAACGATAACAACGACAACATCGGGATCGAAGGGAACAACAGCAAGAGGAGACTTCCGATGCATGCAGTCCGCAATCCATGGCGCGTAGCTAGCGCCGCTATCGTTCTAGGCTGCGCCACGCTGGTCCAGGCGCAGTCCGCTCCCACCTATCCCACCCGCCCGGTCACGCTGATCGTGCCCTATGCGCCGGGCGGCACTACCGACGTGGTAGTCCGTCAGTTTGCCGTGGCCTTGCAGAAGTCCCTCGGCCAGACCGTGGTGGTGGACAACAAGCCGGGCGTGGCCGGCACCATGGGCGCGCTTGCCCTGCGGCAAGCGAAACCCGATGGCTACACGCTGTCGATGATGCCGGTCACCGTATTCCGTCAGCCCTTCATCCAGAAGACCGCCTTTGACCCGGCACGCGATTTCACCTACCTGTCGCGCATCACCGGCTATACCTTTGGCGTTGTGGTGCCGGCCAATTCCCCGTGGAAGAACTGGAGCGATTTCCTGCGCGATGCGCGCGCCAGGCCGGGAACCGTGAGCTACGGCTCGCCGGGCCAGTACAGCTCGCCGCACATCACCATGATCGAGCTGGTGACCAAGGAAAACCTCACCGTCAACCACGTGCCCTTCAAGGGCGATGCCGACTGCCTGAACTCGCTGATGGGCAATCATGTGCAGCTCTGCGCCGCCGGCAGCGCCGCCGGCACGCTGGTCGATGCGGGCAAGTTGCGCTGGCTGAATCTATGGACGGCGCAGCGCTCCCCGCGCTGGCCCGACGCGCCCACGCTGCGCGAGCTCGGCTATGACATCGTCTCGAACTCGCCCTACGGCGTGGCCGGGCCAAAGGGCATGGATCCCAAGGTGGTCAACATCCTGCAGGATGCGCTGCGGCGCGCCGCGGAAGATCCCCAGCATCTGGCCGCGCTCAAGCAGCAGGATCAGGACCTGATGTACCTGGACAGCGCCGGCTACACCCGCTTTGCCCTGCAGCAGATCGCGCAGGAGAAGGCGCTGGTGGAGCGGCTGGGCCTCAAGCCGGATTGACCGGATTGACCGGATTGACCCTGCACCCGCGCTGCGCCAGGCCATGGCGCAGCGTGGTTTCTTCTGCTGGCGCGCTGCTTCGCGCCACCAACCCCGACACCCATCGATGACCATCAAGCCATCCACAGCGAACCCCGACGCGACGAGCTTCGACCCGCGCGCCCACCGCATGTGCGAACAACGTTATTTCGACGATTTTGTGCCCGGTGAACGCTTTGTGCTGCCCTCGCGCACCATGACCGAGGCACTGTTCGCCGCCTTCCAGCTGGCGAGCGGCGACAACCACCCGGTGCATTACGACGCAGAGTATTGCCGCGCCCACGGCATGCCGCACATGCTGGCGCACGGCTACCAGGTGCTGATCCAGACGGCGGCGGGCGCCGGCCTGTTCCCGCATATGGTGGAGGAATCGCTGAAGGGGTTTCTCGACCAGAGTAGCCGTTTCCTGCATCCGGTCTATGTGGGCGATACGCTGTACAGCGCGCTGGAAGTCAGCGAGCTCGCGCCGAACCGCACCACCGGCGTGCTGACCTTGCGCTCGACGGTGCATAACCAGCACGGCGTGCTGGTGCTCGACGGCTTGCAGCGTTACCTGCTGCGCAAGCGCGCACCGGGCGCCTGAACGGCGCCGCGCTCCCCTCTCCCGCAAGCTGGTGAGGGGAGCCATCCGGCCTCAATCCACCTGGATATTCGCCGTCTTCACCACCCCTGCCCACAGCTTCAGTTCACGCTGGATGCGGTCGGCCAGCGGCTTGGGCCCGGTGATATCAAGGTCATAGCCGCCCTGCGTCATGCGCTGCTGGAAGGCAGGATCGTCGCCGATCGACTTCTGCGCCTTGACCAGCTTGTCCACCACATCGGCGGGCAGCTTCTGCGGGCCGATCAGCGCGTACCAGCCGGTCAGGTCATAGTTCTTCATGCCGGACTCGATCATGGTCGGCACGGTCGGCAGTGCCGCGTTGCGCGTCTTCGACGTCACGGCCAGCGCGCGCACCTTGCCCCCCTGGATATGGCCGATGGCAGTGCCGGTGATGTCGAACATGAAGGTCACCTTGCCGCCGATCACATCAGCCATCGCCGGCGAGTTGCCCTTGTACGGCACGTGCAGCATCTTCACCCCGCCCATCTGCGCGAGCAGCTCGGCGGACAGATGGTTGGACGCGCCCACGCCGGCCGAGCCGAAGCTGACGCCTTCCGGATGCTTGCGCGCGTACTCGACCAGCTCGGTGACGTTCTTGGCGGGGAAATCCTTGTTGATCAGCAGCACGTTGGTGTAATCGGTGATCAGGCCGACATAGGTGAAATCCTTGGTGGGATTGAAATTCACCGACTTCTGGATCAGCGGCGTCATGGTCATGGTGGGGCTGGCCACGAAGTACAGCGTGTAGCCGTCCGGCGTTGCCTTTGCCGTCAGGTCCGCGGCAATGGCGCCGCTGGCGCCGGCGCGGTTGTCCACCACCACCGGCTGCTTGAGTGTGCGGCCCAGGAAGTCGGCGTAGATGCGCGCGGCGGTATCGACCGGGCCTCCCGGGGCGTAGCCCACGATCAGCTTCACCGGGCGCGCCGGATAGTTGTCCGCCATTGCGGTGCCTTGCACCAAGGCCAGCAGCATGCCAGCCATCATCCATCGTTTCATCAGTCTCCTCCTTATTGTGCGTCTTGCCGGTGCCCGGGGCGTGCAGGGGCGCTGGCTGCGAGAACGCTTCGGCCCGCGGCGAAGCGCTGGCGGCGGCGAGTGCATGGAAGCAACCGCCGCCGGGGGGTCACGCCGCTACGGCGGTGCCGTCCAGCATGGCGCGCAGCGGCTGCTTCAAGAGCTTGCCGCTGGCGGTGGTGGGAATGGTCTCGATCACGCGGATCTGCGCGGGCCGTTTGTACGGCGCCAGGCTCTCCCGCAGGTAGGCCTCCAGGGCGGCGGTGTCCAGCTTTGCGCCCGGCTGCGTTTCGATAAAGGCCACGACTTCTTCATTGCCATCGGCGGCAGCGCGCCCGACCACGGCGGACTGGCGCACACCGGGGAAGGCGTTGATGACGGACTCCACCTCGATCGGGTAGACGTTGAAACCCGAGCGGATGATCAGGTCCTTGGAGCGGCCAACGATAAACAGTGCGCCGTCTTCACCGAGGAAGCCGAGATCGCCCGTGTTGAGCCAGCCGCCCGGCAGCAGCGCCTCCGCGGTCTGCTCCGCGTTGCGGAAATAGCCGCGCATCACGCCGGGACCGCGCACGCGGATCTGGCCGCGTTCGCCCGCGGGCATCGGCTCGCCCTGTTCGCTGGTGATGTTGATCTCCACGCCTTCGACGATGTAGCCGGCGGAGCAATCGGCGCGTGGCGCGTCCATGCGGGTGATGAACAGCGAACCGGCGTATTCGGTGATGCCGTAGCCGTGATGCAGCGGCTGGCCGAACCATGCCTCGGTGTCGCGCTTCAGGGTCGGGTCCAGCGGCGCGCCGCCGGTATAGAGATAACGCAGGCGGGGAAACGCGGCGGCGCCGCTCTCCAGCGCCGACTCCCGCGCCACCGCCATGATGCGCGTGAACATGGTAGGCACGCCTTGCAGCATGGTGACGCCGGGGGACTCCAGCGCGGCGAACACGTCCGCCGCATCGAAGCGTGGCCGCATCACCAGGCTGGCGCCCGCGTACAGCGTGGCCATCAGCACGGTGGCGATGCCGAAGATATGCGACAGCGGCAGCGCGCCGTAGGCAATGTCGTTGGGACCGAGATGGCGCGAGGTGGCCGAGATCCGCGCGAAGATGGTCAGGCCGGCGTGCGGCACCATCACGCCCTTGGGCGCGCCGGTGGTGCCGGAGGTATAGATCAGCGTGGCCACGTCCCGCGCCTCGGCGGCGCTCACGCGCGGCGGCGCCTCCGAGGCACGCAGGCTGGCGAGGCCGGGATCGAGCGCCACGCAATCGGTGGGCTGTGCGCCGAGCCGCCTGGCATGCGCCTCGGCTACGTCGGAGACATGGTTGGTAAAGAACGTCAACAACGGCTGCGCATGCGCGCGGATGCCGTCGATCTCGCGCGGCGAGAGCCGTGCGTTGACCTGGATCGGCCACGCATGCAGCGCACTGCAGGCAAACAGCATCACCACCATCTCGGCGCAGTTCTCGCCCACCACCATCACGCGGTCGCCCTGCCCTACGCCCTGCGCGGCTAGCCAGTCGCGAGTGGCGGTGATGCGCTGCCACAGCGTGCCGTAGCTAATCACCCCGCTGGCCTCATGCAGGCAAGGCGCCTGGGGCGATTGCTCGGCCCAGTGCCGGGGGATGTCGTGGATGAACTCGGGGCGGAAAGAGGACATGATGCAAGCGATGATTAGGTTGGAACCGGACTGGCTGTTGCAACGGCTGGGAATGGCTGGGAATGGTTGGGAGTGGTTGGGAGTGGCGAACTCACTGATCCAGATGGATGTTCGCTGACTTGATCAGGCCGTCCCACTTCTGGTACTGGGTGCGCATATAGGTGCCGAACTGCGCCGGCGTCGAAGGAAAGGGCACCGTGCCCTGGCTGGCCAGCCGCGCCGCCAGCTCGGGCTGCGCGAGCGACGCCACGATCTCGGCGTTGAGGCGATCGACAATGGCGGCCGGGGTATTGGCCGGCGCCACTACGCCGAACCACGCGGTGAGTTCATAGCCGGGCACACCGGCAGCGGCCAGCGTCGGCACGCCGGGCAACTGCTCGGATGGCTTGGCAGTGGTCACCGCCAGCGCACGCACGCGGCCATCCCGCACGTACGGCAAGGCGGTGGAGATGCTGTCGAACATCATGGTCAGGCGCCCGCCGATCAGGTCCGTCATGGCCGGGGCGCTGCCCTTGTACGGCACGTGGTCGATGCGCACGCCCGCCATGTGGGTGAAGAGCTCGCCGGCCAGGTGCGACGACGAGCCGTTGCCAAAGGAGCCGTAAGTCAGCTTGCCGGGCTCGCGCCGTGCAAGCGCCAGCAGCTCGGCCACGTTACGGGCCGGGACGGAGGGATGGACCACCAGCACGTTGGGCAGGTAGGCCACGGAGGCCACCGGCGCGAAATCCTTGAGCGGGTCGTAGCCCGGCTTGTCGTACAGGCTCTTGTTGACGGCCAGCGAGCCGAAGGTGCCGAACAGCAAGGTATAGCCATCGGCCGGCGCGCGCGCCACCGCCACGGCGGCAATGTTGCCGCCCGCGCCGGGCCGATTCTCGATCACGACCGACTGGCCGAGCCGCACGGAAAGTGCATGGCTGACTTCACGCGCGAGCAGGTCGGTGGCGCCGCCCGGCGGGAAAGGCACCACCAGCCGGACGGGCTTGTCGGGATAAGCGGCGAATGCGCTCGCCGTGGCCGCCAGCCAGCCGCATAGGGCAAGCCATCGGGTGCAACGTATGGTCCAGCGGTGCATCGCCTGTCTCCTCGGCGTGAATTGTCTTTGTGCTGCGACGGCACTGCGCCAGTGTGCGGCAGGCGTCAGCCGCATGCCATTTGGATTTGGCTAAGGCCGTGTTCTGCTTGGCATGTGCGCTAGCAGGCGGCTGGCTTGCGCAGTCCATCGGTTCGCAAGCGCGGAAGGACGGCTTTGCCATTGCGGAAGAACCGAATGCCCTGCCACCCATAAAATCCCCGCAACGACTCAAATCGGCGGCCGGTGGCGGCCCGCCTTCCCAACCGAGGGGACAAACAGATGGACCTGCGTTTCAGCGCGGCGGAGCAAGCGTTCCGCGAAGAAGTTCGGAGTTTCGTGCAGGCCAGCCTGCCCGCGGATATCCGCGACAAGGTGCTGGCTCACCAGCGCGTGGAGAAGGATGACTATGTGCGCTGGCACCGTATCCTGCACGCGCGGGGCTGGGGCGCGCCGACCTGGCCCAAGGAATGGGGCGGCACGGGCTGGAACGCGCTGCAGCGCCTGATCTTCGAGATCGAGGCATTTCGTGCGGGCGCGCCGCGCATGCTGCCCTTCGGCCTGACCATGATCGGCCCGGTGCTGATGAAGTACGCCAGCCAGGAGCACAAGGAACGTTTCCTGCCGCGCATCCCCACGGTGGAGGATTTCTGGTGCCAGGGCTACTCCGAGCCCGGCTCCGGCTCCGACCTGGCCTCGCTCAAGACGCGCGCCGTGCGCCAGGGCGACCGCTATATCGTCAACGGCCAGAAGACCTGGACGACGATGGCGCACTTCGCCGACTGGATCTTCTGCCTGGTGCGCACCGACAGCGAGTCCAAGCCGCAGGAAGGCATCTCGATGCTGCTGATCGACATGAAGACGCCGGGCGTGACCGTGCGCCCCATCGTCACGCTGGACGGCGGCCACGACGTCAACGAGGTGTGGTTCGAGGATGTGGAGGTGCCGGCGGGCAACCTGCTGGGGGAAGAAAACCGCGGCTGGACCTATGCCAAGTACCTGCTCGGCCACGAGCGCACCGGCATTGCCGGCATCGGCCACTGCAACCGCGAGCTGCGCCAGCTCAAGCACTATGCCGCGCAAGCCACCGACGGCGCGGGTCGCCCGCTGATCGACGACGTGCGCATGCGCGACAAGATCGCGCGCATCGAGATGGACATCATGGCGCTGGAAATGCTGCTGCTGCGCGTAGCCACGCAAGACGCCGGCCGCGGCCCCGGCCCGGAAGCCTCCATCGTCAAGATCCGTGGCTCCGAGATCCAGCAGGACCTCGCCATGCTGCAGATGGAAGTGGCCGGCCCCAATGCCTGGCCCTACTCCCCGCGCTGGCTCGAAGCCGGCGAAGCACCGCCCGCCGACGCACCGCTGCACGCCCCGGCCTGGGCCGCGTCCGCCGCGTCCACGTACTTCGACATGCGCAAGACATCGATCTACGGCGGCACTACCGAAGTACAGAAGAACATCATCTCCAAGATGATCCTCGGTTTCTGAGAGCACAGACGGAACAAGCACAGTCATGGACTTCAACTACAGCGAAGAACAGCAGATGCTGGCGGACAGCCTGCGCCGCTTCATCGATACCGAATACACCTTCGATAAACGCCGCAAGAGCGCCCGCGGCGGCGGCAGCCTCAACCGCGCCACCTGGGCGCAGCTAGCCGAAATGGGCGTGCTCGGCCTGACCGTGCCCGGCGAATACGGCGGCTTCGGCGAAAGCGCCGCCAGCCAGCTGGTGGTGCAGCGCGAACTGGGCCGTGGCCTGGTGCTGGAACCGGTCACGCCCACCGCGGTGATGGCCACTGCCGTGCTCAGCGCCTACGGCAGCGCCGCCCAGAAAAACGATTGGCTGCCCGCCATCGCCGCCGGCGAACGCGTGGTCACCCTCGCCTACCTCGAACCCACCACGCGCTACCGCCCCGAGACGGCGCGCGCCAGCGCCGAGCGCAAGGGCGACGGCTACGTCCTTAACGGCAACAAAAGCCTGGCCTGGCACGGCGAAGCCGCCGACGCCTTCCTGCTCACCGCGCGCGTCTGCGGCAGCAACGAGCTAGCCCTGTTCCTGGTACCCGGCAACGCCGCCGGCCTCACCGTGCGCGGCTATCCCACCATGGACAGCCTGCGCGCCGCCGACCTCGCGCTGCAGAACGTCACCGTGGACGCCAGCGCCATGATCGGCAACGCAGCCGACGGCCTGCCCGCCCTGCTCCACGGCATCGACCACGGCATTGCCGCGCTATGCGCCGAAGCCGCCGGCGCCATGGAAAAACTGATCGAGATCACCGCCGAGTACCTGCGCACGCGGCAGCAGTTCGGCAAGCCGCTAGCCGTGTTCCAGGCGCTGCAGCACCGCATGGCCGACATGCTCGTACAAAAGGAACTAGCGTTGTCGATGGCCTACGTGGCAGCGCAAGCCCTGGACGAAACCGACCCCGCCCAACGCCGCCGCATGCTCAGCGCCGCCAAGGTCACGGTCGCCAAGGCCGGCCGCCTCGTCGGCCAGCAAGCCGTGCAGCTGCACGGCGGCATGGGCATGACAGACGAACTGGAGGTTGGGGATTACTTCAAGCGGCTGACGATGATCGACCCGTTGCTGGGCGACAGCGATTTCCATGTGCAGCGGTATGGCGAGGTGATGGCGGCGTAAGCCCGGGCCGGGCATACGAGCGCAGCGCGACACTGCGAGCGCCCGCCCTCTCCCCAGCGGGAGAGTCAGAACATCGATTCGGTGTAGCCGTGTCTCCCGCCAGTCAGGCGGGAGACACCCACACGCGATGCGAAGCGAGCCGTGTAGGTGTTCAGAGGCCGTATGGGGCGCCTCGGGATTCGGCGAAAAGAGCGGAAAAGA
>NZ_JBXAHA010000033.1:0-76242 GCF_058794615.1 Cupriavidus sp. GW823-FHT07A04
CAACAACATCTACTAAGCCGCGGGCCACGCCCCAAGCTGAATTCGCAATCCACTGAATACCCCGGAGAACTGCCATGACTACCACCCTCGCCATCAAGGACCTGTCCGTCACCGAAGAACTCGACGCTCACGCCATGCGCGCCGTGCGCGGCGGCTTCGTGCCCTTCATGCCCGTCTTCAGCGCGGTCAAGATCGACTCGACCTTCAATGCCCAGCAGCTGATTGGGCAGACGCAAAACGTCGTCAATATGAACGGCAATAACACGGCCTTTGCCGACGACATCAAGTCCCACGTGAGCTCAACGCAGAACGCAGAGAACAACATCTATCGTTGAAGCCACCGCCGCCCTCCCGGCGTGCCGGGCAGGGCGGCCCTTTTCTTGCCGCAGGGCCTCTATTTACAGGTTGGATCGCGCCGCTAGCGGATACACAATGCATGCATGGCGTGTTGATGGCGCGGCTCCTTTGCATCCGGGCCGTGACTGACCCGGCGCAGCTGGCGCTGGCGATGTGGCTGACGGGGGCCGGTGCCCGCCGTGGCCTCCTCACCCCGCCGACGCTCGCAGGAGGCGATCGTGCCAGACCATTCCACCCCGTTCATCGTGCATGGTGCGCGCGCCGCGTTGCGGCGATGCCTGATGGCAGGCGCCTGCCTGCTGGTGCTGGCCGCTTGCGCCGACTTTCGTCCGCCGGTGTACCAGCGGCCCGAAACGCCGGCCAAGCCGGACTGGGCGCGCCAGGGATCGATCACGGTTTCGCCGGCGGACACGATCGTGCCGAACTGGTGGCAGGCATTCCGGGATCCGTACCTCGACGGACTGGTCGACAAGGCGATTGCGGGGAACTACGACATCAAGGTGCTGGCCGCACGCATCAAGGTAGCGGGCGCGCAGATTGCCGAGGTCAAGGCCGGCGCGCTACCCGTCTTCGACGTGGGGGCAGGGGCAAGCTTCGAGAAGAGCACAGGCACGTCGCTCGTCAAGACCTACAACCTCGGCACCCAGGTCAACTGGGACATCGATATATGGGGCAAGGTGGAGAAGGGTGTGCAGGCCCAGACCGCCGAATTCAACGCAACCGAAGCGGATTGGCGTGCCGGCTACCTCACCCTGGTCTCGGATGTGTCCACCACCTACTTCCAGATACTGCAGTTCGACGAACAGATCGATCAGCAGAGCAAGACACTAGCGAGGAACAAGCAGATCCTCGCCACCTACCAGGCCATGTTCCAGAACGGCCTGATTCCGAAGATCCGCGTGATGCAGCAGCAGGCCGAGATCAACCGGCTCACCAAGGACCTGCTGGAACTGCGCCGCTCGCGCGACATTTCCGAGAACGCACTGGCCACGCTGGTGGGCGTGCCGGCTGGCGTGTTCAAGGTGCCGGCCGGGCGACTGCAGGAGCGCGTGCAGCTGCCGGCGGTGCCGGCGGGGCTGCCGTCGCAATTGCTCTCGCGGCGCCCTGACATCGTGGCGGCGGAGTATCGCGTGCTCGAGTCCGTCAACCTGGTCGGCCAGGCGCGCCTGGCGCAACTGCCCAGCGTCAGCCTGACGGGCCGCGGCGGCACGGCGAGCTTCGCGCTGAGCGACCTGCTGAAGTCCTTCACCTTCGGCTTCATGCCGAGCATCAATCTGCCCATGCTGGACCCGGGCGTGCGTGCCCGGGTGAAGACCAGCGAGGCGCAGACCAAGGTCGCCGAGAGCGAATACGGCCGCACCGTGATTACGGCATTCGAGGAAGTGGAGAACGCGCTGGTCAATGTCGACGCACACAAGAAGCAGCGCGTCGAACTGCAGCAGCAGGTTGCGCAACTGCGTGTGGTGTCGGCGCAGATCGAGGCCCAGTTGAAGGAAGGCGTGGTGTCCCAGCTCGATGTATTCGAGACCGAGCGATCGCTGCTGAGCGCGCAGCAGGAATTGTTGGCCAACCACCAACAGATCCTGGCCGACACTGTCACCCTCTACAAGGCACTAGGGGGCGGGTGGCCAAGCACCGAGGTGAGCAACGCGCCGAAGGAGGCGTCGCAGCAGGTCTCGAAGTAGGGGCCTGCAACCCGTTGCGCACGAGGAGCCGGGCACGCCCGGCAAGGCGCGAAGTACGCCACCGGCGGACGTTTGACTACGGGCAAGCGTGGCCTACTATGTCCTTAGTCAACACGTTCACGACGCAGCGGGCCACACCGGCTCGCACCGTCGCCATGAAACATGGCTTGCCGCTGGCGCACGCGTCGTGGCACGCGCTGTTGGTGGTATCGAAACATGGCTCCAGACGAAGCTCTGATTGTCGAGATGCGGGCAAAGGTGGGGCAGGCGTTCGATATCGTGCTCGAGCCCATCTCCAACCCTGAGCTCGGCGAGATCCGCATCGACGAGAGCCTGTTCGCCGTGGGGCGCGCGGAAGCGCCTTTCGCGGCATACCCGCCCGATGTAGCCGCGGTGCTCTCGCGCCGTCATGCGCGCATTTTTTCCGAGCATGGCGCGGCCTATATCGCTGACCTGGGCAGCAAGAACGGCACCACCGTCAATGGCGCGGCTGTGGCACAGCAGCCGGCCAGGCTACGCGACGGCGATGAACTGCGCTTCGGCGCTGCGCTGTCCTACCTGGTGCGGCTACGCGCGCGCGCGCCGGTCCAGGCGGCAAGCCAGGCGCCGATGGTGCTGACGCTCGTGCCCGAGCGCGACGATCTTGGGCTGCAGCCGATCGAGGTGGCTGGCTTTCCCTTCCTGATCAGCAAGGCGGATGCGTCGTTCTCCCGTTACAAGGAGAGGTATCCCCACCAGGTCAACTATGTCTCGCGCCGCCATGCGCACATCTTCCTGAAAGGGAACGATCCATTTGTCGAAGACCTCGGCAGTACCAACGGGACCTTCGTCAACGGCAAGCGGGTAGATGAGCACGCGGTCGCCCTGGGCGAGAGAGACCTCCTTGCGTTCGGTGGCAATCATTTTGTCTATCGGGTTGGCATATGCAACGGGGCCGCCGCCGACGCAACCCTCACCAGTTCGATCCTGCCGCCGCCCGATGCCGCTGAAGTGCCTGCCCAGGACCCGGCGGCTCCTGTCTCGGCCCCGTCGGCACCGGCACCCGCCGCAGCGCCAGCACCCGCCACGCCGGCGCATGATTCCGACAAGACCACGTTTGTCGCCGCGGCTGGCTCCTTCCTGGATATTTTCTGCGTCGACTATGCCGCCCAGCAGGAGGATGAGGTCAATCAGGAGGCATTGCCCCAGCCGGAAGGCGTTGGGGGTGCGACGGACACGCCGCGTGGGCAGGGCAAGTTCGCGCTGGTCATGGGCAGGCTCGGCAGCAGCTTCGGCGCTTCGGAGCGCGCTGGCCTGAAGCGCGCGGCGCGCTGGGGCGGTGCCGTCGCCGTGGCGGTCGTGGCGTTGCTGCTCTTCCTGTACTTGCGCGGCGCGTCCGAGCGCGAGATGAGGTCCTTGATGGCCGGCGGCGACTATGCCCGCGCCGCTGCCGTGGCCGACGCGTATCTGGAGCGCCACCCGGATCATGCGCAGTTCCGCGCGATGGGTACCGAGGCGCTGCTGCGCGACCAGGTGCCGGGATGGATTGGCAAGCTGCAGGCGCGCGACTTCAATGGCGCCGAAACGGCGCTGGCGCGTATGAAGACGCTCGGCGCGCACAATGCCGACGCGCGCGGCGTGCTGGATGAACTCGACTGGATCGGCCGGCTGAACCGCTTCGTGGCCGGCCGGGGCGGCGTGGACGCGCCGATCCGCATCTTCACCGATGAAGCCAGCATGCGTGCGCTGCTCAAGCACTGGAATGACGACACGCCAGCGCACCAGCGCGCGCTGGACCGCATTGCCGCCTATGTGCCGCAATTCAGGGAGCCATATGCCGACGCACTCAGCAATGTGCGCAAGCTGCAGAGCGACGACTCGGTCTATCTGGCCGCCATCGACCGCTTGAACGCTTCGCTGGCCAGCGGGTTGGCGAGTGACCATCCTGAAGCGCTGCAGGCCGTGCTGGCGGACTACGCGGAGAAGTATCCAAGGCTCGCGGGCATGGATCGCATCAAGGAAGACCTGCGGCAGTACATTGCGCTGGACGGCGCGGCGCGCGCAGCCACGCTTGGCCCGCTGATGGCCCAGATGGCCAAGGCCAGCTTTTCCACGCCGCCCTTCCAGGCGCGCTTTCGCGAATTGGCAGCCAGCCGCCTGCCGGCGCCGGAGCTGGTGCGGCAGTACGCCGAGGTGGACAAGGCTTGGCGTGCAGGGGACAGCGCCAAGGCGTTCGCCGGGCTGCAAGCGATAAAGACGGGGCCGTGGGCCGAGGCCGCGGCCAAGGACCTTGCGCGCAAGCAGGCCGTCGCCGCGCAGTTCGTCGAGCTGCAGAAGGCGCGCGGCGGCAAGGACAATGAGGACGCCTTGCTGTCGTTCTACGCCATGCTCGATCCCACCGAGGATGCCTACTTCCTGAAGGCGGTCGAGCCCGATGTGGCGGCGATACACGATGCGGCGATCCGGCGTGCGCAGGAACTGATGAACGCCGCGCTTGCGTCGTGGCGCCAGTATCGCCGCGATGGCGCCATCGGCGGCGAGCAGCGGCTGGAGTCCGACATCTCCGCCAAGTTCCGCGCGCAGGCACGCCTGCTGTCCAATGCCAGCGCGCAAGCGCGCCAGGGCATGCGCATCTACGCGCAGTTGAAGGTTGGCGATACGGCGCAATGGAGCCAGGTCCGGGAGGATATCGATTCGGAGACCGAGCTGCAGCGGCGTTCCCTGCAGGAATTGCGCATGGTGCTGAGCCCTGCGCTGCTCAAGTCCAAGCTGGCATTGATTGGAGGGGAGGGTGATGAAGGACGACAGCCGAGACAATCGCCTTAAGCCGCTGTCCGAGGCGCTTGAGGACCACAGCGCCGAGGGCATCGCCATTCTCAGCGCGGAGCCCTGGAAGCTGATGCAGATCTCCGTGCTGGTCATGGTGTCGCTGGTCGTGTGCGCGCTGGTCTGGTCGTTCGTGGGCCACGCGGATGTGATCGTGTCCGCGGACGGCACCCTCGCCCCGGAGTCCGAAGTGCGGCGGTTCTATGCGCCGGTGGACGGGGAGCTGGCGGATCTTTATGTGGCCGAGGGCCAGCCGGTGAACAAGGACGACGTGCTGGCGCGTCTGAATGCACGTGGCGCGATCGAGGCCGCCACCAATGCGCTGGAAGCGCAGCTCAAGCTGCAGGATTCCGAGCGCGAGTGGAAGCAGTTTCCCGACAAGAAGCTGTTGATGCAGCGCAAGGCGGCAGCGTTGAAGCAGCAGATCGATGTGGCGGAGCGCCTGCACGAGAATCGTACGGCGGAGGGCACGACCCGGCTCGCGGAACAACAGCGGGCACAATTGCAGCAGGCGCGCAGCAACCTGGACAGCGCGCGTCGGACGCGTGAATTCGCGCGCCAGGAGCAGGACCGCTATGCCCGCCTGTTTGCGCTGCCGGGTGGCGGCGGGGTCTCGCAGTCACAGGTGGAGAGCAAGCGGATTGCGGCTGTTGAGGCGGAGAACGCACTGCAGATTGCCCAGTCGCGGCTGGCCGAGCTGGATTCCAAGCTGAGCCAGGAATTCAACCAAGCCACCGTGCAGCTCGAAGGCAGCAGCCAGGAGCTGACCAACCTGCGCATCCAGTACGACGCCGCGCTGCGCGAGATAGCCAATACGGAAGACAAGCTGCGCCTGCAGGTGCAGACCGCGCGGCTGGTTGCCGAGGCCGCGGCGCGCATCCGTTTCGAGAATATCGACAAGGACAACTTCCTGCTGATCCTGGCGCCCGTGGCGGGCGTGATCACCGATGTCAGCTCCACGCAGCGCGGTGACAAGGTCCTGGCCAATGCGCCATTGGGCGGCATCGCGCCCAAGAACGCGCGCCCCGTGCTCAAGATCGAGATTGCCGAGCGCGATCGTGCCTTCCTGCGCGAGGGCTTGCCCGTCAAGCTGAAATTCAACGCCTTTCCCTACCAGCGCTATGGCTTGATTGCCGGCACGCTCGAGTACATCTCGCCAGCGACCAAGCTGGCGGGGCCGAACAAGCAGCCGGTGTACGAGGGGCGCGTGCGGCTGGCGCAAGACTACTACACGGTGGCAGACAGCAAGTACCCGCTGCGCTACGGCATGACCGCCACGGCGGAAATCGTGGTGCGCGAGCGGCGCCTGATCGACCTGGGGCTGGATCCGTTCCGGCAGGTGGCGGGCTGAAGCCAGCGGATAGCGGCAACGCCTGGAAAGTGGTTGGAGACGCATCGGCGGCCCGCACCTGCGTGCGGGCGGATTTTGGCAAATGGGAAACAATCAAGGAGCTGACGAGATGACAGCGATTGTGCGGGTCGACGATGAAGTCATCGGGGTCGAGGAATTCATCCGGGTCTTGAAGCTCACGGGCCAGTTCGAAGGGCTGATCGAGCAGATCGTCAGGGACAAGCTCACGGTGCACGCGGCGAAGAAGCAGGGCATTACCGTGGCGCCGGAGGAAATCCAGGAGCGCGCCGACCAGTTCCGGCGTGTGCAGGGCTTGCACCGCGCGACGCAGATGAACCATTATCTCGATGTGCTCGGTGTGAGCCTGGATGAGTTCGAGGCGTTCGTGACCGATAGCCTCTTCCAGGAAAAGATGCTTGCCGAGGTGGCCAGCGACAAGGCGGTCGAGGCCTACTTCAAGCTGCACTCGCCGAAGTTCGACAGCATCGAGGTGAGCCATATTGTGGTGGACGCCGAGGGCAAGGCAAAGGAGCTGATCTCCTATCTGCGGGACGATCCCGACAGCTTTGCCGAGATGGCGCGAGAGCACTCCATCGCGGACACGAAGGAGCAGGGCGGCGCGATCGGCAAGGTACTGCGCGGCTCGCTGAAGACGGATATTGAAGCCAAGGTGTTCAACGCCGCCACCGGCGACCTGCTCGGTCCGTTCCCGTCCCAGGACCGCTCCTTCTTCGAGATCTTCATGGTGAGCGCCAAGCATCCTGCCACGCTCGATGCCGATGTGGCGGCGGAGGTGCGCCGGCTCCTGCGTGAAGACTGGCTGATGGCCAGGGCGCAGGAACACGTCATCGAAGCGCGCTAGCCGCTGGCGCTCAGACGCATATGGAAGCCAGTCCCGAACTGCATCCGCTCGCCGACTTCCTGGCCGGCGTGGAAATACTCTCGCCGTTCTCGCGCGAGGAAATGGAGCGGCTGGCGGAGCATGCGCAAGCGCTTTCGTACGGCTTTGGCGAGACCATCTGCAACGCGGGCGAGGCGGCAGACGGGCTTTTCATCATCAAGTCGGGGTCCGTGCGCATCTTCAACGAAGACAATGGCAAGGAAGTCAGCCTCGGCGTGCGCAAGGCGCGCGAGGTGTTCGCCGACATTGCCATGCTGCGCGAGTACCGGCATGAATCCTCGGTGCGCTCGTCCGCCAAGACCGAGCTGCTCTTTATTCCGCGCAGCGTGACCGAGCCCATGATTGCGCAAAATCCGGCGGCGATGGCTTTTGTCGCCAGCTATGTGGCGATCAGTTCGGCCGGCGGCTTTGTCGCCCGCTTGTTCGACCTGCGCGGCAAGCTCGACAAGAGTGAGCTGGAGGAGGCCGTGCGCAGCGTGGGGGTGAAGCGCGTTTCCGCCGGCAAGGAGATCCTGAAGCAGGATGCACGGGAGGATCGCCGCCTGTACGTGGTGCGCCAGGGCGAAGTGCGCATTGTGCGGACCGAGGAGGGCGTCGAGTATCCATTGGCGACCTTGCGCCAGGGCGATATCTTTGGCGAGCGTGCCTGCGTGATGCGACAAGAACAGATTGCGTCGGCCATCGCCGGCACGGATGCGCGGCTGCTGGTGATTCCGGAAAAGACCGTGCAGCTGATCCTGGAGCGCAATCCCAAGCTGCGCGAGGTGCTGGAAGAGCGCATACGCTTTATCGACAGGGAACTGCACCGGCAAAAGAGGATGGCCGAGCGGCGCAAGCATCCGGTGATGCTCGACCTGCGCTCGAAGCCGGAGTTTGGCGAACGCGTTATCCGCCGTTTCGCCCTGGTCGAGCAGGCCGAGGAGATGGATTGCGGCGCTGCCTGCCTGGCGATGATCTGCCGCCATCACGGCATCCCCATGACGCTCGGCAAGCTGCGCGAGCTGGCCAACGTGACCACGCAGGGCGCCACGCTGGACAGCCTGGCCCGCGCCGGCGAGTCGCTCGGCTTTACCACCCGCGGCGTGCAGTGCACGCATGATTCCCTGCTGGGTTTCGAGCTGCCGTTCATCGTGCACTGGGAGGGCTACCACTACGTGGTGGTCTACGGCGTCTCGAAGCGCTGGGTGTGGGTGGCGGACCCGGCCCTCGGCTTTCGCAAGATGGGCGTGGAGGAGTTCGAGCGCGGGTGGAGCGGCACCTGCCTGCTTTTCACCTCCGGCGAAAGCATGGCGCAACTGGCGGTGGCACGCTCGCCCTGGCTGCGCTTCATCGGCTACCTGGCGCCGTACAAACGGATCCTTGCGCACCTGTTCATGGCGACCTTCGTGATCCAGGTGCTGGGCGTGGTGCCGCCCCTGATCATCCAGAACATCCTTGACGGGGTGGTCGTGCACCAGAACATGGGTCTGCTGAACCTGCTGATACTTGGGTTGATCGTTTCCAGCGTGTTTTCGCAACTGATGAGTTCGGTGCGGGCGTATCTCGCCAATTTCATGGTGCGCAATATGGACTTTGCCATGATGTCGCACTTCTTCAAGCACACCTTGTCGCTGCCGTTTTCCTTCTTTGCCAAGCGCAAGACGGGCGACATCTTCGCGCGCTTCCAGGAGAACCAGACTATCCGCGCCTTCCTGACCGAGTCGACGGTGACGACGGCGCTCAACCTGCTGATGGTGTTTATCTACTTCACCATCATGTTTCTCTACAACGTCAAGATGACACTGGTGCTGATCGCCTTCGTGGTCCCGATCGCGATCCTGACGATCGTGGCAACGCCAAAGGTCAAGGCTTTCGCGCGCGAGGTGTTCACCACCACGACCGATGCGCGGTCCTACCTGATGGAAGCGCTGGGCGGGGTGGAAACGGTCAAGGGCATGGGAATCGAGCGCCCGGTGCGCCTGAAGTGGGAGAAGAAGTACGCCAAGGCGCTGGAGGTCCAGTACAGGGCGCAGGCATTCCATATCCTGGTTGGGCTGGCCAGCCAGTTGCTCAATGCCGCGACCACCATCGCGGTGCTATGGGTGGGCGCCAACCTGGTGCTGCAGCGCGAGCTGACCGTTGGCCAGCTCATTGCCTTCAACGCCTTCATGGGCAGCGTGCTGGCGCCTTTGATGGGGCTGGTGGCATTGTGGGGCCAGCTCAACGATGCCGGCGTGGCGATGGAGCGCCTGGGCGACGTGCTGGACCTCGATCCGGAGCAAAAGCCGCAGGATCTGGCGTCGCGCGTGATGCTGCCGGACCTGCAAGGCGAGATCAACCTGGAAGGCGTCTATTTCCGCTACGGCGGCGCCGAAACGCCCTACGTGCTGGAGAACATCAGCTTCAGCATCAAGCCCGGCGAATTGCTGGCCATCGTGGGACGCAGCGGATCGGGCAAGACCACGCTGGCCAAGATGCTGGTGGGATTCTACGTGCCCACGGACGGCAAGATCACCGTGGACGGCTACGACCTCGGCGTGATCGACAAAGAGTATTACCGCGCGCAGATCGGCTACGTGATGCAGAGCAACCTGCTGTTCTCGGGCACCATCGCCGAGAACATCGCCTGCGGCGACGACAGCCCGGATCGTCGCCATATCGAGGAAGTCGCCAAGATGGCCGATGCCCACGCGTTCATCAGCAAGCTGCCGCTGGGTTACGAGCAGGTGGTGGGCGAGCGCGGCGTGGGTTTGTCTGGCGGTCAGATCCAGCGCCTGTGCATTGCCCGCGCGCTTTATCACGATCCGCGCCTGCTGGTCTTCGACGAGGCAACTTCTGCGCTGGACACGCAATCGGAGAGCAATATCCTTGGCAACATGCAGGAGATCCTGCAGGGCCGCACGGCCGTGATCATCGCGCACCGCCTGAGCACCATCATGCGCGCGGACAAGATCCTGGTGCTGTACGAAGGGGCCATCGTCGAGCAAGGACGGCATGAGGAGTTGCTGGAGCGCAAGGGCATGTACTACCAGCTGGTGCAGAAGCAACTGAGCTCGGAGTGAGCGCTATTGCATAGCCCGGGTGCCGCTGGGCAGCAACGGCGCATCTGGCATATCTGCCGTAGCGCGATGCATGGGGGAGCGCGACATGAAGCTGTTCAACCAGGGTGGCTCCGTCGGGTCGGCCATCTCCTATGCCGGTCTGATCGAGAGGATCGAGATCCTGCGCTCCACGTTGCGCTGGGCCTCCAAGCTCGAGCGCACGGAGATCGAGAAGCTGCTCAAGCAGGCCACCACGCTGCGCGACGAGGTGATGCAGCTATCGCACAAGGAGCGCTTCGTGCAGGCGGCCGTGGCGGAGCCTGCGCCGGCCGACCTGGCGCCGCGCGAGCGCCGCCAGGCGTTGCTGGAGCGCAGCTTTATTTTCGAGGGCACCTTCGGCGACAACCCGAAGCTGCTGGAGGCGCTGGAGATTGCCGAGAAGGCAGCGCCCACCGATCTGCCGGTGTTGATCGATGGCGAGAGCGGCACGGGCAAGGAGCTGATGGCCAAGGTGATCCATGCCAACGGCTCCAGGACGGACAAGCCCTATATCTCGGTGAACTGCGGGGCGATCCCTGAGAACCTGCTGGAGTCGGAGTTGTTCGGCCACAAGAAGGGCGCCTTCACGGGCGCCGCCAACGATCGCCGCGGCAAGTTCGAGAGCGCGCACACCGGCACCATCTTCCTCGATGAGATTGGCGAATTGCCTCTCACCGGGCAGGTCAAGCTGCTGCGCGTGCTGGAGTCGCACGAGATCCAGCGGGTCGGCTCCGACGAGACCATTTCGGTCGACACGCGCATCGTTGCAGCTACCAACCGGGACTTGCGGCGCCTGAGCGAGGAGGGCAAGTTTCGCGAAGACTTGTTCTACCGCCTCAGCGTGATCCACGTCACCCTGCCGCCGCTGCGCGAGCGGCGCGACGAAATCGCCTTGCTGGTGGCTTATTTCGGCGACGAGGCCGCCGGCGTGCTAAAGCGCCGGCCCATCAAGCTCACCCCGCGCCTGCGCGACTTCCTGATGAATTACGCCTACCCGGGCAATATCCGCGAGTTGCGCAATCTGATGTACCGGACCTCCTGCCTCGCCGGCGACACGGCCGATCTAGAGCATCTTCCGCAGGACCTGCGGCCCAAGCCATCGGCGCCGGCAGCCAGCGGCGCCGTGGCACCGCTCGTGGTGGATGCATCCACGGCCACGTCACTCAGCGAAGCCAAGCGCGCCGCCAGCGATGAAGCCGAACGCGCTTTTCTCGAGCGGGGATTGCAGGAGGTCGGCGGCACGGTGGCGGAGCTGGCCAGGCGCTTCGACATGAATCGCTCGCACCTGCAGATGCTGCTCAAGAAACACGGCATCCATTCCAAGGA
Organism: Cupriavidus sp. GW823-FHT07A04; assembly: GCF_058794615.1. Classification (NCBI taxonomy): domain Bacteria; kingdom Pseudomonadati; phylum Pseudomonadota; class Betaproteobacteria; order Burkholderiales; family Burkholderiaceae; genus Cupriavidus; species Cupriavidus sp. GW823-FHT07A04. Next base: position 11,485 of record NZ_JBXAHA010000033.1, read on the forward strand.
TTTTCGCAACCAGGGCGCGGCGCAGGGCGGCAAGGCGCGGTAGGAGGGAGGGCGGTGAACCGCGCGCCAGGCTACAGCGCGGGATTTACCATGGTCTTGTCCGAGGCGTAGAGATCCTCCGCGCGCGCCACCACCGCCGAGATGTTGTCGTGGCCGCCGCGGCCCAGCGCCGCAGTCACCAGTGCCTGCGCCGCCAGCTCGCAATCGCCGCAGGCCAGCACGCTGGCGATCTCCGGGTCCCGCAGTTCATTGCTCAGGCCGTCGCTGCAGAGCAGGAACATATCGGCGTCCGCGACTTCCACCCAGGTCTGGTCCAGTTCCAGTGCCGTATTCGCGCCGACCGCGCGGGTGATGGTGTTGTGCGCAGGGTGATGCACGGCTTCTTCCGCGGTGATCAGGCCGCGCGCCTTGAGTTCTTCCACGCGGCTGTGGTCCCGGGTCAACTGGGTCAGGTGCGCGTCCCGGTACAGGTAGATGCGGCTGTCGCCTGCCCACAGGCAGCCACAGAAGCGTTCGCACGCCATCAGCACCACCACCGTGCTGCCAATGCGCCGGACCTGCCGGCGCGCCGCTTCCTCCAGCAGTTCGCGATTGACGTCCTGCAAGGCGATGCGGGCCCCGTCGAGCAAGCTTTCGAGGCTGTGCGGCAGGGCCAGCCGGGACAGCGTCTCCACGACCAGATTGCTGGCATAGTCGCCAACCGCGTGGCCGCCCATGCCATCCGCCACCACCCAGAGCCCCCGCTCCGGCTGGGCGAGGCAGGCATCCTCATTGCGCTCCCGCACCAGGCCGACATCGGTGCGAGCGGCTGAAGTCCAGCGGAATTGCGATGCACAGGTCACGATCATCTCCGGTGTTCGGGCGAGCTAGGACGCCACAACGCCACGCCAGTGCCCGGGCGGCATTGGCGTGGCGGGCGGCGCATGGCCGGACCGTGCGGGCTGAGCGCGAACCGGGTTACATCCGGCCGTCGTTTCTTGCCCCTTGTCCCGCTTGCACATTGATGTTCGCGCCGGGCGCCGTATTGCGAACGTCGATGTTCTGGAACTGGTTAACCATCTGATCAGCATAGAAGCTGTTGTTGATCTCGTAAAAGTTGACGACGGGACCAACGCTTTGCCGGGGCGGGGAATAGGGCTGGATCCAGCCGAATACCCAGGGTGCGCCGCCGCCCCGGATGGCCGCCATGGCCTGGCCGTCCAGTGTGCGGTTGGTGTAGAGGTCTTTGATGGTGAGCGCCGCCATGATGGTCTCCGGTGCGTGGGATGGGTAGGGGCTGTGTTGCGGTCCGTGGCTACTTGCCATGCTTCTACAGAGCAAAGCGCATGCCAGTGATGTGGCTGGCCCGATGCGGCGCCGTAAGTGCTTGAATTTTCTGTGTTTCCCCTCTTCGTTGGCGACGCCGGGCCGATCTCGGACTTCGCGGCGGGGCCGTAAGCGTTGGCGCAACGCCAACACCCTCCACCGGTATGGTGGGGGGGAACCCACCGATTTGACTCGGGCTCGCCGCCCGGCAGCCGTCTTGCGCGAAGTCGCGCCGTAGTGCACTGCCGCGGCCTTCGCATCCACTTCGTCATGGCTTACACGGCATCGGGGGCTCCTCTGATGCCATGCCACCAACACTATTGGCATCAGGCTGTTGGCTGGCCGCAGACGCTTTTCCCCTGCCTGGCCGGTTGAAATCCCCGCAATCTCTTGATTTGCCTGGGACGGCGGCGGGTGGCACGGTTGATGCGGACGGTATGGCAACCAGCAGGCAATGCCTGCGGCAAGCAAACAGATCAGAGGCAGCCATGAACCACCAACACCAACAACTAGACAAGGCCATCGATGCCGACCTTCCCCTAGGCGCGCACCTGGTCACGGAACGCCGCGGCTATGCCCACCACGGCATTTACATCGGCGAAGGCAAGGTGGTCCACTATGCCGGCTTTGCTGGCTCGCTCCATCGCGGCCCAGTGGAGGAAACCACGGTGAAAGTTTTTGCGGCCGGCCACACGGTTACCGTGAAGGCCAATCCTTGCGCCAGGTATGTCGGCCTGGAAGCCGTGGCGCGCGCCCGCTCCCGCCTCGGTGAAGACAACTACCGGCTCCTGACCAACAATTGCGAGCATTTCTGCACCTGGTGCCTGTTTGGCGAAGGCCGCAGTGAGCAAGTGGAAGCCTGCCTGCACCACCCCTCCATGGCCATGCAGACCGTGGCCAACTTGCTCAGGGCATTTCTCGAGACCGAGTTCAAGGGCACGCACTCCGGTGCCCGTGCCGCCTAGCGCCTGGCGCGTGACGTGGGTCGCTTCAACAAGGCAAGTCAAGGAGACTGACATGCAAACCGCCAAGATATCCCTGCGTGGGCTGATCGACAAATGGCTCGGCTCCAACCTGGCGGCGCCCGCGCGGATCACCCGCGTGCGCAGTTCGCGGGCTTGCCGCAGCGGCTGTATCCGAGTGGATGTGGCCCGCCCGTCGGGGCAGTTGTCGATGTTCTTCTTCCGCCATGCCGACGGGTGCTGGTGCGTATTCCCGCCAGCGCTCAGGGTGGGCTGAGGTGCTTGACCCGCGCCACGCCGCATGCGGGCTCAATGCCTTCTCCTGGCCACGCAGCGACGTGTCCATCTATCATGGCTTCATCCCCAGCGACGAGGAGCTGCGCGATGGAACGACGATTCGAGTACGGCGGCTATGCCGTGGTGGTACGCGCGGCAGCGCTGGCTGGTGGCGGCTATACGGCGACGGTTATCATTTCCGACGCCTTTGGCGACGCGCCGCAGCCTTCATTCGAGGAAGAGGCTGGCGTGGCCGGCACGGCGGAAGCCGCGATCGCCCTGGCGGAAGCCTCGGCCATGCGGACCATCGACGCCGGGCAGGTGAACTAGCCAGGCAGGCCCCGGCCTTCAATATCGTGCAGGGCTGTCATTAGCCGGACTTTGCACAGGTGCGCTTGCCGCGACTTAAAATGGCGGCTGCCGGTCAGCCTGACGCCCGTCCGGGCGCGCCGACCCGCTCCTCCGGAACCCCATGTACGCCATCCTGCCAGCCTTCGTGTCCGCCATTTTTCTGGGATTCGGCTTGTACGTGCTGGTCACCAAGGGCGTCACGCGCATTTCCACGTCCTTCTTTCTGCTGTGCGTGACCACCTTTGCCTGGCAGGGAACCTGGGCCTTCCTGTTCCAGGCTGAGCAGCCGGATGTGGCGCTGCTGCTCGCCAAGGTGGGCTATCTGTTCATCATCTTCCTGCCAACCTGTTTCTATCACTTCGTGACCGAGGTCACCGAGTGCCGCACCGAGCGGCCGCTGCTGCTGGTTTCCTACGGACTGTCCCTGGTGTTGGCGGTGATGGTGCTGACTGGCGGTGAGGTGGTGTCCGGCGTCTATACCTATTTCTTCGGTGAGTACCCCAAGGCCGGGCGGTTGCATCCGCTGCATGTGGCGCAGACGGTGCTGCTGGCCTGCCGCAGCGGCTGGCTGCTGCTGGCCGCGCGCCGCAACGCCACGGGCGAGAAGTGCAAGCGTCTGGATCTGTGCCTGGTGAGCCTGTGCCTTTACTCGCTGGCCGCGGTCGACTACGCGGCCAACTACGGTTATGCCTTTTATCCGCCAGGGGTAATCTTCATCGGCGTCAGCCTGGGCATTCTTGCGGTGACCATTGTGCGCTACGACTTGATGCACCCCTTCTCGCTGGCGGCTACCGTGGCGCACGAGGTGCGCACTCCCTTGACCACGATCCGCCTGCAGGCCGACGAAATCGGCCGAGCCTGGCCCGATCTGCTGGCCGGCTATCAACTGGCGGTGGCGCACGGCTTGTGCGAGGGCCGCATGCGGCCCGGGCAACTGGACCGGGCCGCCGGTCTGGTCGCCTCCATCCAACGGGAGATCGATGGCACCCACACCGTGATCGACATGGCGCTTGCCTCCGTCACGCTGGAACGGCTGGACCGCCGTAGCTTCACCGCGCAATCCCTGCAGCACTGCGTGGTGTCCGCTCTCGATCGCTATCCTTTCCAGGCGGGGGAGCGGGAACGGGTGACGGTAGGCCAGATTGACCCAGCCTGGTGCTTCCGGGGCTCCGATACGCTGCTGGTCTACGTGCTGTTCAACCTGCTCAAGAACGCTCTGCAGGCCATGCGCGCGAGCGGCAACGGCCGCATCGAGATCGGTGCGGTGCAAGAACGCGGCTGCTGGCTGCTTCGCTTCAGCGATACCGGCCCCGGCATCGCGCCGGAAGTCCTCCCACGGATCTTCGATCCCTTTTTCTCCACCAAGGCCCACGGCAGTGGCGCCGGCATGGGGCTGGCCTTCTGCCGCCGCGTGGTCGAGGCTTTCGATGGCCGCATCCAATGCGAATCCGTGCGCGGCGTCCACACCACCTTCACACTGCGCCTGCCGGACGCGCATACGGGCAAAGGCCGTGCCCTGCGTGCCCGCCCCGCCAGCCACGTGCCGGCCAGCGGGGCGGGGCCCGTTTAGCTAGCGAAGGTAGGCAGCTTCAATTCATACTCCTTGACGCGCTCCACGATCTCCTTCGGGAAGCGCATGATGCGCTTGTCCCTGCCGGCGAACACGATCTGCTGGTAGCCGAGCGACACCGGGCGCCCCCCGACGCAAAAGCGGAACAGCAGGTAAGCCGAGCACTGCTTCACCTGGAAGGTATTCAGGTAGCAGTCCACCTTCTGGAACGGGAAGGTCTCTTCCACGTACTCCTGATGCGCGCGCTTGGTCACGAACACGCCTCCGGCAGCCAGCAGGTTGTCGTGAATGCACTCGTGGAACCAGCGTTCCCGGCAGACGCCCTGCCACTCGAAGTAGCGCGCAAAGTAAGTATTCATGAAGGCGTTGGAATCCTTGAGATAGATATCGATTGCATGATGGAACGTCTTTTGCGGGGGCGTCTCCTGTATGTCTCGCGTGAACATGTCGCTACCGCGGCTAAGCACATGGGGGATTGCGTCTCGCATCAACATTGAAAGCTCCTGGCTAGGAATGGCTGCTGGCGGCAGCCACGCACGCCCCCCCGAAAGGGTGGGGCACACCGCATTCTGTCTGCTTTGCCACGCCGGGTGAGGTGAACGAGGGGGGCTGTTGCGCGGGCAGGTGGGCGCGCGTCGGGGGAATGCACTGGTATGGGCGTAATGGCAGGGATCGAGACTGCCGCCGGACGCCCGAGAAACCTAGCTTTGAAGCTGAATTCCAAGCGCCTGCTCATCGCCATTGCGTGATTGCGTCTCGCTGGTTCTTTGAAACGGCGCAGTCCCTTTCATCGAAGGGGGCACTTACACGCGCGAAGCCCCCGCATAGGAACTCGTCATCGAGTCCAACCGACAAATGGAGGGCGCAGTGAGTAGATCCATCAACGCTTGCTTCTCCGGTCCATTCGGTGTCCTGCCGTTGGCTATGGTGATTTCCAGTGGCGCAAGGTCCGGCAGTCCCTCCTGAAGCCCAATGATCCGGAGTTTTCCGCCCACTGATTGCTTGGGTACTGCGGCGATGGCGTTGCCAGCCTGCGCACAGGCGAGGATTCCCATCGTATCTGGACTGGAGTACACGCAACGATAGGGGATCGATGCCGACTCCAACGCATGTACAACATGCGCCCGAGGGGCCGAGGCCACTTCGAACATGGCCAATGGGAGGGGCCGCTGGGCGGCCAGGTTAGTTGCAGACAAAGCCACAACCCAGACAAGTTCCTCGGAATAAATAGGCGGCCCTGGAAATTGAGGGCAACACGTGCCTACGGCGAGGTCCAGCGAGCCGCTCTCCAACCTGCGCCCAAGCTCGAGCGTAGACAAGCAGACTACCTCCACCTGGACAGCCGGGAACTGGAACGTGAAGGCACGCAGTGCCGCAGGCAGTACCAGGCTGGCATAGGCGTCTGGCGTGCCAATACGCAGCGATCGTTCGTAGGTCACGCACGACAATGCCTGCCACGCTTGCTCGTGAAGCTCCTGGATTCGCTCCGCATAGACTTGCAGCGTTTCCCCTGCTGGCGTCAAGGTAAGCAGGCGTGGACTTCGCACGAATAGCGGCGCTTCGATATCCAACTCCAATTGCCGGATCTGCATGCTGACGGCGGCCTGCGTCAAATGCAGCATGTGTGCGGCTCGAGTGAAATTGCGTTGCTGTGCGACAGCAAGGAAGGTTCGAAGCTGGTCCGATTTAAGTTGCTTTTTCATTCGCCGCCTGTTCATTGACCGCAGTACCACAGGTGTCATACGGCGCCGAATTTCACCACACTTCACGTGCGCGCGTCATGTGCCAACACGCACCATTAGAAAGACTTGTGAAGCCATCAATTTATGTTGCTTTATTCTCTGTATCTGCCGGGCAATACTTCCAGCCGCACTGGGGCCAGAGGCAAGGGTCTGAGCGTCTGGCGGTGTCGTATCCCGCCCCGCTAGACACAGTCGCAAACGCGTTGCATCCAAAAGCAGCGCTTGCGCAGGTAAACGCGTTGCCACACGCGGGGTCAATGTGGCTCGTTTGTCACTTTTAGTTTTCCGGTCTCAGTGCTCCTTCCATGTACGCAAGCTTTGCGTGCAGGGGCTTCTGGCGTATGGCCCCTTTGTTCTCTTGAATCGTAGGCCTTTCTACTCGCATGCCATTGAGCTAAATCATGTCTTCATTCCGGCTGCACTCGGTGGAACTCCGGGTTCCGATAGGTGCGCTCAGTCTCCAGGGCGGAAGTCGGTCGCATTCGCCAGAGCGCCAGGCTCCCATTGCCCAACGCAAGCTGTTTCGAAGTCACAGCTTCCGCCCCGAGATGAACACAGTAAGGCACCGGCCCATGCCGCGAGCCGGCAGAACCTGCGTTAGATTGCGCCTTGCGCAAATGAGATTCGCGCGGCCACTCCGAAATCAGTCAAGAAACCTTCCTTAGTCACACATCTGGGTGCATTCTTTCTGAGCTGCGGCCCGCCGTTCGTAGATGTATTTTGCCAAGTCGCCTACGTGGATCCCCTTGCGCTCTTGTTTGAGCCTTCGATGTGGATCCTGACCTAGGGCAGGGCAATGCCCGAAATGAAGCCGATCGTGGGTCCTTGGGCCGTGCTACGATCCTCTTGAACAACTGGAGAAAGCTATGGATCTCCAAGGCTTCACGTACTACAAAGATCACTGGTATGAGGCTTCCGCAGCATCCCCAACTGGTGGGCCCTGGCATGGCGAGGTGACGATCTGTGCAAAGGCGGGGGACGGCAGCTCGATCAAGATCTTCGAGCATGAACCCGTGCCTGGGCAGTACTTTTCCGAAGGCGAGGCGTGGCAGCATGCGCGCGACTATGCCGAGAAGCTCATAGACGAAGGCCGGGCGAATCCGGGCGCTCACTGAGCACCGTATCACCATCCGGCTCAACCACACTGCGTGCTACGGTCTTCCGAGATCCGGGGAGGCACATATGGACTTCAAGTACAGAGGTCGGGATATCTCCATCCAGGCGAGAGAGGTCGCGAGCAATCGGTGGGACTGGTCGTATGTCATCCGTGGGCACGGACACAGGCAAAACACTCGGGAGCCTGCGGCCTCGGAAGAGATCGCGATCGATGATGCATATCGAGTTGCGAAACGCGAGATTGATCAGATCAGCGTTGACTGCGACGACTAGCATCTCGCAGTTCGGGCACTTGAGCGGATAAACGGTGCCGATGCCAATTCGGAATCTGCCGCAGCCGCGCTGGGTGTGACCGAAAATCGCCTGTCCATCGCTTGCATGATTGCCGAGGTCCAGCAGGTAGACATCGCGCTTCTTGTCAATGCACTGATGATGGATCTCCCGCCGGGCCTTCGCGCTGCCGACGCATACGATCACGAACGCGCCGCTTATGACGCTCAAGAGTTCGGCCAACCCGCAGCGCTTGGACTGGGCGACCCAGTCGAGGCCGAAGTGCATGTTCACGCGATGCGTCAGCTCCGCCGCCTTGTTCTGCCCCACATCAGCCGCACTGAACAGCTGGCGGCCCATGTTTGCCTCGCTCAGCGTATCCGGGTCGAACGCCACGACGCGCAAGCCTGGATGTCCGAGTGCGCTGATGGCGTGTTGAGCCTGGCCAGCCTCGCCATCATCTGCGCGCCTTGGGCCATTCCGTTCACCACTAAGATGAACTTCACCGCCGGGGGAAGCACGCTTTCAGCGGCGGTTTGACGGCGGGCCGGGCCACTCCGAAGCGGTAGTGCTGGCAGTCGGCGTCGAACGATAGGTACTCCGCCAACCAGACCATGGCCTGAAGATGGCGGGTCTCGACGTCCTGCACGGTGATCGCGTCGGGCGATACTAATATGGTGTCGCAAGGCCGGCGCAGTTCGGCCGTGTGGCCGGAAAGGAAGTGGGATTGTGGGAGGAGGGGGCAGCGCCCCTTTTTGTCACTCGCCGAGAGCGGGGACGCTCCCTTCCTGCACCAGGATTCGGGGCGAACCCATCTCGCCGGTTTCCTCGTCCACCAGCACCTCATAGGCCGCGACGCCAACGAAACTTGAGGCCATGCCGTTCGCGATGCGGATAGCGCCGACTTCGCTGGATGCCTGGCGGATCTCGCCAGGCAGGAGCGCTTCGCCCTTGCCTTTACGGTAGGGCACGACGATGTACTTGATGGCGCGAGTATCAGGCATGGCGGCAACTCCGAGCGTTGGTGGGTGCTGCGGAATGCAGCACGTTTACTGTATGAATATACAGTATAGGGAGTACACGACGGGATTTTGTAAAGGCTGAGTTAACTGTATGGATATACAGTGTTACTTAGGCTGAACCTACAGCGACCACTGCCTGGCTGGCTGGTGCCACGACGTCAAGCCACTTCCAGCCGGCGAAACGGTCCCCATCGTGCCGTAAGTGGGTATAGCGCTTCAGGCTCTGCCAGCTCCTGTGCCCAGTCACAGCTGCGACGCGCGGGATGCTCAGGCCCATCTCAAACAGCCGGCTGGCTCCCTCGTGCCGCATGTCATGCAGGTGCAGGTCGTCAATCTCCAGAAGCTTGGCGGCCCGGGTGAAAGCGGCGCTCACCGAGTCGCTGTTGGCCGGGAAGATCCTGGCCTCGCGTTTCGGCTGGGCCTTGATGATGCGCATAGCCTCGGCCGGCAGGTCGCACCAGACATCGTTGCCAAGCTTTTCGCCGGGGTGTTTCAGATCGCGCACCATGATGCGCTCACTCGGCTCGTCCAAATCGTCCCACGTGATTCGGCACATTTCCTCCAGTCGGCGCGTGGAGAAGATCGCGAACGCGGTGAGCGCCTGCATCGGCGTGCTATCCACCCGTTTCGCGCGGATGTTGCCGAAGTGCGCCATGAGCAGGTCGAGTTCAGCCATCGTCGGCCGGCGGTTGCGGGCTACAGAGCGGCTTGTCACGCCGAGTTTCTTCGCCACCTTGCGTGCATCATCCATCGCCGTTTGATCGAGCGGGTAGCCCCAAGCCGGGCGAGCTATCGCAAAGATGAGGTAGTTGCCGACCGTTTGCGGCAGTACGCCGAGGCTCTGCGCAAACTGTGTGATCTCCTGGCTGCGGATCTTCGAGCAGTGCATCGAGCCGATCGGTGCTGCCTTGATGGCGCGGAGCACCTGTGTTTTCGTCCGGCCGATGTCCTTGCGAGACATCTCTGATGTAGTGGTCGATCACGGCGCTCAGCAGTGGGTCATCCCGCTGCGCGGTTTCCAGCGCGCCGGGCTGTGCCAGTTCGCGCTCGCGTTTTTCCATCCAGGTCGCGGCGGCCTGGCGGCGATCAACCGTCTTGGTTTCGGAGAGCACCACCTTGCCGCCTGGCTTCGGGCGGATCGCGGCGGCGTCGCCTATACTCCTGTCCTTGCGTTCGCGCTGATGAATGGTGCCCATGGTTTCCGGTGCAGCATGGTTTTTTCAGTGCAACATTGAAACACCCGAGCTCAAAAATGAGCCTAAAGAGGCAGTAACCGTAGGAAATGGCACACGTTCAGAATCCCCCGCAAACCGAGGCTGGAGGCGGAATCCCAGCAAAATCAACGGGCCGCAGAATATCGGTTGCACCGATGATGGATTGGGGGAACTGGGAGCGGTGCAATCAAGCTGGGTAAGGGCTGTAGCCGGTGCTGCAAAAGCGTGTAGCACCAATGTTGCACTTGTCGAGCAGTCCTCCATAGCTGCTGTTGGATGATCCTTCGTCTTGGGGGTGGGTAGGGTCGGGTGTATATGGCATGATCCCGGGTTGGTCTGGGACGGGTCATGAGAAAAAGCACGGTTGAGTATTCTGTATATCAGGGGGAGAAGCTGGCGCGCCAGCGGGCGCGCTACGCTGCCCGACGGGAAAAACGCCGGCGTCGAAGCGCGCGCCGAGCAGCGCTGCAGCAATCTCGCTTTCGGAGACGGTCGGAGGTCATTGGCATGCTCGCTGCGTGCGCCCGTCGGGCATTGCCGGTCCGCAAAAACAACGAATTGCGAGTAGTCGTTCCCAAGCATTTCTCCATCATTGATGACCCGGATCTTGTCCTCGATACGCTGACCGCCTTTGCAGCGGGCCTAGACGGGCAGAACATCCAAAAGGTTGTCTTCGACCATCGGTATTTGGAGAAGTACGATCTCGCCGCGAACGCGCTGCTTGACATCGTTGCAGTCGAGCGCAATGTCGAGATTAAATGGCGCCAGCGGAAGCGGCAGTTGCGGGTGGCGGGCGTATATCCGTTGGATGAATCGGTCAAGCGATTCATAAAAGCCATGGGCATCATAAAGCACATGGAAATCGCCCATGAGGCGCTCAGCAAGGATGAAGCGAAGACTCTGCGGATCTTCGACGCTCGCAACCGGAACTATTACAGTCCGGCCGACGGATCCAAAGCGGACTACAAGGATCTTCAGCAGCGGAAGTTTGTCGATCACATCGATGCATGTCTAAGGGATCACAAATGGGAGCTTACGGATCTAGGTAAGCACCAATTGTTGACGTACCTCGGCGAGATCTTGGCAAACGCCGAGGATCATGCGGGCTACCTAGACTGGTCGGTGCAGGGGTATCTTGACAATTCGCTCGATGTCCCAATGTGCGAGATAGCCATCTTCAACTTTGGCCGAAGCATCGCGGAATCTATGAGGACTGCTGAGGGCGAGTACACCTGGCGCCAGGTTAAGCCGTACCTCGATATGCATGCACGGAAGCGTCTCTTCGGCACCTCATGGAACGAGGACGATTTGTTGACGGTGGTGGCACTGCAAGGAAACGTCAGTCGTTTGAACCGTGACGAGCGGGATACCCGTGGACAAGGTACAGTTGAACTCATAGACTTCTTTCAGACGATCCACGATGTGTGCAATGTGTCGGGGTCGGATGCGCGCATGGCGATCATTTCCGGCAGCACCTATGTGCTCTTTGATGGCACGCACCGGATGGCGACGCGGCCTGGCGCCGGCAAGATTATTGCTTTCAATGATACAAACGACCTGAATGAGCGGCCTGACACCAAGTACGTTAAAAGTCTTGGTCCTCTCCGCTTCCCCGGGACGATTATCAGTATAAAATTTCCTCTTTCCTTAGCCGATAGCACCTTGGTCGAGGAGGTTTCACAACATGGGAACGGCAATGACAATTAATTTTCGCGACATAGAGGGTCCTGTTTACTCTGGACGCCCGCGGGGAGAGTCACTGCGTCAGAAGTATTCCCTTGACAGCGTTGACGCAACGTCGGACACGGTTTCGGTAGACATCCCAGATGAGACGTATTCGGTGACAAGTTCGTTTTTTCTCGGCTTGTTTGGGCCGAGCGTCCTGAAAGCGGGGAGTCAGGAAGCGTTCTTCCGAAAATTTCGCTTCCATGCCAAGCCTGTGCTGATGGATGCGTTCGCTGACTATGCAGGTCGGGCCTTGCAGTCAAAAAGCCTTTTTTCTGGCTCTTGACTCCGAAGGTTACTTCGCAGCCGGTGGCAGCCGCTCATCCTGCCCCGGCGAGCGCTAGCAGTCCCGCTTCCGCCCCCGCCTCCGTGCTTCCTACCGCCCAAATTGGTGCGGGGAATACTGTTGCGCACGTCATTATCGAGGCGAAAGATCCCATACCAATGAAGGCGATTGGGCAGCCTTGGTACCTGCAGCCGTCGCTGTGGCTCTCGTTGGTCGCAGTTCTCGTTTCTGCCGGAACGTTCTATTTCAACCACCGTAAGGACGTGCGGAAGAGCGAGCGCGACCGCGAGCAGTCGATTCAAGACGACTTTTGGATGCGATCGGTGGCGTTTCCCAACGCAATCGAGCCGGTAATCACGTTCTGCTCACAGGTGATGACCGACCTCCCTGAGGAGGATACAGGTCCTAAATCGACTTACTTCCCCACCTTCCACAAGCAACAACGCGACCTCGCAAACAAGGCCACGCTAATCAGTGCGCTGTGGCCCCAGTTGTCACAAGAGATCGGCGTGGCCCTTGAGACGCTTGAAGACGCTGTTGCGGAGTATTGTGGGCATGACCCTGGCGATGCCACGAAGTCTGCGGAAGACCACGCTTTGTATTCGCGGGCTGCAACAGTCACTAGAGTATCGCAAGCATTGACCGCGGTAGTTGCCGCAGTGCAAGGGCACCAAAAGCGAACATAGGCGTATCAGCCGCATAGCTGTACACATTCTTTTTGCGCTGCTGCCCTGCGCGCGTCAATGTAGTCGGCTAAGTCGTTTACATGAACGCCCTTGGCGCTCTTGTTCGATCCCTCGATGCGGACCACGGGCAAGCGAATTTCCCCCAGACTGATCTTGCGGAGCAGCTTCTCCGGACTCAGGTGGGGGAAGTAGTCCCGCGCCACGATGTCGAGTGGCACAACGGCGATGGCGCCGTACTGTGCAAGCAACAGGAAAATGGTCGTCATTCGTTGCCTCCAATTTGACAAGTCTGGCGCGTCAATTCGATGAATCGCTCAGCTGCTTTCGGCCTGCGGCGGTCCCACTCGCGCCAGAGACGGTAGCGATAATGCTCCCAGTCGGAGAGGATGCAGCCCGCCTCACTGTCGAGCCCCTGAGTGATGAGATGTTTCATGCTCTTGCTCCGGCATGCCGAGTGCCCATCTGGTGACTACTTAAGGTCAATGTGGATCCTGGCCGAGGCCAGGGCAACGCCCGAAACGAAGCCGATCGTGCGTCCTTGGGCCGTGCTACGATTCTCTTGAACAACTGGAGAAAGCAATGGATCTCCAAGGCTTCACGTACTACAAAGATCACTGGTACGAGGCTTCCGCGGCGTCCCCAACCGGTGGGCCCTGGCATGGCGAGGTGACGATCTGTGCAAAGGCGGCGGATGGCAGTTCGATCAAGATCTTCGAGCACGAACCCGTGCCTGGGCAGTACTTTTCCGAAGGCGAGGCGTGGCAGCATGCGCGCGACTATGCCGAGAAGCTGATAGACGAAGGCCAGGCGAACCCAGGCGCTCACTGATTCGCGCACCGAATCACCATTCGGGTCAACCACACTGCGTGCTACGGTCTTCCGAAATCCGGGGAGGAACATATGGACTTCAAGTACAGAGGTCGGGATATCTCCATCCAGACGCGAGAGGTCGCTAGCAATCGGTGGGACTGGTCGTATGTCATCCGCGGGCACGGACACAGGCAAAACACTCGGGAGCCAGCGGCCTCGGAGGAGGTCGCGATCGATGATGCATATCGAGTTGCGAAACGCGAAATTGATCAGATCAGCGTTGACTGCGACGACTAGCATATTGCAATTCGGGCGCTCAAGCAGACAAACGGTGCCGATGCCAATTTGGAATCCGACGGCAGGCATCAAGCTAGGAAACGTGAGCAGGAAGAGAGGGGGGTCCTCGGCGAAGCAGTCGAGTACTTCCGTGGAGTGAGGAAGGCGTAGCTCTTGCCTCATACTGCCTCTCGAATCGCATTGGTGACGTCGCGCACCAGCGGCGGGCACACGGCATACTTTTTTCATGCGAAGTGCCTCCCATGTAGTTCGTCCAGCGTGTCGACCTGGTCGCCGGTGAGTTTTGTCACCTCGCCGGACTGCGCGATCACGGACAACTCACGTACGAATTCTTGTTCCCCTACCGTTAGCCTCCCTGTATCCAGCAGTCCTTCCAAGCGGCGAATCATTGCAGTGGTGCTGACTATCACGCGGCCTCCTTGCTTGTCAGTGAATGCGTCCGCGTGGGCAAGGGAACTGGTAGAGATCGCATGCTGCCGCTCTTCAAGTTGACAAAGGCACCATGCCAAGACAGCCGCCCATGGCGGAAAAACTCCCACAGGATGGCCAGCGCCGGCGTGACGATGGACTGGTTGACGAATAACTCCTGTCGTTCAAGTGCCTCGGCCAGGCCGCAACTGGGCGTGTCGTCTTCCGGTTGGTCCTGGTCGATCAACTCGGGCAGCACGTCATAGGGGTAGGGCAAGAGCGCGCTGCCGACCGGATGGATGGTGACACGCGGAACCTCACGCGATTCGGCAATCTGCTGTGACCGCAGATGGGTGTGACCGAAGATGGCCTGTCCATCGCTGGCGCGATTGCCGAGGTCGAGCAGGTAGACATCGCGCTTCGCGCCAATGCACTGATGGATCTCCCGCCGGGCCTTCGCACTGTCGACGCAGACGATCACGATCGCGCCGCTCATGACGCTCGTGAGCTCGGCTAATCCGCAGCGCTTGGGCCTGGCGATCCAGTCGAGGCCGAAGTGCATGTTCACGCGATGCGTCAGCACCGCCGCCTTGTTCTGCCCCACATCAGCCGCACTGAACAGCTGGCGGCCCATGTTTGCCTCGCTCACCGTATCCGGGTCGAATGTCACAACTCGCAAGCCTGGATGTCCGAGTGCGCGGATGGCGTGATTGAGCCTGGCCAGCCCCGTCAGCATCTGCGAGCCGTTGCCGCCGCAGCCGATCAGCACCACCTCGACGACCCGATCGAGGCAGGCGGACGGGGTGATATGGATACCGGTCACGTCGACTCCCCGAAGACCGCGGCCGCGGGCACATTGACCGGAATCACCATGCCGAGCACGCAGATGCGGAACTGCACGGTCGGGGTTTTGCCGTCGCCGAGATCTCCGATCACGCACGCGATCTTCACTTCGCCGGCATCGTCCTTGTTGTCGGTCTCGCTGAAGAAGGCCGGCGCGGCGCCGTGGCTGTGGATGTCGATGGCAAGGCTTTCGTGCTCGGCCAGTTGGGGGCGCTCGAACCGGATGGCGCCCGGGTCGGTTTGCTTGATGTCCACGTCACGGTAGGCCAGCGCCTTGGCCTTGGCGTCCCAGACGATCCAGGCAGCGTGCTCGTTCGGGAGCGCCTGGCGCGCGGCATCGGCGAACTGGCGGATGAAGGGGAAGGTATTGCCTAGACGCTCAAAAGCGAGCTCGACCTTTTTGGCGACGGTGCCGTAGGGCGGGCGCGGTGCATTTTCCTGCAGGGGCGCGATCGGCTGGATGAAATGCAGCCAGTCCCGGCGCACCTCGATGAACAGGCCCTCGGCGGTGGCCAGGAAGCGATGGCCGACTTCCTGCAGCGCCTGGAACTGTGCGAACTTGGGAACAGCGACGGTCGGTGCGCTTTCCCACAGTGCCATATCCAGAGCGTATTGCTCGTCGTCCGGCGCGGCGGCCACGGGATTGCGCATGGCCGTTTCGAGCTTCTGCGCGGCTTCGGTGACGAAGGTGCTCAGCGCGCCGGCAATCGTCGCCACGCCGGCCTTGGTTGTGGTGTTGAAGGCTTCGATCAGGTTCTGCATGGTCAATCTCCTTTGGTGATGCGGGCAATTGCCTCGGCAAGCGTTTCCTTGCGGGCAATGAGGCAGTTGGGCGGGAAGGCGGCACCGTCGAGCAGATCGCGCCAGAGTTGCGCGAGGCCGCCGCGCCGCTTGATGGCAGGCGTGCTGTGATAGTTCGAGTGCGTGAAATGGCTGCGAAAGAACGCGGCCTCGTAAGCGGCGATGGCGGTGGGGCCCGGCTGGTCCGGTAGATCCACGTTGCCGGTGCAAATGCCCCCGTTGGCCCAGACGTTTAAGTAGGGGGCGCGGTATAGCGGCGTGGCCGGGGCGGGGCGGTCCGCGACACGAGTGGCAAAGACGTACCATTGGTCGGCGTGCACGACGAAGACCAGGTTCGGGTGATCCGTCTCACCGGATGCGGTACCGAGCGGAGCTGCCGATCGGAACCAGACACGGCGATGACACGCCGGCACCCACCAGGCCAGCGTGTTCGGGCCGATATACAGGACGCGCTCGCTGATGAACCCGTGATACGCCGTACGTCCTGCCGCCGCACTGGCAAACGTCGCCAGTTCGGGCAGTGTCATCGGCCGGCCAGCCAGCAGTTGCGGCGCGCCGCGCCCCTCGCAATTTACGTCGTGCAGCGTGGCATAGACGGCGCTGCTGGCCTCGGAGCGGTACAGCAGCACGGCGTTGCGCAGCGCCAGCTCGGTGTCACCAGTGGTGGCAATATGGACGCTGCTCATGCCACCACCTGTACCCGGACCCGCGCGGTGGCCTCGGTCGGTGCGCCGAGGAGGTCGACGAGCGGCTCCATGGCGCGAGCCAGGCGGGCTGTGCTGCGCATGCGTTGGAGCCACTGCGCGGCATCGTTGTGTCCAGGGGCGCAACACACGGCAGTGGCTGCCTCGATGAACTCGCCTTGCATGGCCTCGTTCGCCCAGTCATCCAGGATGCGGCCGGCCGCGTCGTCTTTCGACCATCGGAACCACGCGATCCATGCGACCGAGTCGGATTCGGAATCCCGGCAGGAGCAATCGGCAAACGGTCCGGCCTGGCAAACCGCGCGCCACACTACGTCGACAGCGGCCACTACCTCGCGCGCATAGGCATCCCGTCGCGCTGCACGTCGGACCTGCGCATCAGTGAGCACGCGCTGCGGGCTAACGACCCATTCGGGCATGTGGGCAAAGAAGTCCGCACGCCGGAAGATCGCTAGCTCCTCAACGATCTGCTCCACCGTCTTGCCGTCCTCCGCCATCATTTCCTCGACCATCTCGGTCTCGCTGTTGAGCCCGTGCCAGTAGACGAATTCGGCCTGCCAGAGTGCGTCCTGAGGCGTCAAGGTATTCGGCAGGTAACGCAGCGCCTCATAGAACGTGGCGAGCACAGTCTGGCCGAGTCCTTCCGCAACAGCCTCCAGGTGCCCGATGGCCGCGCCGATGAAGACGGTCGGGCAGGGCCAGGGGTCATCCTCGCCATCCGGCGGGGCGATCGTGAGCCAGGTCACGCCCGGATCGGCGTGGTCCCATGATCGCTGCTCATGCGACGCGCCAAGGTTCCAGCGGAAGATGCGTTCACCGCGGGTGATCTCCAGCCAATGTCGCCGCAGCACGTTCTTGAGCAAGGCCCCCATCGTCTGCGGCCGGCCGGCGAAGTCTTCGGGTGCGACGGCGGCTGCATCCAGTAGCGAAAGCAGAAGCGTGCGAACCCAGGTCGCTTCCGCCGGGATGACATAGCGGTGGGGGATGTCGCCGAGGCGAGGGAGGGCCAGTGCGGTCATGGCAGCAGCGGCAGGACGGCGGAGGTGGGCATCAGCGCCGGCGCGCTGCCGATACTGCGACGCAGGCACATTGCGGCCAGCTCGCGGGCAACCGGCGTGTTCACCCGGTCGACGCTGAGCAGGTTGGGGTGCGAGGCGCAGAAGCTGCCGGTTTCGATCAGCTGGCGCATGTCGGCCGGCGTCAGGCCGGCGCCCTTGGTGCCTACTGCACGGCGGAACGAAAACACCTGTGCCTGGCCCTGCAGGTCCGGCCCCTCGATCTCTGCATTGACGATCTCGGGGTAGGTGTTCGCATAGAAATCGCGCACCTGCTGCAGGGTGAACTTGGGCGACGGGTCGGCCAGCTTGGCGCCGTTATATCGGAATTCGCGCGTGAGGGTTTGCACTTGCATGACGGCTCCTTAGATCGCGATGTCGAGCGCATCGGTCTGCGCGGGGACTTCCTGTTTTGCGTCTTCGGTTGAGGCGGGCGGCGCCGGGGGCGGTGCGGGCTCTTCGCCGGCCAGCGGCAAGGGCAGGGTCTTGAGGTCCTTGTCTTCGTCCGTGGCAGTGTCCTGCGGCGAAGTCGGCGCTGGCGCTGGCGGTGATTCGAGCGCCTTGCCCGCACGCCGCCCGCGGCCTGGGCCGGCCGGCTTGGCGTCCTTGTCGGCGGGCTTGCCGGACTTGTTCGCGTTGGCATCCGCCGCGGCCTGCGCTTGCTCGAGCACCGACAGCACGCCGGGGGCAAAGATGCCAATGGCGGAGGCGAAGTCGGCGTTGAGCTCGTCGGGCGTGGCGACGATGGATAGCGGGTGCGGCGCCGCCTTGACGGTGCTGCTGGCGTCGAGCTGCGGCATCAGGGTGACGCGCAGTTGCTCGTCTTCGGCCACGATCGTGAGGATCAGCGGCGAGGCCTGGGCGAGCTGGTGCAATGCCTTGAACATGAAGGGACTCCTTGCGGGTGGTAAGGCGAGGTTAGGGGTGTGGCAGGCCAGCGACGGCGGCGTCGACGTAGGGCTGGCAGGCGTGGAACGCGGATTCCATGCGGTGGGCCGTCTGCATTTCTTCTTGCGAGCCAACCCGGGCGCGCGAGTGTTGGTAGGCATGCCGGGCGGCGGCGCATTCACGCCATGCAGCGAGCTCGGTGCGCAGCGTGGTGATCTCTGCCTGGGCGTGTGCGAGGGGATCCATTTGCATCACCATTCCCCCATCAAGCCGCCGAGGGCGCTGAGTCGGAACGGCAGGTGCTCGTTCAGCTTGCGCTCCGCCCACCAGGCCACGTCCCACGTCACGTCGCTGACGTTCTTGCGCTTGCGCATATTGATTGCGTGCATCCTGGCGGCGATGTCTTCGCCAAGTCGGCGCCGGTCTTCCTTTACGCTGGTGGTTCGCATCACAAACCTCCGGGTAGAAGCAACTCGACAGCGGGCGCAACGGCGCCTGCAATACCGAACACGATCACCATCAGGGCAATGCCTTGGGCAGGGTGGCGGGTGAAATACCCGTTCGCAAGTCGGTGGACATTCACGATTGCCTCCACAGGATGGCGGACGGCGCTTCGGGGTTGAGCCAGGCATACAGGCCGCCAAGGGCGATGGCACCGAGCGCAACAGCGAGCCAGAACGCGGCGGCGCGTGCGGCGGCGAGGAGGCGGCGGCCGGTCACGCCACGCTCCCGATTGCCAGAGCGATGACGGCGGCGCGCTCATTCGCGCGGGTAGTGCCTTCACCGTCGATGCCTTGCTGCGAATTACGCTCCGCCCACTCCGCCTTCTGTTCCGGCGTCATGATGTTCAAGGCGGTGCTGATTATCTCGTGGGCGAGCCCGAGTTCACGGAGCAGGTCCTGTCGGATGTTCTGCTGCGCGGCTTGGCGCGCGGCTGCTTGAGTTGGCGTCATGCTTTTCTCCATGCCCGCCAGCGCGGGCGGGGAAACGGGCGGGCAATTCCTTGTGACGGATAATGCATGTGCCGGACTCAGAAACGGCATTCATTTCCCAACAACAACGCCAAGGAATCACCCAATGACTTCAAATTACGAATCTGACGATCGCCCGGTTCTCGGCGACCCGAAGTGCCCAACACCAAACTGCAAAGCTGGGATGGACCGCATCGTGGCGACGCCGAGCCGAACGATGAAGGACGCGGCCGGCAACCCGCTTTTTGCCGTCGTGAACTGCGCGAAGTGCGGGCACGTCTTCGGCGTTATCGGCAATCAGCACGCGCAATCTGATGATCTGAATTTGAGAAATTTCCTGTAGCCGATACGCGCAGAGCCCTAGCGCTGTGCTTGCCCAGGCTGTCTAGCAACCGCTCGGCAGCCTGCTTCGGGGGAACATCGAAGCCGCCGTAGTCGCGGACGGGGGCTAGGACGGCGTGGCCATAGATGAGGGTTAGAACTTGTCCGTTGCAAGCTGACTCGGCGATCCGCTCGCTAGCGCGCCGGTTCAGCGACAGGCCGGCGCTTTTAGCTTGGGGATCCGTGAATGCTGCAGTGAGCAGATCACCGGAAAGAACGACGGAAAGCTCCGCCGCGCCAAGCAGGTCTCGAATATCGTCGATGACCCCGTTGGAGGAATGCACCCCCCCTAACTCGGCGTGGACGAGGAACGCGCGGCGCAGTGGTGGGAGGGAGCCGACGTTCTCTGAGCAAAGCCAGGACGCGAGTTTTGCGCACTGCTGGTGCCAATCTGCAGCGCCGCCGGCAGCGGCGGTGTTCAACCAGCGAGCGGCCTGCAACCAGTCTCTGCCGGACAAGGAGCTCCAGGCGTGCTGAACGAGCAGCCTTTCTTCGTTGGCGCTAGCGCAATAGAGATCGTGGATCGAAGCGAGCTCGCCATTGATTGGCGTGAAGATTTTTGGGGTGGTGGGCTTGGTCATGGCGCATCCATCGGTGAGTTGATGGGCAAAGTATCACTTATGTGTTTATACGAGTCAACACATAAGTGATTTTTTTGCGCGAGAGAGCAATCACGCATTCCCGCGCGGCCGGTCATGACACCGGCCGCCTTCCGCCGTGATCCTAGTGGAACCCTTTGGTGTTGATGCTCACTGCGGAATCAGTGCGTAGCCGCAGCATTTGCATTCGCGAGCATTCTGCAATGGGACTTCACGACAGTTTGGGCATTCACGTGGCTTTTTGGGCTCGGCCGGTCGGCGCCAAGTGCCATGTACCGAAAGCCGCAAGCCAATTATTAGGACTTGTCCTATTTCTCAGTGCGGCGTAGTAGTTAAAAACTATCACTAGCTCAAAAAAATAGCCGCCTAAGCGGTGTTATCTGGCGGGCCCCTGGCTCTGCGAACCCGCCATGCTTCTAAATCAACCACCTGTGCCGGTGGGCCGAGACGGGCTTTTGATGGCTAGTGCCTGGCGTAGTGTATCGAGATCATTTTCCAGGTACTGCTCCAGGGCGCGCATTGCCGCATGCTTAACCAGCACACGTCCCTCGTCGTCGGTCTCCTCCATAAGTCGAATGACCTCTTGGATGTGGCGATTCGGATGGGTGGTGCGTTGAGGGGAGGCTTGCTCTTGCCTCGTAGCCTGACTGGCAGCATCGCTTGAAGGATAAGGTTCACCTCTCCCTTCAGCTAGCCAGCGCCCATTGACGCCTAAGGCTGCCGCGATGGCAGTAATCCGTGTGCTGCCCTGGCGCGCGTTCGATTCGAGATTCCCAATCGTGCCTTGGGACACACCGGCGCGATTCGCAAGGGCTTGCTGGGAGAGGTTCGCCTGGGTTCGCGCCCAAACAAGGCGTTCTGCTAAGGATTTCATATCACAAATGTAATACCTTCGATAATTTCAAAGGTGTTGACTATGTCTAGTGCAATCGTGATAATTGGTCATGGACATCAAGACAGCAGTCTCCGACCTTCTCCAGACAGGATTGACGCAGCCGCAACTTGCTCAGCTAGTTGAGTGCTCGCAATCCACAATCTCATCGCTCCTTACAGGCGCTCGCGGGAAACGTCCATCTCTGAACATCGGGATGCGGTTGCTCGCACTTCACCGTGAGCGCTGTGGTGCTGGGCTATTGGAGTGCACAAAGGAGGCAACCTGATGATGAAAAACGCGTATGCACTCGGCCGTGCACGCCGAGAGTCAAAAGGAAAATGGCACGGTCTCCCCCGTGTAGTAATCGTTCTGGCAGGTAGGGCACTTCAGATAGACCGAGCCATAACTCGAGCTTCTCTGGAGTACGTTTTTTTGAGATTTATTGTCCATGCAGGGTTGGCAAAGGTAGTGCATGGGATCGGTCATATCTTCCGATTCAAGGCGAGCCAGAACAAAGACGCCTACGGGAAATTCGTGCAGACGGTATTGGGCGCGTTCGTTCCTTCTTTGCTCAAGATCAGCAACGTGTGCACGCAACTGGCGTGCGTCGTCTTTGAGCGCCTCGATTTCATCTCTAGCCGCCGATTGTTTTTCTTGGAGTTGAAGCGCGGCGTTCTGAATATCGATGATCCGATCGTTGATCGACTGTGTCGCCTCGGCGAGCTTCGCATCATCTCTTATTGCGACTGCCGTACGCACGAGGTCTACAGAGGTCTTCAGGGAGGCGAGCGTTGCGCTAATTGTTGCTACGACCATGGGTGCTCCGGTTGCGTTGGCAATGGTGCTGTCGAGTGTACGGCATCCATAAATCTTACTGACGAAGGGGCGAGCACTCGGCAATCGGTGTCGCCATGCGAGGCCGGCAAAGGTGTTCTGAGGCCAAAGGAGGGCGTCCAACCATGACGACAACAAAATTCCCGCAGCCGATCGGCGCGAACTTACTCGCGTCGTTAGCCTCGTCGCTCAGTCTCTTCATTGATATGCCTGTGCAGGAGTCGCGCGTCTGGTTTGAGTTTGAGTGCGATGGCCGGGCCATTGGCTTTGTGCTGTTCAAGAGAGTAGCTGTCCTACGACCTGGCCTAACCACGTACGCAGCGTCGGAATTTCGAGGGCCAGGCGATCCGCCTCCGTCTCAAGACGTTTGTCGGTCAGCTTCGCAATGGCTTTGCCGAGGTTAGGGGACATGAAACGCTTGCTCCTATTTCTTCGCCGCAGGCTTTTGTTGAAGGTGCGCGTCGCTGGCGGCGTGGTTGTTCGCCCTGGGGGCACCGTCCTCGTTTCTGTTCCCGGGGGGCTGGCAAAGGAGGACGTCGCCGTGCTGCGGTCGGCATTCGAGAAGAATCGCCCCGGAGTGAGGATCGCTTTTCTCATCGGCCTGGATCGTCTTGTTGTGCTCAATGGAGTGACCGCCGTGACTAGTCAACGTACCTCTCAGTTTTCAGGCTCGACTTCGAGACCTGTAGCCGGCCTCAGCCCGGCCTCTGTCGAATCGCTTGCCAGCGGGGACACCGACGCGCTACTGCGGTGTCTGTGGTTCCTTGCGAGAAAGTGGTTTTCGAGTGGCGGCTCCATGTTGCCAGCGCGTGACGCCATATCTATGACCAAGTTGGTCGAGCGCTCACCCGAGCAACGCGCTTTCCTTGCGGCAGGCTGCGATCTATATGACGTACTGATTTCAAGTCCGCAGGGAAGGGAAGCCTTGCTGAATCTCGGACTTCAACCAGTCCTTGATGACCCCAAAGGTGAATGACGAGGTGGGTTTGATGATGGATTCCTTTGCCTTGCTCCATAGCGTGTCGCTCCTGACAGCATCGGCAAACTCGCATCCTTCCCATGTCAGTCGGAAGATGAAGGCTGATGGTGGACTGTTGTCCTGGTACTCCGAGATCGCTGCTTTGATCAACCCGGCTTCCTCCATCCGGATCGCGTGCAACCCGAAATCTTCCTTGCTCACGCCATCGAGGCCGACAAGGTGTGTCCCATATGGCAAGTCTGACGTCTCAAGTGCTATGCGACGAATGATGTCCATATCTCGTTTCATGACTAACTGCCTCCTTCCGAGCAAATATGAAAAACCTATACGCCTGCGTCGTGCTGTGGCTGATCCGGCCGGCGCTGGAAAGGCGCGCAGCGGAGTCGCCTCGCGCCAGCGACCACTTCGGAGCGAGTTCCAGCGAGCTAGCCAGGACTCGTTACCGGATTCCGCCTTTCGGCGATGTTGCCACCGACTGCAAAGCCGGCATCGAGCTTCCAAATCGGGAGATTGTCGCTGACATCCGGTTGGGGCCAGACGGGGCGGTCAGTGTCGCTGAGGCGGGTCTTCCCGAAGCAGTTTCAGCGCCTCCTGAAGGCTCTCGATGATTTGCTCGACTGCCTCGGGTGGTACCGCGTAAGCGCGACCGGAGTGCTCCTTGTTGAAAGCGAGAAAGCGAGGCTCCAGCGTGACCGAATTTGTCTCACGATTCACGCCGATTTGGATTCCCGTCAGTGGATAGAACGTCGGTTCCATTTTGTTTTCCATGCGTGCTCCTTACGTGGTTGCCACTCTACGCGGCAGGTTGAAAAGGTTGCGGAACCTCCATGTATGCATGCACGCGCCCTTACTCGTCAATCAGACGGTTCCTAAATTCGTCTGATTGCCCCTCATGGTTTGCCCGGCCGCCGGGTGGAGTAACTGTTGCCATGTCTCGCCGCGTTGAAAACTGCAATGAACTGAAGCTGCGCGTATCTGATGCGCTGATCGATGCCATCCGCATCCAGCAGCGGCTGCACGGGTATCCCAGTGCGGCTGCCGCGGCGGTGCGCCTGATGGAGCAGGGTGCGTTTGGTGCGATTGGAAGTTTGCCTGCACGCCTGGCGGATGTCAGTGACGAAATGTCCCGAGTTGCCCAGCAGGTCCAATGATGCGCAAACCTAAGACAGAGGCCGTTGTGCGGCTCCCGAGCGAGGAGGCACTGCAGCTCGCCCTGCTGGCGGCACAGGAGGGTGTGCCGACGCCCGATTACCTCGGAATCCAAGTCCTGCGCGGGGCTTACGGTGCCTCGCACCCGGATGTGATTGCCCACGATACGCGGGACAAAGTGGGACGAAATGGGACCGCTGTAGGGGAAGACACATGAGAGACAACGAACGAATGGCCCAGACCCGCGCCGTGCAGGGATCCGGCGGCGCATGTGCGGCGCGTACGGCGGGGGAACTGATACGTGCGGAGGTCGAGCCCGCATTCATGCTCGTCGCCCCGGTACAGATCGCGCGCATCGTTGGGCGCGGCTCACCTCATTACCAGTTGGGGCGGTGGGTGCTACCTGAGCATGCGTTGCTGGCGGCCTGCATCGTGCAGTGGTTCTCGGACCTGCGCCAGATCGCGCGCGAGCAACTGAAGGAGGAGGGCATGCTGTGGCGGAGCCCGCCCGTTGCGACCTTGCTTCGCCGCGATCGCAAGGGTGTCGAGGCGATGGCGGCCTGGCTGGGTCTGGAGCCGGCGTGGATCGACAGCATGCTGCAGGACTTGGGGCTGGAATTTTCGGCGCAGCTTGCCGCGGTCAAAGGCAATCCGTCGCCTGCGATAGCCGCCTCGCCGGCAATAGCGAAGGCGGCATGACCTACGCGAAAGAAATCACCAGTTTCTTGCCGCATGCGGCAGCGTACTTGCGCAAGGTCGCAAATGACGGCGAATGCCTTTCGCTCGAGAGCGATGCTTCGAGTCGCGAGACGGCTGATGCTGTTGTGCCCATGCGCTCAGCAATCTGCGCCTGCGTCAGTCCCGCTTCGCGGCGGGCCGACAGGATCGCGCGCAGCGCTGTGTATTCATCCTCAAGCGCATCATATGCCGCCTTGACGGATGGGGACGCGAGCATGTGCGCCGTGTCGTCCGCAGTATGCGGAACGGGGTTGAATCCCTCTTGGGGTGCTTGGGCCGGTCGTGCCTTAGCCATTACGTACCTCCTTGAGACGCGCCTGGGCGGTGCGCAATTCGTTTCGCGGCGTTTCCTGTGTCTTCTTCACAAAGGAGTGCAGCACGACGATGCGCTGGCCCACGTGCGTGCAGTAGAACACGCGCCCGATGCCTTCCCTGCCCTTGGGGCGCAATTCAAACAATCCGTCACCCATCGCACGGGAGTGCGGCATGCGAAGGTCCGCACCGAACTCCTGCATCAGATCGAGCAGCCGCAGGTAGTCCGCGAGGATACCGCTTGGAAGGGCGAAAACATCACGTTTGATCCGCTCGTTGTAGTAGGTGACGGTCCAATTCATGCGGGAATGTTAGCAAATTTGCTATGTTTTGGCAAGCCGGGCGCGGAACCGCAAGCATTCGCGAGAGGGTTGTACGAATGACAAGTTTGCCCAACCCGCTGGCGCCTTCGGACTGCGATCTGCGCGACTTCCCGTACATGCCGCTCGACGTTGCGCGCTTACGCGATAGCGATCTCGCAACGCTAGAGACCCCTGAAGCATGCTGGGCCGCCGTTCTCCTGTGGTGCGCATCCTGGCATCGCGTACCCGCTGGCTCCCTTCCTGATGATGATCGTGTGCTCGCCAAGATCACCGGCTACCAGCACGCACCAGAAAAATGGCAATCCATCCGCGACGGCGCGCTGCGCGGATGGATCAAATGCGCGGATGACCGCCTCTATCACCCCGTCGTTGCGGAGAAGGCAAGCGAGGCTTGGCTGGCGAAGCACCGGCATTCCCACGGAAAGCTGGTGGACCGCGTCCGGAAGGTCAACAAGGCTCGGATGGAAAAGCACCTCGCCGAGTTTGAGGTTCCGTCATTGGAGGATTGGATTTCCGCCGGACGTCCACTGGAAAAGGATCTCTTTCCACCGGAAAGCAAACCGCGATCCGCAGGCGGGGCGGCACCTTCCGCCGGAAAAGCAAAATCTTCCGGCGGAATTCCACCGGAAGAGCGACGGAACGAGGCAGGAATTCCACCGGAAAACGCGCTTAAGGGAGAAGGAAAGGGAGAGGGAGAAGTAAACAAAGGTTGTAGCGGCGGCGTAGGTGGTTCGAATGGAGTGGGCCCTGTGGATAACTCCGCTGCGCCGCCGCTTTCTGCCGATGAGATCGGCGAACACCTCGCGCAATGGGAAGCCGATCGCGACAAGGTGCTGCGCCTGAACCAGCACGCCCGCGACGAGTTGCGCCGCCTTGCCGAGCGCAGCGTCGGCGAGGCGCAGCTGCTTGGGGCATACCGGCTCGCCTGTGAGCGCAGGGCGCAGCAGCAGGACGCTTCACCGATCAATCCGGCCTTTGTGGCGTCTTTCCTCGACGAGGCACGGGCTACTGGCCAGGCCACCGGCGCGCCGTCGGGCTGGGACGAAACTGCGGAGGGAGTGCGAGCCAAGGCAAGCGGGCTCGGGATCCCGTCACAGCAAGGCGGCGAGGACTGGATTTGGTTCCGCCGGCGAGTCATCAAGGCAGATGGCGACCCGCGCCTGGTTGAGCGGGAGGTGGCCGCCGCCGAGCGCATGAACCTCAACGAGTTTGAGCGCGTGTACCACTACTTTTACGGCTGCCAGCCCCCGGGTTTGGTGGTGTAACCAGCGAAGGAAATCCATGAGCAAAGAACCCGACATCATCCCGGCTGGCTACCGAAAAGACGCCCGCGGCCGCCTCATTCCGGAGTCGATGGTGAAGCCGATCGATCTGGCGCGAGACGAACTCGTCAGCGCCTTGGTGGCCGGCGCCAAGCAGCAGCGCGAAAGCCTCGCCGACTTCAAGCGGAGCGCGTTCGGCGATGCCCGCGCCTTCCTCGAGTTATCGGCCGAGCAGTACAAGGTCAAGCACGGCGGTGCCAAGGGCAACGTGACCCTGCACAGCTTCGACGGCCAGTACAAAGTCATCATCGCCAACGCCGACACCATCGTCTTCGACGAGCGGCTGCAGGCGGCCAAAGCGCTGATCGACGAGTGCATTGCGGAATGGTCGAAGGGCAGCCGGCCGGAGATTCAGATGCTGGTGCAGCAGGCCTTTGAGACGGACCGGGAGGGGAAGCTCAAGACCGGGCGCGTGCTGGGCTTGTCGCGGCTGGAGATCCCGGACGCGAAATGGCGCCGCGCGATGAAGGCCATCGGTGAGTCCGTGCAGGTGATCGGCACGAAGGAGTACATCCGCTTCTACGAGCGGAGCGAGGCCACCGGGGAATACCTGCCCGTCACGCTCGATATCGCCGGGGTTTGACGTGAAAGGGGCGAGCAATGCGAAACGATCCGGCCTGGCTGCGCGAGTGCCTGGTGCGGTGGCTGGCGAAGAAGCCGGACCCGGCCATTGCGGCATTTCTGCGGTTGTACGAGAAGCACCACGAGAAGCCGGCGGCGGACGCCCTGTTGGCGGAGGTGCGGGCGATCCGCCAGCAGGCGCCGTATCCGCAGGACAGCCGACCATCCTCGCGATCGACCCAGGCGCGGCGAAGTCCGACGACAGCATCCATGACAGCGCGAGGGTGACCGCAGCGCAGCAATTCAACGGAGAACAGAATTGACCAAGGAAACCAACGAGAGCCGCAGCTTGGATGACGCAACGCCGGCGCAATGGGATGCGGCCAGCATGGCGGCAAGGACTGATGCGGACCCGGCAGGCCTTGCCCCGCCGGTTACCCTCCGGTTCCCGACGATGCTGCGCAAGATGTGGTCTGGGACCGAGGTGCAGAACTGGCTTGATGAGCAGGGACCGCTCTATGCCCGGCCCGCTTCCGCCTATCCGTCCGAAATGACGCCCGCGCTTCAGGAGGTGCTGAGCCTCATGCTCTGGAATACAGGCCCGATCGCTCACGTTCTGCGCGACGGTGGCGCTGACATAAAGCCGAAGGCCGAAGACGAGCAGGCGCATGTGCTGCACTGGCTTATTCAGCTCGCACTGCGGCACGACGAGGCATGGCGTTCGCGCGCGGTAGCGAGGTTGAATGAGATTAAGGCTGGCACGGCCACCCCGCAGTGACGAGAGCCGAGGAACGCTATCTCGGGCGAGTGGCTGCGCTGGGTTGCATCCTCTGCCGTCGGCTGGGCTACGGCGAATCGCCGGCGGAGATCCACCACGCCCGCGAGGGGGAGGGCGGTGCCCAGCGGGCGCCGAACTGGCTGGCGATCCCACTTTGCCCGCAGCACCACCGCGGCAAGCACGGGATCCACGGGGACCGGAATGCGCTGCTGCCGCTCAAGGCTGATGAAATGGATTTGCTCGCCTGGACAATCGAAGAGCTCAACGGAGGAAGGGCATGAGCGAGCAGACGAATCGTTACGAGTGCTTTTGGCGGGGAATCTGAACTATGGTTTACACAGCGAATCCAGCGACAAAGGTCCCGAGGCAATCAGGTCTAGCCAACTACCAGTACGATTCCTTGGACGACCTCTTGTACGACTGGTACTGCCGGGAGAATGGCTACGCCCCGGTGATTGGTTACGGCCGGGCCGATGCTTCGTGCGCCAGCTCCGCAAGCTCCGATCAGTGGTCGACGATTGACGAGGTAATCGATAGCCGGATTGAGGCATATGTCATGCCTTTGGTCTCTGCCTGTGTGGATGAGCTATCCGGCGATCATCGAATAGCGGTCCTGATCGAGCAGCGAAATCGCCTGGGGCCTGCGGTGTACCGGAACCCCAGAGCGGGGGATCGCCAGCCGGAAGCGTATCAGGAGGCGAAGCTGAAAATTGCCCCGTTACTGCGCAGGAAAGGGGTGGAATGGTGAGTTGTAAGCCGTAGGGATTTGTTTTATCATTCACGGCAGAGGGCAGAGTTGCGCCCATAAAAACCCCGCTCGGATTGTGTCGTGCGGGGTTTTGCCGTCTCCGCTAATAGTTGGTATCGATGGTTCGAGAACGTGCGCTTAGGAGAATTTCGTCATGACCATCCCCTGTTGATTAAAAAAAGCCTTCAAAGCTGTGGTGTATTTTTCATGCGGCTCTATCTCTACGATAGGCAAGAGCTCCTTGCCTGCTTGTGAGAGGCGAACACCATGCAGATGGAGTGCCTGCCTGGCTTGAGGGGCAGTATTGGGGATAAGTGCCCATTTACTACCTTGGTAGTCAAACGGCAGTATGACTTTTCCTTCATGCGTCGTAACCAATTGATAGTCCATGTAGGAGTTGTAGTCAGCGATGATGAGTCCGTACTCCTGCAGCACGTTAAGCTCGTCGAACGATAGTCCATAGGGTTGCAAGGAATTGGCCCCGGCTTGGCCCATTGCTACAACTCGGGCATCGACAATTGAATCCGGAAGGCGTAGTGATATAGCTAGCGAGCAAAGTAGCCTAAACAATGATGCAGCACGATTATCCAGCTGCGATACGAGTTTGATGGTCCTGATCGAGAAAGATGTTGGCTTTCGGACTTCGCCGGCCAGTATTCTTCCAAAAAGATGTTGCATCTGTTCAGAGCTCATTTGAGCAGCTTCGCTCTCGAATACATTCAACCAGTCTTCGCCAATCGGTGGAACTTTTGACTCCTCACCGACTTGGAGTCCGATTGGTTGTTTTTTCAATTCTGTAGCCGCGATTGCGGTTACTTGATCGATATTGACTCTTTCGCGCACAATTTTGTGCGCGAATTTCGTTGCGGCTGCACGGACGTACTCAGGATCGGTGTGAATTTGCTTCGCAAGCTGATTGGCGGAAGCGTCAATCAATTTTACCCTTGCTCGAGATTCCGCACGCTTTTCCGCTATCGCGCCCTCGATCAACGTTACGGGGTACTCGACTGCTACGGTGCAAAGGCGGGTAAAAGCTCGTACGGCGTTTTTCCGAATTGGGGCAGGAATTCCGGTGACCAAGTCACCAATTGCGTCACCTGCCACCGATAGTGCACTGCCGACGTTTCCATCACCATCGGTCGCTTCAAGTTCATTGTTCATAGGACGGGCTCAATTTGTAGTTATTGGGTCGATATCTGATATGACGTTGCGGTTTCTGCCGCATCGTTCTCAAGCATGTTTCTAATGCGGAATTCCTCATTCATACATCAGGAAGCAAGCGTAGATGGGTGGTAACCCTTGCTTCCTATGAGACTAAATGAATTGCCGGGACGATTGCCGAGCAATGAATCCCTACGATCCTTGGGGGGCAACTGACTTGTGGTGCAACGGAAGTAGGAAAAGACGCGGCGACGTGACAGGTGCTGGAACACCTGCCCCGCCCCGCACCCGCAGCACATACCTGCAAGCTTGGCTAGGGCCGCGCCACCTGTCGACAGGCGGGGAAATCCTAGCACAACGCAGGAAAATCACCTCAATGCAGGAAATCCGATGCGGTAGTTGCAACCGGAAACTCGGTGTGGGCGAATACACGCGCCTTACCATCAAATGCCCGCGGTGCGGGTGCATGAACGTCATGAAGGCCGAGCGCCTCCAATCTGCGGGCCTTGGAGCACCGGATACAGAGGGTGCAAATGTATGGCCTGCAAGACCAACCAACGATCGGTAGCCTGTTCGCGGGCATCGGCGGGTTTGACATCGGGTTTGAGCGAGCCGGCTTCCGTTCGGCCTGGCAAGTCGAGATCAATCCGATCTGCCGGGCGGTGCTCGAGGATCGATTCCCGCACGCCAGCCGGCACGAGGACGTGCGAGCCTGTGGCAGCCACAACCTCGAGTGCGTCGACGTTATCGTCGGCGGCTTCCCCTGCCAGGACCTCAGCACGATGGGACGGCAGCGAGGGCTTGAAGGGGCGCGCAGCGGCTTGTTCTACGAAGTCGCCCGCATCCTCAAGGAGCTTCGGCCCCAGTGGGTGGTGCTTGAGAACGTCACGGGGCTCCTCTCTTGCCGCGATGGCGAGGACTTCCAGGCCGTCATCACTACCCTTGCCGAATGCGGGTATGTGGGATGCTGGAGGGTGCTTAATGCTGAATATTTCGGAGTCCCCACGAAGCGCCGCCGCGTTTTCCTGGTCGCAGGTTTGGGACGACATCCCCCCTTCGAGCTGCTGGCTGACGCCGGACCAGTGGACGATGTTCCTGGCGCGGCGGCTGCGGAACAAGCCGGGCCTGGCCTCGGGCGATGGGCTTACCCTACCTTTTGTGCTGGCAAGTCATCCAGCCAGATCCCAATCCACGGCGCAGGTCTCGTGCTTGCCGAGCTCGGCTGGAGCGAGATGGTTGAGCGGGCCGGAGCGATTGAGCGTGATGGGCTTTGCAAGGGACTGGATGCGTCCAACTTTGCAGAGGCTCAAGCTGCCGGCAACGCAGTCGTGCCGCAAGTCGCGGAGTGGGTCGCTCGGCATCTTATGACCGCAATGTGAAGGCATGTTGCGGGGGCGGCGACGACGACCAGGCAGTGATATAGTCCGGGCGACAAAAACGGAGGTGAAGTCAATGCGCGAGGACCGGTGCCTGCTGCTTGAATGGGCCGAGAAACAGGGACTTGAGAACCTACGGTTCCACATTCAATCCGCAGAATTACTCGCGAAGGATGCGACCGCGACGTTGACACTTCTGCTGGCGGGTATAGGCGGCTTGTCTGCCTATGTCATAAAGCTCTTTGAAACAAAGGCCGGATTCGTCTGGATTGCAGCCGCATGCGCGTTTACCTGGACGCTTGCAGTGCTGGCAGCAAGTCTGATCATGTTCTGTCTCAAGACGAATCCGATTGCCGCGCCCACGAACGAGCCGCGGAATATTTACCGACCCTACTTCTCTCAGGTGGATCTGCGGGAGGCGGAGTTGGAGAATGTTCAAATCAGAATCGACCAGGTGGCGGCGCGCAATCGGCGTGTTGCCACCTGGTTGGACTACGTTCGGCTGATTGCCGTCTGCAGTCCTATTTCACCGGCTGCGGTGGCCGCTCTGTGTATGGCACTTGGTCGCGCCTAGACGGCTGTGGTTGTGGAACAACAGGCTTCGGTTCGTTCATAGCATTCAATTGTTGTTGGAAAGCGTGTGATTGCGGGGTGCGAGCCCGCATCGCAATGGTATCCCATGGCCTTCATTGGTCTTAGTTACAGTGCCCGCGGCTGCATAAGCTCAGCGGGTTTTTCTCATTCTGGGCCTTGCGATGGCATCAATGGTAACGACGCACCGTAGTCCGTTCGTGGCGGGCTTGGTGAAAGTGCTACGCCTGCCGGGGTGGACCATGGCATTCAAGTTGCGCTGCTCGGTCAGCGAAGTGGTGACGGTCAAATGCGGGTACTATCCGGACGCAGATACTGACGCCGGGTTTGACCCGCATCCGCTTCGGGCTGAGTACCACCTGATGCTAGGCGGCGAGAGTGCAGAGATTTCGGCGCCGCCAGAGGAGGGCACGGTGTTCGCCGGCGTTGTCGTGTTCACGGTACCGGTACTGGTTCTGCTGTGCGCCTGGCTGGGGAGCCGGTAATGTCCCGAAAGCTACCTATGCTGGGAAGCCGCGTTACAAGCGCGCCTGTCCGGCTGCCGGTGCTGCAGCCCGGTTCCTGGCGCACCAGCGGGCAGACGTCGACGCAGCGCGGCTATGGGTACCGCTGGCAGAAAGAGCGCGCGGCCTACCTACAGGTGCATCCTTTCTGCGTGTACTGCCTGCGCGCCGCTGGCATTATTGCCACCAGCATCGAGGACGTCATTCTGGAGTGCGCCGACAAGCGCGTGCTGTTGCCATACGCGACAGTGGTCGACCACCGCGTGCCGCACCGCGGGGACCAAACGCTGTTCTGGGACAAGCAGAACTGGCAGCCGCTTTGCGTGACCCACCATAGCGGCGCCAAACAGCGCGACGATGCAAGGGAACTGTCGGGTCGCTAAGCTTGAAAGAATCGCTCTCGAAGCTGCTCGCAAGCCCCGTCGAGCCCGGGGAACAGGGCGCCGGCCGTAATGCCCATAAGCTCAAGCTCCTTCATCACTTTTGGGCGCTCTGTGATTGGTATGTCTATCACGTCAAGATATTGCTTCCCAGACTCTGACTCCCGCGTTTGTATATAGCTCTCTATGTCGTCGATGTTGGTAACGGCTGAAAGGGCCTGCTGCGGAATCATGCGCTCATTGTCGATTCCCATGAACTCCATGATGGAGAAATGAGGCTTTGGCATGTCTAGGCGGACTACCTGATTCCAATCCCTTCGCCACAAGTCAGCATTGAACTTGAAAATTCGGATGCAATCTCCCTCCTTTGCATTGCTGACGTCCCAGCCTGTGACCCGGCGGAATGCGAAGAACGCTGCTACGTATGGGGAAGAGCTCCAGTCGAGCAACGGAGTGGGGTACCCGTGATGCTGCACGAGATTGTAGAAGGCGCCGTTCTGATCTGGCACTTCCAAGTTGTAGACATGCCGGGTTCGCGTACTGAGGTGCCGGTAGAGGGTAGGGATGTCCTCTGCGATAAAGCGGGCAAGGTTGGCCCGGCCGGTTCGGTGGAAATTCGTCCGCAGTCTCCATGGCTTCCTTTGGCCACGGAATACGAAAGAGTGATTAGTCAGGTTGTTGACGTGCTCCTTGAAATCGTCCCAAGACATGTTCTTGGCAGGATAGGCAGATTTCGATGCCGATTTGGACGGGAGTAGCCTTGCTTTCCCATGGGTGTTCAGTTGGCTATGCCAAGCAAGCGAGAGTCCACTCTTTGTCTGCTTTCCTTTGACCACTACCTGAGGCGAGAAGAAGGCGCCAGGATATTGAGCGGAGATGTCGTCCCACTCGCATGGCATGCTTGTTTTGGGGTGGATGGGTTTGCACATCGCCGTCACTTGGAAATTCAAGGACTTGTCGGGGGTTGAGAAGTACGCAACCGCACTTGGCAGATTCTCGCCCTGCACATGAAGGAAGGCGCGTCCTTCGTAGTGGTTCTTGACTTCATCTATCTCCACGATGATCTCCCCTTTGGTAGATCCTTGAAATGTCCCAATCCACTGACCGTTCATATACCCCTCCTTAGAATCGAGAAATTCTAAACGAAGGCAAAACTACCTTGTGCTTGGGGGGCGTTGCGCACCCTTGGCGCACGTCGCGGGGGCGTGAGTGGGACCACGCGGCTGTCTCGTGTCTCTAGGGGGGGGGAGGTAAATTCTGGAGGCACGCTCAATCCCAGACCACCCGTTCCCTCACGCGCAGAATTTTTTCCCCTTTCGGAGATTTGTTAATGGCATTAACAGGCAAGAGGAAGCTGTTTGCCGATGCCGTTCTCGCCGGGAAATCCAACAGGGACGCGGCAATCGCGGCGGGCTACAGCGCGAAAACAGCGTCGGCGGCTGGATCCCGACTTGTTAAAGATCCCAAGGTGGTCGAGTACCTGAAGGAGCGGAAGGAGGGCGAGAAGACCGCGGCCCCTGCGGCCGCCGAGCCGCCATCTTCCAAGCCATTCAACCTTGCCTTGGCGCTGCAACACGATGACCCGAAGGCGTTCCTGAAGGCGGCCATGAATGATCTCGAGCTGGATCCCCGGCAGCGGATTGACGCCGCCAAGGCGCTGATGCCGTTCGTGCACCACAAACTGGGCGAGGGCGGCAAGAAGGAAGAGAAGGAGAAGGCGGCGCGGGCAGCCGGCAGCGGCAAGTTCGGCGCGCCGCCGCCGCCGCGGCTCGTATCGAGCAGGGGTTAAAGCATGGAGTGGACGACTGCTTGCCCCGATTGGGAAGCGCGCATTGTCGATGGCCAGTCGCTGGTTCCGTTTCCGCCGCTCTTCCCGGGAGAGGCGGCGTCAGCGCTCGACGTTTTCCGCGCGCTGCGGATGGTCGACGCGCCCAGCAGCCCGACCATGGGCGAGGTATCGCGGTCCTGGGTAACGGACTTCGTCTCGTCGATCTTCGGTGCGTACGATCCGGAGGCTGGCCGCCGGCTGATCACAGAGTTCTTCTTGCTGATCAGCAAGAAGAACGGCAAATCGACCGATGCGGCAGGGATCATGCTGACCGCGCTGCTGCGCAACTGGCGCAACTCGGCGGAGTTCCTGATCCTGGCACCAACTATCGAGATCGCCAACAACTCGTTTTTCCCGGCGCGCGACATGGTGCGCGCCGACGATGAACTGTCTGACCTGCTGCAGGTCCAGGATCACTACCGCACGATCACGCACCGCGGCACCGGCGCCACCCTGAAGGTGGTGGCGGCAGACAACGAGACGGTGGGCGGCAAGAAGGCAACCGGGGTTCTCGTTGACGAACTGTGGTTGTTCGGCAAGCGGCCGAACGCCGAGAACATGCTCCGGGAGGCCACAGGTGGCCTGGCCTCTCGCCCGGAAGGCTTCACCATCTTCCTGTCGACGCAATCGGATGAGCCGCCGGCGGGCGTCTTCCGCCAGAAGCTGCAGTACGCCCGCGGCGTGCGCGACGGTCGGATCAACGACAGGCGTTTCCTGCCGGTGCTCTATGAGTTCCCCGAGAGCATGCTCAAGGCGCAGCAACACCGAGAGAAGGCGTATTTCTACATCACCAACCCGAATCTCGGGGCTTCCGTCGACAACGAGTTCCTCGAGCGGGAGCTCACCAAGGCGGAAGAGGCCGGAGAGGACTCGGTGCGTGGCTTCCTGGCCAAGCACCTGAACGTGGAGATTGGCCTGGGATTGCGATCGGACCGCTGGGCCGGCGCAGACCATTGGGAAGCGCAGGGCAGGCCCGGCCTGACGCTGCAGGAGCTGCTGACGCGCTGCGAGGTGATCGCCGTTGGCATCGATGGTGGCGGCCTGGACGACTTGCTAGGGTTGGCTGCGGTCGGTCGCGAGATCGAGACCGGCAACTGGCTGGCGTGGTGCATGGCCTGGGCACATCCATCGGTGTTGGAGCGCCGGAAATCCGAGGCGCCGCGTTTTCTCGACTTCGAGAAGGATGGCGACCTGGTGCTGGTGCAGCGCATTGGCGAAGACGTCGAGCAGCTTGCTGCCATCGTGGCGGAGGTCTACGAATCCGGTTTGCTCGACAAGATCGGCGTCGACCCGAGCGGCATTGGCGCGGTCCTCGATGCACTCGTCGCCGCGGGAGTGCCGCAGGAATTGGTAGTCGGCATCTCGCAGGGCTGGAAACTGGGCGGCACGATCAAAACGACCGAGCGGAAGCTTGCCGAAGGCAGTCTGATACACGGTGGCCGGCCGATGATGGCCTGGTGCGTGGGCAATGCCAAGGTGGTGCCGAGCGGTAATGCGGTGCTGATCACGAAGCAGGCGTCAGGCTTCGCCAAAATAGATCCGCTGATGGCACTGTTCGACGCGGTATCTCTGATGGCCCACAATCCGTCCGCAGTCAGCCAGAAAAGCATCTATGAAATGGGAGTCAGAATATGACCAAGCTTGCGTGGGCATCAGCTTGTGCAGGGGTAACAGGATTTGCCGCGCTGGTGGCTGGCGTCGCGCTGATCAGCGTACCGGCTGGCTTCATTGTGGCGGGTGTGTCGCTGCTGGGATGGGCTTATCTGGCGGATCGGGCTGTGGCCGTACGGGCGACCACGGCAGGCGACAGGGGGTAGGGCGTGTTCTTCCAGAAAGAGCTGGGCGGCGCTCGAACGCCAGGGACAAGCGTGGGCTGGACGTCGAGCCTGCTGGGCGGGCGCCGATCGGCCTCTGGCCAGATGGTGACGGACATGACGGCGCTGGCGCTGCCGATGGTGCAGATCTGCGTGTCGAGTCTGGCTGAGACCGTGGCCCAGTTGCCGGTAGACATCTACCGGCGTCTCCCGGACGGCGGACGGGAGGTGGCACGCGACCATCCGCTCTATACGATTCTCCGACACGCGCCGAACCCGTGGCAGACCCCGTTTGAGTATCGCGAGCAAGGCCAGATGGCTTTGGGATTGCGTGGCAATGCCTACAGCGTCATGGAGCGAGAGCCGGGCGGCGAACTGAAGGCGCTCTATCCCGTCAGCCCCGACAAAGTGACCGTCCTGAAAGGGCCGGACCTGATGCCGTACTACCGCATTGGCGGTGCGGATCCCGTCGGGCGCTCACAGATTCACCATGTGCGGTGGTTCTCGCTCGGTGACGGCTACGTGGGGGCTTCGCCGATCATGCTGCACGCCAACGCCATTGGCTACACGCAGGCAATTCACGAGTATGCCAGCAAGTCCTTTGTACATGGCGCGGCGCTATCTGGCGTGCTTGAGCGTCCCCGGGAGGCGGTAGCGATCAAGGAGCAGGCGGATATCGACAGATTGACTGACGATTGGGTCGATAAGTATGGCGGCGCCAGCAACGCGGGGAAGGTGGCGCTGCTGCAAGAAGGTATGACGTTCAGGCCGCTGACGGTCTCGAACGTCGACGCGGACCTGATCGCCGCGCTCAAAATGACCGACCTGACGGTTGCGCGCATCTACAAGATGCCATTGCCGATGACGGGCAGCATGGAAGGGGCCACGTACAACAACGTGGAAAACCTTCAGATCCAGTTCGTGATTTACACCTGCATGCCATGGCTGCGTCGGCATGAGCAGGCCATGCAGCGGGATTTTTTGGGGGAAAAGGAGCGCGATGCGTATTTCATCGAGTTCAACATCGGGGGGCTGCTGCGCGGCAACATCACCGCGCGCTACGCGGCCTATGCGGTGGGCCGGCAGTGGGGGTGGTTGTCGATCAACGACATCCGGCGGATGGAGAACATGCCGCCCGTGTCTGGCGGGGATGTCTACCTGCAGCCGTTGAACATGATCGACGCCACGAAGCCGCTGGCGATGCCGCCGCCGGAAACGCAACCGAAGCAGGCCCACCTTGACGAAATAGCAAAGGCACTTGCATGAAAAATCAAACTCGTCTGGCCAGCATGATCTTCAACCAGCCGCAGGCCGTGACCGAACAGATGCTTGACCTGGCGGTATCGTGGGCCAATCGGTCATTGAGCCTGAACATCATCAATGTAGCGGGATCGAACACGGTGTCGGAGCCAGGCGCATATCGGGGCGATGAGCCCGCTCCCGCAGCGTCGGCAGACGACCGCCGCCGTGCCTCAGCAGCGGAGAGTGGTGTTTATGTGCTGCCCGTGCATGGCGTGCTGGTGTCGCGCAGCGCGCACCTGAACGCGTGCGAGACCATGACGAGCTACGAACAGATCCGCGGCATGCTGCGCGCGGCGCTGAACGACCCCATGGTCGAGCACATTGTCATGGACATCGATAGCCCGGGCGGCGCCGCGCTGGGCTGCGCGGAGATGGCCGACGAGATTGCTGCGGCGCGCGGCGTGAAGCCGATTACGGCGATTGCGAATTTCAGCGCCTATTCGGCCGCATATTGGCTCGCCAGCGCGGCCTCCACCCTGATTGTGAGTCAGACATCCGGCGTCGGTTCTATCGGCGTGATCGCGCGCCATGTGGACCTGAGCCGCAAGCTGGACACTGAGGGAATCAAGATGACTTCCGTCTATGCCGGTGCTCGCAAGAACGATCTCAGTTCGGCGGAGCCCTTGTCCGATACGGCTCTGAGCTTTCTGCAGGACATGGTGATGGACATGTATGGCCAGTTTACCGATGGGGTGGCGCGCAACCGCGGGATGAGCGTGCAGAAAATCCAGGCGACTGAGGCCGGTGTGTACTTCGGCGCCAAAGCTGTGGCGCAGGGCTTGGCGGACAGCGTGGAGTCGCCGCAAGCGGCCGTGGACCGGATCGCGGCAGAGGTGGCCACCGGGCGCGCGAGCCGCACACCGGCACGCCGCAGCGTTGCGGCTCGCGCCGCCGCGATGGATACGCAGAATCGACTTTGACCGCGTTCGCGGAAGGAGCCACTTAGCCGCCTTCGGGCGGTTTTTTTATGGAGTTACATCAGCATGCCCAAAGTACACGAGCTACGCAGCGAACGCGCAAAGATCAATGATCAAGTGCAGGCGCTGGCTACCAAGGAAGCGGCAAGCGGCCAACTGACGGCTGAAGAAGAAACCACGTTTTCCGCGCTCACCACCCAGTTTAATGACCTCACGGCGCAGATCGACCGTGCCGAGGCCGCGGAGCGCATGAACGCTGCCGCTGCGGTACCCGTGGTCGATGCGCCTGCACTGGCCTCCGGTGGCAGCAACAGGACTGTGCCGGCAAGGCCGCAGGCGCCGGAGGTGCCGGGTGCGAAGGTTGCGCGCATGGTGCGCGCACTGGCAGCAGCGCGCGGTGACAACCGCGTGGCGGCGCAGATTGCTCTCGATCGGGGCTTCGGGGAGGACGTGGCGGCTTCGCTCAATATCCTGGATCCTTCCGCGGGCGGCGTCCTGGTGCCGGCCAACTTGTCGTCCGAGGTGATCGAGCTGCTCCGTCCACGTTCGGTGGTGCGTAGCCTCGGCGCGCGCAGCCTGCCGCTGCAGAACGGCAACTTGACGATTCCACGCCTGAAGGGCGGCGCTACCGTCGGCTACATCGGCAGCGATTCCGATGCTCCGGTGACGGGTCAGCAGTTCGATGATCTGAAACTGTCGTCCAAGAAGATGGCAGCGCTGGTGCCGATCAGCAACGACCTGCTGTCTTACTCGGGTGTGAACCCGAACGTCGATCGGATGGTGGTGGACGACCTGACGGCAGCGGTGGCGGCGCGCGAGGACAAAGCGTTCATTCGCGACAATGGCACAGGCAACCTGCCCAAGGGCCTGCGCTTCTGGGCGCGGCCTGGCAACGTGCGGGCGGCGCCGGATCTGAGTGCCATCGCCGATCCGATTGCGCGCCTGCAGGCGATCGAGCACGCGTTGAACGCGCTGATCCTGTTGCTGGAAATGGCCGATGCCAATCTGGTGACGCCGGGCTGGATCATGTCGCCGCGTACCTTCCGCTTCCTGGAGGGCCTGAAGGACGGCAAGGGCAATAAGGCGTACTCGGAGATGGCCGAAGGCCAGATCAAGGGATACCCCATTGGCCGGACGACGCAGGTGCCGGCCAATCTGGGAACAGGCGGCAACGAGTCGGAGATCTACTTCGCCGACTTTGCGGACTGCTTCATAGGTGAGGATGAGACCTTGATGATCGACTACAGCAAGGAAGCGACCTACAAGGACAGCAACGGCGATGTCGTCAGCGCCTTCCAGCGCGACCAGACGCTCATTCGCGTGATCGCCAAGCACGACTTCGGGCCGCGTCACGTGGAGTCACTGGCGGTGATGGATAAGGTGACCTGGGGCGCGTAAGCGCCAATGCAGCCAGGAAGCGGAGTGCATCGCTTCCTGGCTGCGTCCCCCTCACTTCCCAACTTTGGAGGCCGTATGGCCAAGACACTTATCAAGTTCGTTCGTCCCAGCGGCCCCTACACGCCCGGGGACATTGCTGGTTTTGACGAGCCCGAGGCGGCGCAGCCCTATCTCAAGACTGGTGCCGCCGAGGAGTATTCGGCGCCCAAGGATGCAACCACTAAGGAAGCAACCACCAAAAGGTCCAATGGCGCGGCTCAGGCTTCTGACGGGCGGCCTGGATCGAGTGGGGCGTAGACATGGCCGCAGTCCTTATGGAGTATCTGCCGGACAGCGCGGAGCCACTGATGCTCGAAGAGGTCAAAGTGTGGTGCCGTGTTGACGGCGACGACGAAGATGCCCTGATCGAAAACCTGGTCATTCCGGCAGCGCGCCAATTGGCGGAAAACAGGACCGGCGCCGCGATCCGAATGGGGCGCTATCGGGACATCCTGCCGTCGCTCGCGAACTACCCGCTGTCGCTCGGGCAGGCCATCGAGATCGAGTCGGTCACTGTGGATGGCGAGTTGGTGGCGCCTGAGCAATATGCACTGAGGCAACTGGGGCGCGAAAGCGTGATTGACGCGCCGGCTTTCGTGGGTGCGACGGGAGCAGTTGTGTACACGGCGGGCATCGATATGAAGAAATTCCCGGCAATCAAGGGGTGGTTGCTGCTTGCTGCCGCGTGGGCCTATGACCAGCGTGAGCTGCTCATTAAAGGGCAGGCGGTGGCAGAGATGCCTGCCAGCTACGCGGATGCGCTGCTCGTGCCGCTATCTCAACCGCCGAGGTTCTGATGCAAGCCGGGAAGCTCCGCTCCCGGGTGCTGCTGCAGCGCCCTGGCCCAGGCCGAGACGAGCTCAATCAACGTGACCCAGCTTCATGGTCCGATGTGACCAAGCTTTGGGCCAACATCGCCCACAAGAGCGGCCTTGAGTCAATCAAAGGGGACGCAGCCGCGTCCGTGGTGCAGGCGAGCGTCCGGATCCGCTACCGCACGGGAATCGACGCCAGCATGCGCATCGTGCACGGCACCACGATCTACGACATCCGTGCCGTCCTGCCGGATGAGGGGAAGCGCGAGTTCACTGACCTGGTGTGCGAAACCGGAGCTAAACGCCCATGAAGCTGGACATGAAGATGATCGAAAGCCCGCTGGCCGCGCTGGAGCGACTGCAGGAGGATGTCAAGCAGCACGTCGTGCGCCCGGCGGCTCATGCCGGCGCACTCGTATTCTACGAAGAGGTACGGCGGAACGCGCCGGTGTACCAGGGGGAAGCGTTCACCCGCAAGAATGGTGTGAAGGTGACACCGAGCCAGCTGCGTAACGCAATCTACCGCGTCTATGTGAAGGACAAGTCGGACGAGAGCAGAGCCTTCTATCAGATCAGCTGGAATCACACCAAGGCGCCGCACGGCCACCTGATTGAGTACGGGCATTGGATCGTCAAGCGGCGCAACGGCGTGAAGGTACGGGTGGGGCGCGCGCCGGCCATCGGCTTCGTTCGACGCTCGTTCGATCGCGCTCAGGCTGCCGTGGACGCGATGCGCGAGCGCGCGGCAGAGCGGATGCAGCAAGTCTTAAGCCGCACTGTGGTCGATGACTTCGGCAACGAAGTTGATGTGGGAGTGATGGCATGACCGTCGAGCGTGACGTTGTCCTGGCGCTGTCCGGGCTGGTCGACGGCCGGGTGTATCTCGATGACGCTCCGCTTGGCACGCCACTGCCCTTCATCGTCTTCCAGCAAGTTGGCGGCAAGCCGCTGAACTACCTGGCCGGCGTGCCGGACAAGAAGAACGGTCGCTTCCAGATCGATGTTCAGGCGGCAACCCGCCTTGCGGCGAGCCGCTTGATCCGCCAGGTCGAGGATCTACTGAAAGGCCATCCCGTCTTGCAAGCCACCGTGCTCAATGGCGCCCTGGCGACACGCGAGCCGCAAACCGGCATGTACGGCGCCATGCAAGATTTCTCGATCTGGTTCGCCGACTGAAGCCCATTCAGGCTTTAACTGTTGCCCGCCCTGGCGGGCTTTTTCTTTTTCTGGAGTCAATCATGACGGTACGTCTTCCGAACGGAGCTGTGTTTTCCATTGCGGCCGCCTACGATGGAGCGGGCACGGTGTCAGCGATCACCAATGCCAAGCCGCCGGTGGCTACATCGGCCGCGCACGGCCTGACCAACGCCGACATTGTCGAGATCATGTCGGGCTGGTCGGGCGTCGGCGGCCGGGTGGCGCGTGTTGTCACTACGGACGCTGGCAAGTTCGCTCTCGAAGGCCTGGATACCACCGATACCAAGCGTTTTCCGGCTGGCGGCGGCGCCGGCTCGGTGCGCAAGGTGACGGCATGGATGCCGATCTCCCAGGTGCTGAACTCGGCGAGCTCCGGCGGCGAGCAGCAGTTCTACAACTATTCCTTCCTCGAGGACATCGGCGACGAGCAGCAGATTCCGACCCAGCGCAGCGCACGCTCCATCGCGCTGACGATCGCCGACGACGATACGCTGCCTCAATACCCTGTGTTGAAGGCCGCCAGTGACGACCGCGAGCCGCGGGCGATCCGCTTCCAGCTGCCCAGCGGCGCGCTGATCTACTACCGCGCCTATGTGTCGATGACCGACATGCCGAGCGCGACCAAGAATGAAGCCATGACCCAGACGGTGACGCTGTCGCTGACCGGCCAGCCCACTCGCTACAGCGGAGTGCAAGCCTAATGTCCAAGAACATCTTCAAGCTCAACCCCGATCCGACCTTCGAAGCCGCCGTCGTCATCGCCGTGCCGGGCAAGCCGGCTGCGAAGTTGCGCCTTATCTTCCGGCACAAGACACGCGACGAGGCAAAGGCCTTTTTCGAGCGTGCGGCGAATTCCGACGAGAAGGAATCGACGCAATTGTTGGAGATCGTCGCCGGCTGGGTCGATGTTGATGCTGAGTTCTCCGAGGTGGCACTTGGCCAACTGCTGCAGAACTACCACTCGGCGGCTCAGGCCATCTTCGAGGCCTACACGGGCGCGCTCACGCAGGCCAGACGGGGAAACTGATCGCCGCTGCGCGCACGCTCTATTGGAAAGAGCCTCCGGCTGGTGAACTAGCCGCCTTGGGCTTGACGGTCGAGGACGTGGCGCCGGCGGCGATCGAGCTATGGCCGGAGAACGAGGACGCCTTTCTCCTGTTCTGCCAAATGGGGACGCAGTGGCGGGTAGGAATGGGCGGCCCGGTGGGGTTGGACTATGCAGCGCTGCCGGTCGTGATGGACATGGCCGGTATCGATGTGGCGGCGCGCCCGCTGCTATTCGAGGCCGTGCGCGTGATGGAGAACGCCGCCCTGGCGGAAATGTGCGGGGAATAATATGTCTGACGTGATCGGTAAGGCCACACTTGAGGTCGGTGCTGACGTCTCGTCCATGCAGGCCGGGTTTCGCCAGGCCGAGCAGTCCGTCCGGAGCCTGGAAAGCACGACCGCCAGCTCCGGGCGGCGCACTGCGAGCAGCATTCGGGGTGTGGGCGAGGCCGCGGCCGAGGCGGCGCAAGCGCTGACCACGGCGCAGAAGAGGCAGCTTGCCTCCCTGGAGCGCACTGCCAATACATTCGGCAAGACCAAGGCCGAGGTTGCCGAGTACAAAGCAGTCGCGGCTGGTCTCGCGCGTGAGGTCTACGAGCCCCTGGTAGCGAAGATCCGCGAAACAGAGGCGGCGATGGGCGGGTTGACGGGGACGGCGAAGGCGGCCGTTTCGGCCAGCGCCAGGCTGGCCGAAACGGAGGCGGAGGCCGCCGCGCGCCACAAGGCGATGGCGGCGTCGGCGATCGAGCATTCGCGTGCGTTGAACCAACAGGTTGCGGCGACCACTGCTGCGGCGGCAGCCGAGCGCGAACTCGCCGCTGCATCCCGTGGGGCGCAAGGCAATCCGCGCTACCGTGAGCGGGTAACCAGCCAGAACCGCAGCTTCCAGGCGCTGGCCAACGACATCAACGAAGTGAACGCCGCGCTCAGCGCCATCAATCGCGGCGCCGCCTCGCAGGAAGCCATTCAGACGCAGACCAATAAGCTGATTTCCCTCTGGAATCAAGGCCGCCTGACGGTGGAGCAGTACGACGCGGCGGTGAAGCGGCTGGATGCGTCGGAGGCTTCGCTGGCACGGGCCAGTTCGAAGGCGGCAACCCAGGGACAGCAGTTCGTCGCAAGCCTGAGGGAACAGGCGGAAACGGCCGGCATGACGGCGCGACAGTTGCTCGCCTACCAGGCGGCGAAGCTGGGGGTGAGTGATCAGGCAGGGCCGCTGATCGCCCAGCTAGCGAAAGTGAACAAGAATCTGGATGGCACAGGCATATCTGCCCGGCAGACGGCCGCGGCCATGCGCATGGTGCCGGCGCAGATGACTGACATCGTGACGCAGCTGGCGGGTGGCCAGAATCCATTCCTGATTCTCACGCAGCAGGGTGGGCAGCTGAAGGATATGTTCGGCGGTGTCGGTCCCGCGGCGCGCGCCATGGGCACCTACCTCGTCGGGCTGGTCAATCCGTTCACGGTCAGCGCTGTGGCAGCTGGGGTGCTTGCCTATGCCATGTACAAGGGCAGCCAAGAGTCCACGGCATACAACAGGGCCCTGATCGCGACGGGCAACTATGCGGGCACGACGGCGGACCAGCTCGGAGCGATGGCCGCGAAGGTCAGCG
Organism: Cupriavidus sp. GW823-FHT07A04; assembly: GCF_058794615.1. NCBI lineage: Bacteria > Pseudomonadati > Pseudomonadota > Betaproteobacteria > Burkholderiales > Burkholderiaceae > Cupriavidus > Cupriavidus sp. GW823-FHT07A04. The sequence continues at coordinate 56,366 of NZ_JBXAHA010000033.1, forward strand.
CCACGATTGGCACGCAAGGTGCTGCCGCCGAAGTCCTGACCCAGTTGGCCGGCACGGGCAAGATCGCCGGCGAGCAGTTCGAGTCGCTCACAACCGCGGCCATGAGCTGGAGCAAGGCCACTGGCGCAGCCGTTGATGACACGGTTGCCAAGTTCGTGCAGCTCGGCGAAGAGCCCACCAAGGCGTCGGCCAAGCTGAATGAGCAGTATCACTATCTGACCGCATCGGTCTATGAACAGATCCGGGCGTTGGAAGATCAGGGCCGCAAGGACGAAGCGGCGGCGTTGGCACAGAAGACCTATGCCGACGCGCTGAAGACACGCTCGGAGCAGGTGCTGGCCAACCTGGGCTTTTTGGAGCGCGGCTGGAACACGGTGGCGGGCGCTGCGAAGCGGGCATGGGACCAGATGCTGGGCCTGGGTCGGCCCGATACGCTGGCTGACATTCAGGGCAAGATCGCAGGCGTGCAGGCAGAAATTGCCAAGGCGGGCGGCGCTGCCGATTTTGCGGGCACGGAAGGAGGCGCTGCCACGGGGCGCAGCCGCCGCGCGGGACTGGAAGCCAGGCTGAAGGCGCTGCAGGCCGCGGCAGCGACCCTGGAGGCCGCCGGCGTCAAGGCCGAAGCGGATAGCGGAAAGCAGAAGCTCGAGGACGAAAAGATTGCCGCTGGTAATCGGCTCGCAGCGCAGGCGAAGGCCATTCGGAGTCGCGCGGAACAGCGCAAGGATGAGCTCGAGGAGCTCAAGCGGGATGCTGACAAGGTTGGGATGGCCGCCGATGAATACAGCAGGCGTGTCGCAGCGATCAATGAGAGGTACAAGGATCCCAAGGGCGCCAAGGGCAAGGCCTACGCTGAGGATTACGCCACACGCTATCTGGACCAGCTGCGCCAGTCAGGCGCGGCACTACAGGCCCAGTTGGCCGGCGACGACAAACTGACCGCAGCGCAGAAGGCCAGGGCCGAATACGAGCAGCGGATCGCCGACATCAAGACCAAGCAGATCCTGACGGCCGACCAAAAGAGCCTGCTGGCCAACCAGGATGCCATCCGAGCGCAGCTCGACGCCAACGTCGCGGCTGAGGCCGCACTGCAGACGAAGAAGGCGCAGACCAAGGAGGCTGAGAAGCAGAAGAAATTGGGCGAAGAGGCGCTTGCCCAAGCCGCCGGCGTTGCGGTGCGCTTGCGCGAGTCGGGCGCCGCACGCGCGGAGCAGTACGACCGCCAGTTGAGCGTGTTCGGCCTCGGCAGCCAGGCGCAGGAGCAACTCAATTCGGCCAAGAGCGTGTACCGGGAACATGCCCGCATCCGCACGGACTGGATCCGGAGCATGACCGACAAGGGGCTGCTCGATACGCCGCTCTACCAGACCGAACTCGACAAGATCAACGACGCCGAGCGCGCAGCGCTGGATAGCATCTCGCAGTACTACGACCAGCTGGCCGTGAAACGCGGTGACTGGACGAACGGCGCGACGGCGGCGCTGGCGGACTATAGGGACCATGCGGCCAACGTCGCGGCCCAGACCAGCCGGCTGTTCGGTGGCATGTTCCAGGGGCTCGAGGACTCGGTCATCAAATTTGCGATGACCGGCAAGCTGAGCTTCGGCGACTTCGCTAAATCGGTCATCGCGGATCTGGCACGCATCCAGGCGCGCGCAGCGCTGTCAGGCCTGGCGCAGATGGGCATCAGTATGGTGGGCAGCCTGTTTGCGGCTGGCGCTGGTGCCAGTACTTCGTTCAATGGAGCGAGCCCTGTGGCCGGTTCCTTCGGCGGCCCCACCACCACTGGCGTCTTCTATTCCGATGGCGGCTATACGGGGGATGGCGGGAAATATGAGCCGGCTGGCATCGTCCATCGCGGCGAGTGGGTGGTCGATGCCGCCACCACGGCGCGTCCTGGCGTCAAGGCACTCCTGGCTGCGCTGCCTGGCTACGCTGACGGTGGCCCGGTTGGCGGGCGCAGGCCTGAGCTGTTCCGGCCCAACCAGTCCGGAAACATGGTGTCGAACCCCGCTTTGGGCGGCGGGAGCCCGAAGGTAATCGTGAACGTCCACGAAGCGCCGGCGGGAACGGAGGTTCAGAAATCGGAAAGCGCTGACGGGACGCTGACGATCGACATCTTCAACAGGATGGTAGACCAGCGAATCGACAAGCGATTCCGGGGGCAGGGCGGACTGGCCTACCAGATGAAGCATGGCCAGGCCTAGGAAGAAGGAAGAAGGAAGAAGAATGGCAACGGAGACCTTTATCTGGCGCGGCCTATCAGGCGCGCCAGGCAGCATCAAGTTGCGCACGCGCAGCGCGCAATTCGGCGACGGCTACAAACAGGTCGTCGCCGACGGCATCAATAATAAGGCGCAGTCCTGGCCGATGCGGTTTGCTGGCGGCGCTGCGTTTATCGGCGCCATCCAGGACTTCATCGACCGGCACGCTGGTGCCAAATCGTTCTATTGGACGCCGCCACTCGGCGTGCAGGGCTTGTACCGGGTGGCTGAGTACACGCCGAGCAACGAGGCGGGTCTCGTCTACACCCTCTCCGCAACGTTCGAGCAGGCCTTCCGGCCCTGACCTATGGCAAAGCAAACCATCAAGCTGGGCACGGCGCCAGGCGGTACCGACGGTGACACCACACGCGCCGCGTTCAACAAGTGCAACATCAATTTCGACGAGCTCTACACGCGCGTGCAGTCGAAGCTGATCAAGGACATTGCCGGCGGCGCTGGTTCAGTGTCCCTCAGCGCGGCCGAGGCGCTGGCTGGCATCATCGACCTGACGGGGAACATCACAGGCAACCGCGAGGTGTTGGTGCCGGCAGAACCGGTGCAGACATGGATCGTGCGCAACAGCACCGCAGGCAACTTCGCGGTGACGTTCCGCACTGCGGGTGGTACTGGCGTGACGATTGCTCAGGGCGCAACCGACACCGTGTTTTCGGATGGGCTCAATGTCGTCAGTGCACTTGGCGCCGTGATGGCCGCCGCAGCGGCCGCCCAAACAGCCGCCTCGACTGCGCAGGCGCAGGTGACGGCGCTTCTTTCCGGCATGTTGGCGAAGGTCGAATACTTCGCTCGTAACACGCCGCCAACGGGATACCTGAAGGCAAACGGCGCTGCCGTCTCCCGGATTACTTATGCCGCACTGTTCGCGGTGATTGGCACTGTTTTTGGTACTGGCGATGGCTCTACCACTTTCAACTTGCCGGATCTGCGTGGCGAGTTTATCCGTGGCTGGGATGACGGGCGCGGTGTGGACGCCGGGCGAGCGTTTGGCGGCTTTCAGGCGATGGACTTGCAGAGCCACCTACACTTTATCCAAAACTTCATTCCGACCGGCTCGTTTGCACAGACCGGCAATGCTGTCACTCTGGGGCAGAGCGTTGGCAACAATTATCCGACGACAAGTGCCGGCGGCGCCGAAACTCGCCCACGCAACGTTGCGTTGCTGGCCTGCATCAAGCACTGAGAAGCGACATGGATATCCACAACTACCATCCCATTACCGGCGAGCTTCTCTGCATTGGCCTGGCCGATGACAATCCGCTTGAGCCGTCGGAGCCCATAGTGCCGGGCTATGCTACGCCAACCACGCCACCGGCTGCCGCAGAACGCCGCGCCCGCCTATACCTGGACTCCAACGGCCGGCCGCCGCAGAACTGGCCGTATGGCACCTGGACGGTGGTGGCCGACTACCGCGCCGAACCACTCTTCCGCACCGCCGATGGCTCGCCGTTTTCGCTCGGTCAGGAATACACCGGCCTGGGCGAACTGCCGCCTTTCCTGACCACGCAGGCAAGGCCCTCCGCTGCGCATGCCTGGGTCAGCGGGAAATGGCAGCTGGACAAGGCCAAAGCACGGGAGCTGCGGATGGCGGCTGGCCAGGCCGAGCGTGCACAGCGGATCGAGCAGGCACGGGAGGCGATGGAGCCGCTGCAGTTCGCTGTCGAACTCGGGGAGGCGACAACGGCAGAGTCGGCCCGGCTCACTGCATGGAAGCGCTATATGGTCGCGCTGAACCGCCTCGACCTGGCCAGGCCTGACATCGCGTGGCCGGAGGCGCCTGCCGCATGAGCATCAAGGCTGATATTCAAGGCCTGGAGCCAGGTGCGGAGGTGGTCTTGTTCGAGGTCGACGCGTCGATGCACGGCGGGGACGTGCTGCGCTTCCATGGCTACACGCAGGTCGGCCCAATCTGGTGGCAGGGCCAGGAGTACGCCGGCTGGCCCATTCAGGCCGAGGGCTTCGCGCGCACGGGCGAAGGCCAGCAACCAGCACCCACACTATCGGTGGGCAACGTCGAGGGCACGATCACCGCGCTCTGTCTGTTCCTCAACGATATGGCCGGGGCCAAGGTGACGCGCCGACGCACGCTGGGGCGCTACCTTGATGCGGCGAACTTCCAGGCGGGCAATTCGGAAGCGGATCCTGGTGAGGAGTTCCCGCCTGAGCTCTGGTACATCGAGCAGAAGACCAGCGAGACGAACGAGGTGGTGACGTTCGAGCTGGCCAGTGCGCTCGATTTCAATGGCGAGCAGCTGCCGCGCCGGCAGATCGTCGCCAACGTGTGTGTCTGGCTCACGATCGGCGGGTACCGCGGGCCAAACTGCGGATACACCGGCACGGCCTACTTCGACCGAGACGACAATCCCGTGGCAGACCCCGCGCGCGATCGGTGTGGCGGCCGTCTCTCTTCGTGCAAATGCCGCTTTGGCGAATTCGATCCCCTGCCTTTCGGGTCGTTCCCGGCGGCGGACCTGCTGCGAGGCTGACATGCGGAAAGCAATATTGGAGGCGATCCGGCGGCACGCCGCGGCGGACCACCCGCGCGAGGCCTGTGGCCTGGTGGTGGTGGTCAAGGGGCGGGAGCGTTACGTGCCTTGTCGCAATACCGCTGCTGGTACCGAGCACTTCGAGCTGCCGGCGGAGGACTACGCGGCGGCCGAGGATATCGGGGAGGTGGTAGCGGTGGTGCACAGCCATCCGGATGCGCCGGCCGCGCCGAGCGAGGCCGACCTGGTCAGTTGCGAGGCCTCGGGGCTGCCGTGGCACATCTTGTCGTGGCCCGCCGACGACCTGCGAACCATCGAGCCCAGCGGATACCAGGCGCCGCTGGTGGGGCGCGCTTTCGCGCATGGAGTGCTGGACTGCTACACGCTGGTGCGCGATTGGTATCAGCGCGAGCGCGGCGTTCTGTTGCCGGACTTTGCTAGGCGCGACGACTGGTGGGCGCACGGCGAGGACCTGTACCTGCAGCATTACGTGGAAGCGGGCTTCGAGCGGATCTCGCAGGACCAGCCGGATCTGGCGGGGGACGTGATCCTGATGCAACTGCGCGCGCCGGTACCGAACCACGCAGCGGTGTACTTGGGCGACGGTCTGATGCTGCATCACCTGCACGGGCGGTTGTCATCGCGGGACGTCTACGGTGGCTACTGGCAGGAGATCACGCGCTGCGTGCTGAGGCATAGGCTTGCGTGTTGATGTCCCTGCATAACTCACCAGCCTGGACAGGCTGGATTATCTGTTGAGAGCTATGGCTGAAAGACTTCGTACGATCCGCCTGTATGGATCACTGGGCGCCCGCTTTGGCCGTTGCCATCGACTTGTGGTGGCAAACGCGGCGGAGGCGGTGCGCGCCTTGGGCGTGCTTCTGCCGGGGTTCTTGCAAGAGTTGAGCGCTAGCAAGGGGCGAGGTCTGACGTATGCCGTGTTCGTCGGCAAACGGAACATCGGACAGGATGAATTGCATATCCCGCCGGGCCGCGACGAGATCCGGATTGCGCCCATCCTTCGGGGATCCAAGCGTGCGGGCCTGTTCCAGACCATCCTCGGCGCAGCACTGGTCGTTGTGGGCGCGGTGATCTCGGTCTATGGGGGAGGTTTGGGCACCCCGATTATGCAGTTCGGTGCCGCGATGATGTTTGGCGGCGTCGTCCAGATGCTTTCGCCCCAGCAGAATGGCCTATCCGCGAAGGACAGACCGGACAACGGCGCCAGCTACAACTTCAATGGGCCGGTCAACACGACCGCGCAGGGCAACCCAGTGCCGCTGCTCTACGGGCGCATGATCGTCGGCAGCGCCGTGATCTCGGCTGGAATCCACGCCGAGGACCAGACCTAGTAAGTGCCCCAGTTCTGCAGACCCAGCCCCGCCGCGAGCGGGGTTTTTCCTTTGTGTGGTGAATATGCGCGAAATCATTGGCTACGGCGGTGGTGGCAAGGGCGGCGGCGGAGGCCGCACGCCTACGGAAAGCCAGGACAGCCTGCACTCGATCGCCTACGCCCGCGTGCTGGACTTGGTGTCCGAGGGCGAGATCGGCGGTCCCGTGAATGGGCTGCAGAGCGTGTTCCTCAATGGGACGCCACTGGTGAACGCGGATGGCTCGGCCAATTTCCAGAACGTCGCTGTCGACTTCCGCGTTGGGACCCAGGATCAGGACTACATCCCTGGTTTCCCGTCGGTGGAGAATGAGGCCGGCGTGGGCGTGACCCTGACGTCGGCGACGCCATGGACGCGGGCCGTCACGAACACGCAGCTCTCCGCTGTTCGTGTTCGCCTGTCGGTACCGGCGCTGTCCAAGGCCGACACGAGCAACGGTGACATTAACGGGTACCGCGTGGAGTACGCTATCGATCTGGCGCGGGACGGAGGCACCTATCAGCAGGTGCTCTCGACCGCCTTCGACGGCAAGACGACGACCAAGTACGAGCGCAGCCACCGCATCGAGCTGCCGCGCGCCGGGACTGGCTGGGCGGTGCGCGTCCGGCGGATCACGCCAAATGCCAACAGCAACACGATCGCCGATACAACCGTGATTGAGTCCTTCACCGAAGTGATCGACGCAAAGCTGCGGTACCCGAACAGCGCGTTGGTTGGCCTGCGCATCGATGCGCGCCAGTTTAACAACGTGCCGGCGCGCTCGTTCGACCTGCGCGGCCGCATCATCCGCGTGCCCAGCAACTACGACCCGGAGACGCGAGCGTACAGCGGCATTTGGGACGGGTTCTTCAAGACCGCCTACACCGACAACCCGGCCTGGGTCTTCTACGATCTGGTGCTGCATGCGCGCTACGGCCTGGGAAACCGGGTCAATGTGGCCATGGTGGACAAGTGGTCGCTCTACCAGATCGGCCGGTACTGTGACCAGTTGGTGCCAGACGGGAGGGGCGGGCAGGAGCCGCGCTTCACCTGCAACTGCTACCTGCAGAGCCGTGCGGACGCCTACAAGGTGCTGCAGGACCTGGCGTCGATTTTCCGGGGCATGGCCTACTGGGCATCCGGCATTGTCGTGGCCTCGGCGGACATGCCGGCCGATCCCGTTTACACCTTCACAGCGGCAAACGTTGTCGACGGCAAGTTCTCCTATGTCGGCAGCGCGCTGAAGGCTCGCAAGACGGTCGCGCTGGTGTCGTGGAATGATCCTGCTGACGCCTACCGCGCCAAGATCGAGTACGTGGAGGACCAGGACGGCATCGCGCGCTATGGGGTGCAGCAGATTGAGGTGACCGCGTTCGGCTGCACTTCCCAGGGCCAGGCGTACCGCGCTGGCCAGTGGATTCTCTTGACCAGCCGACTCGAGACTGAGACCGTCACATTCAAGGTGGGGCTGGATGCGGCGCTGGTGGCCCCTGGCTCGATCGTGCGCGTGGCGGACCCAGCCCGGGCCGGGCGGCGGTTGGGTGGGCGTGTGCGCTCCGCCGCCGGCCGTATCGTGACGCTCGACAAGGCAGAGGCGGTGGCCGCCGGCGACACGCTAACGGCCATCCTTCCATCCGGGGTGGCCCAGACGCGCACGGTACGGGAGGTGACCGGCGACGCGGTTACCGTGTCGGAAGCCTGGACCGAGGCCATCTTGCCTGAGTCGGTCTGGGCGGTGGATAGCGCGACGCTGAAGACGCAGCTATTCCGCATCCTCTCGGTGTCTGAGGCGGACGGCTTGGCGTGCGAGATCAGCGCGCTGCATCACGAGCCTGGCAAGTACGCGAACATCGACAACGGCACTCGGATCGAGACGCGACCGGTGACAGTGATCCCGCCATCCGTCCAGCCACCGCCGACCAATGTGGGATTTGAGACCTACTACGTCATCGACCAGGGCATTTCGACCACCACCATGCGGATCCAATGGGATGCCGCAGACAAGGCGATTGCCTACGAGGTGGACTGGCGCCGCGACAACAGCGAGTGGGTGCGCGTGCCTAGGACCGGATCGCTGAGCGTTGAGGTCAAGGGCATCTATGCCGGTGCCTACGTGGCGCGGGTGCGAGCGATCAATGCGCTGGACGTGGCGTCGATTCCGGCGTACTCGGCAGAGACCATCCTGCAGGGCAAGACCTCTCCGCCGCCGGTGGTGACCAGCTTGATCGCGACAGGCCTGGTCTTTGGTATCAGGCTGGACTGGGGAATGCCAACGGGTCCGCTGGACGTCGAGCGCACTGAAATCTGGTACAGCCAGTCCAGCGATCGCGACAGTGCGATCAAGCTTGGTGATTTCGCATTCCCGCAGAATACGCACACGATGATGGGGCTGGCCGCGGGCGCTCGATTCTTCTTCTGGGCACGCCTGGTAGACAGGAGTGGCAATATCGGCGCGTGGTATCCAGCAGGGGCCGGGGTGCAAGGTCAGAGCAGTTCGGAAGCTACCGAGATTCTCGACTACCTGGCCGGGCAGATTGGCAAGACACAGCTGGCGCAGGATCTGGTATCCGCGATCGACACCATCTCGCCGCCGTTCGCTGGAAGTACGGAGGACTATGCGGGTTCCACCCAGGTCTTCGCGGGCATCGTCTCTGTGCAGTCGTTGCAGCAAGAAGCAGACCTTGCGCTAGCCCAGCAGCAAAGCACCCTGCAGGCGTCGATTGGCGCGAACACCGCGCTGGTGCAGACAACCGCTTCGGCGATGGTGGCGCTCGACGGGAAAATCTCGGCGTCCTACACCATCAAGGTGGGGGTGACCGCCGACGGCAAATATTACGGTGCCGGCATGGCTATCGGCATCAGCAATGAGGCGGGTCCGGTGCAATCGCAGGTCTTGTTCCAGGCAGATCGCTTCGCGCTGATCAACCTCGTCAACGGCGTGATCACGTCGCCGTTTGTGATCCAGGGCGGCCAGGTGTTCATGAACCAGGCGCTGATCGGCACCGGCTGGATCACCAATGCCATGATCGGCAGCACCATCCAGTCGGACAACTTCGTGTCCGGGCAGGTGGGGTGGCGGCTGAACAAGGCCGGGACCTTCGAGAACAATGGGACGGGTGCCGGGGGGCGCCGTGTCGACACCAGCACGCTGACGCAGATCTACTACAGCAACGGGCGGCTTGCAGTGCGTTTGGGGATCTGGTGATGACGGTTGGTCTCCAGACATGGGATGAGAACGGCAACCTGATCATTGACCTCACCAGCCGGTGCACTCGCTTTCTCGGTCGGCTTGACGGCGTGGTAAGCAACGGGTCGCTGGTGGACTCTCGCTTCGCGGATGGCGCTGGCTTTGTGATGGTGCTGCCCGACGTCACGGATTCCGAGCCGACAAGCATTTACACGGTGCCGCAAGCCGAGGTGGTTGGCAACACGTTAACCTGGTCATTCAGTGTGAATGGGTATGACGGGGCCTCTCGCCCATTCACGCCGATCCCTTGCACGATTCTCTATGGGGTGTACTGATGCGGGCAGGGTTGCAGGTGTGGAACACAGACGGCGTGCTGCTGATCGACTCATCGCAAATGAGCATGGGTCTCAGCAAGTCAGGCTACATCACTTCCGAGACGATTTTCGAGTCCGGCTATAGGGCCTACAAGCAGGTGGCTGTGCAGGTCTATGGCTCGAACCCAATCGTGTTCTTCGGGGTGTCGCCCTGGCAAATCGGGCTGCGTAAGGTCAGTCGCTCCGGAGGTGCCTGGACGTTCTACTACGCGGTCGGGCAGACCACAGCCCCGAGCTTGAAGATTCCCTACTACGTATTTGACTTCATGACGCCGGCGGGCAGGGTCGGCCTGGAGACCTACGACGAGACCGGCCGCTTGACCTTCACTAGCGGACGGGCGCCGATGCGCGTGCTGCGGGCCGTGCGCTTGCCACGCCCCAGCTTCAGCGGTGGTCTGTTCGAGGCATATCAGGGTAGCGGCGGGTTCAATCCTCAGCTCCAGGCGCTTGGCTACCCCGCTAGCAGCTATGCGGGCAATCTCTCGTTTCCGCGCCTCGGCTTCCAGGCATCGCAGACCCAAGTTTCGACGGTGGACAACACCTTTGAGACGCTACGGGTATTCGGCACGGGCTTCGTTGCCGAGTTCGTCCGGACTGGCTACACAGACTACGGCGCGGCGCCTTGGGGGGATTTCGTGTACTGCCAGAACCCTCCGACTGTCACGCTCATTGATGTAGCAAACGTGCCGATTCCCTTCGGCTGATACGAACGACACGCAGACTTCCGCGTGTGACTTCTCCATGCCCGCCTCGCGCGGGCTTTTTCTTTTCCGGAGTCCATATGGACCAACAAGTCTTCCAGGCCGCCGCCCGCCTGTCGCCCGCGCTCGCCGCGCGCTGGTGGCCACATGTCGAGCCGGCGCTGTTCGAGTTCGGGATCCTGACGCCGGCGCGCGTGGCCGCGTGGATTGCGCAGACCGGTCATGAGTCGTTGGGCTTCTCACTCACTCGCGAGCTGTGGGGCCTGACGCCAGCGCAGATGCGCTACGAGCGCGACTTCTCGGCAGCATGGCCGCCGGCGGACAGGACCAGCCGCAACCAGAAGCCATTCGAGCTAGGCAACAGCCGGCCTGGCGACGGCAAGCGCTTCATGGGTCGGGGACTCATCCAGATCACCGGGCGCGCGAACTACCGCGCATGCGGCGCCGCGCTCGGTTTCGATCTGGAGGCCGCGCCCGCAATGCTCGAGGGCGATGCGCTGGCCGCGCGCTCGGCATGCTGGTTCTGGGACGTGCGCAACCTGAACGCGCTGGCTGATGCTGGCGCCTTTGAAGCGCTGACACGCAGGATCAACGGTGGCACCAATGGGCTGGCCGACCGCCGGGAGCGCTGGGCGCGCGCAAAGCAATTCATCAAGGGATAGCGGGGAGGGTACATGCAAGAGCACGAAAAGAGCCTGGCAATGCTGGTCGTAATGGGCGCGATGATTGCCCTGGGGAAGCTGCTTGTGAGCGATGAACACCTGACATTCCGGCTGATCATGGGCCGGGCGCTGCTTGGCGCGGCCACGTCGATGATTGCCGGCGTGGGATTGATCCAGTTTCCTGAACTGCCGCCGCTGGCGCTTTATGGCATCGGCAGTGGGCTGGGTATTGTGGGTTCGCAGTACATCGAGGTGTGGCTGAAGCGCAAGTTGCGGCAGGGGGCTGGGAAATGAAGACGATCAATTGGGGCGCCTGCGGGCTGTCGGTGCTGCTCGGCGCCGTGCTCGCGGTGGTCTTGGCCAACCTGCTCTACTTTGCTCCGCGCGCGGACGCCGCCGGCCAGGCGCTGCAGGCGGCCACCGAGCGCGCCGGCCGGGTGCGGGATGCCAATGAGCGGTGTGCTGCCGACGTGGATAAGGCCAACGGCGCCATGGCGGCGCTGAAGGCGGTGGCGGCAGAGCGCGCGAGCCAGGCAGCCGCGGCACTGGCCCAGGCCGAGGGCCGCGCCGCGGCGGCGGAGGGCAGGGCCGCCGACCTAGCGCGCCGGCCGCCGTCCAATCCGGCCGACCTGTGCGGCTCGCTGGACGAGCTGCTCACCGAGGCGATCAAGGAACGGAGGGCCGGGCGATGAAGAGCGCTCTGGTGGTGGGCGTGCTGCTGGCGGGCTGTGCCGCGGCGCCGCAGGTGATCACGCAGACGAAGACGGTGGAGGTGCCGGTGGCGGTGTCCTGCAAGGTGGCGTCGGTGGAGCGACCGGTCTGGGCGCTCGACCAGGTTGACCTGGTGGCGGACGTCTTCACAAAGGGACGGGCGGCCCTCGTGGAGGTGCAGCAGCGGGCAGCTTACGAGGTCAGGTTGGCGGCGGCGGTGGCGGCTTGCCAATGAGAGCTCAGTCGCGCGGATTCAAGCGGCAGTGACGGAGCGTCGGGGGGGGGGGCTACCGCTATCTGGAGGGGTTGAAGCTGCGCAGCCGCGCCTCATCAGCGAGCTTTTTTGCGATCAATTGCCGTTGAAGGGCAACTGTGCGGGGATTGAATGATGCCTCGACCTGCCAGTAATCTGGGCCTAACGGCGGGGGACGCTCCTGATCATTCAGCTTTGGTGTCGTGGTGATTGTTCGCATCCGGTCTGGTAACTCAAAGCAACTTTCCCGCCATCCAATGCCCACCCCGGTATTGCGGACCTCACAGCGGGACAAGTGCAAAATTGAGTACAAATCGTTGAGGTCTTTAACCTTTAGCTGGGAAAGGCGATAGTCGATGCCTACGAGTCGGCCGGACTTTCCGTCGATGCTAAGAAGGACTTGATCCACCTGCGCCTGTGGCGACTTTGCGGCGCACTGAATAAGCCCCGATTGACGCGGATGATTGATGCAGCGGAGAAGCCCTCTATCGTGGAGTTCTCTTTTTGTCATACCTAGACGCCAACCATCTACGGTGAAGGCCGGGGCAGGTGAAAAAATAGCCAGCATTGACAAGAGCGCAGCTATACGAAGGGCGATGATAGGCAATTTCATGCACGCATAACGGTGTGCGCAGATTGAAACTTTAGCGTGGAAGCTAGCCAGCATCGCGGCGCGCGGCGGTATCGGGTCGACATCTATCCGCTCGGCCTGGTAGGGCCGCACAAAGCTGCGCGTCCGCTATGGATCCCGATAGATCAGCTAACTATCCGATAGATGAGAAAATGTGGCATCCTTCGCACAAAGCGAAGGGGTCACATGAACAAGCTTCTATTGCTCGGCGTCGCGGCGGCTGCCGCCTGGTTCTATTTCAAGCAAGCGCCCAAGGCAGAGCAAGCTGCTCAGCCTGCCGAACCCATGATTGAAGCGACAGCACCTCCTGCTGCTTCGCCTGCCTTTCAATGCCAGGGGAAGCAGCACTGCAGCCAAATGACCTCATGCGAGGAAGCTCGTTTTTACCTGCGCAATTGCCCTGGCGTGAAGATTGACGGCGACCACGATGGCATCCCTTGCGAAGTGCCGCCACTGCAGTGTTCGTAGATGGCGCTGAGTCAGCGCGCGACGTGTGACACCTGGCTGAAGGCGGCCGTAGCTGCGCGCCAGTGAGCTTGCGGATGGTCTACGATCAAAGCGTCGATGACAACGTCGGAGACCATCATGAGGATGTCGATGCACATTGCCTGCCATGCTAACCCGCCTGCGCCGGCGAATCCAAACTGGCCGAGCCGGTCCGGAAACCCATCTGGAGGTGGCCGAGGAAATAACCCGCCTAGCAAAGGGAAATAGATCGAGCGGTACTAGGTAGTCTTCGCCCGCGGCGCCGCCTTGGCATCCATGAGATCGGGTGGGTAGGGCAGCATGAAGCTGCGCGCCCGCTCCGGATCCCGGCACGTCAGCCAGTCATCCCACTCCGCCCGCGGCACGATGACGATCATGCGTTTTTCCTTGCCCGGAGCATGGAAGCGGTTCATCAACGCGTGCTTGTCCGAATTGATGGTCAGCATGGTGAACGAGAGCGCGCCATCCGGCCAATCCCGCCACAGCCCCGCGATGGCGAACTCAGGCTCGTCCTTCAGCCAGATCCGCCAGCGCACAGACTTCGCTTGCCCCTCCGCATAGAACGGCTCGTAGAAACTGGTGGCCGGCACTAGGCAGAGCTGCCCCTTCTTCCAGGGGCCGGAGAACGACCGCTTCTCGCCGACCGTCTCCGATCGTGCGTTGGTGGTGTCGAATTTGGCCACGCCGGGCGGGATCCGGGTCTTGGGCACAATGCCGAACGTGCCCACCAGCGCCTGGCGCGCGCCGTCGGCGCTGACCACAACGATCGGCGCCGCATAGTCCGGCCAGGTCTCCGGCGGATAGTCGATGGGCGGTGGCTCGACGCCGAAGACATCGCGCAGCAGCTGGCGCTGCACCGGGGCATAGTTAGTGCACATCCTCATCTCCTGGCAAGGGCGTGAGTGGCAACACCCGCCGCGCCTTTTCCGAGACGCGCCGGTGCTTGTCCTGCGCATCTTGCCACGTCGCCGAGGTGAATATCTTGTCGATGCCGTCGCCGACCAGGTGGGTAAGGAAGACCGGTTTGTCGTTCATCTTGTCCGACCATGGGCAGAAGCACGTCCAGACGCGGGCATCCTGCTCAGGAAGGTCCGTACGCAGCACGAAGCGTTTGAACCAACCCCTCAGAAATTCATGATGGGCGTTCCCGTCCAGCGTCTGGACCGGCTGGCCGTGAGGGTCCAGGAGGTACAGCTGCATGCCGAATGGATCGCCAAAGGCATCCGGCGTGCCGCCGCGAACGGCGTGGCGTAGCGCGCGTACCCAATTCTCTGGGGTGTTGGGTGGCATGGCGAGGCGGGTGCAGCTAGTCAGCGGCGCGGGAACCGCGCGCGCAGCGGCGTTTTCACCGCCGGCCGGGCAACCTTGATCCGGTGGTGCTGGCCGTCCTGCTCGAACGACAGGTAGCCGGCTGTCCACGCCATCTTCTCGATGTGGCGCGTTTCGATGCCGCGCACGGTGACGGCGCTGGCCGTTACCGTGACACCCTCGCACTTGAGGCGCAGCTCGGCCGTGTCGCCGGGCAGGAACTGGGATTCCAGGAAGATCGATGCCGCCCGGTAGGTCACAGGGAACATGCCTTCTCCTGACGGGTGGCATAGTGGCGCTCGCCGCGGGTGTGCAGGCGGATCGAGCGAGGGCCTGCGAACTGGATGCTGTGGGCGAGTTGGAAGCTTAGGGAGGTGCCCTGGTAATCGAACGCCAGGCGGTCAATTGTCCACGGCAGCGCCATGATTGCTGCGGTATCGACCCCGGTCAGGGTCAGGGTCGCCACGGCGGCTTGGGCGGCGGCCTCTACCTCTGGGTTCCAAGTGTCGGCCGTGAGCAGCGGATCGTCGATGGTGAGGTGGGGGCAGCGGACGGCCAAACGCGCGGCCCCGTGGGACTGGCTATATAGATAGACGGTATCGGGGGCGCAGGCGAACATGTCTCTCTCACTAATACTGTATGGATATCCAGTATAAGAGTCGTCCTAAGCCAGGCGGGGATAGTTGAGTTAACTGTATGGATATACAGTGATGGGGTGGCTCGTAGGAATGCCCAGGCGCAATTGATCCGACGCCCGTCCTTGCGGGGAATGCGAGAGGAGACCCGGGAGGTAAGGGCAGAAAACGAAAACGGCGCCAGGGGCGCCGTTGGAATGTTCCCACTTATCACAATCCTGGACTCCTGCGAGAGGTGGAGGTAGAGGTAGAGCCAATCCACGCTATACAGGCGCGGGCTCCGCCGAGTCTCGGTCGAGAGGTATTTGGGGCGGCGCCACCACATCCAACCACTTCCAACCGGCGAAGCGGTCACCATCGTGCCGCAGGTGGGTGTACCGCTTCAGGCTCTGCCAACTCCTATGCCCGGTCACAGCCGCTACGCGCGGGATATTCAGCCCCATCTCGAACAGCCGGCTGGCGCCCTCGTGTCGCATGTCGTGCAGGTGTAGGTCGTCAATCTCTAGAAACTTGGCGGCTCGGGTGAAAGCGGCGCTCACCGCATCACTGTTGGCTGGGAAGATTCTAGCCTCGCGTTTCGGCTGGGCTTTGATGATGCGCATAGCCTCGGCTGGCAGGTCGCACCAGACATCGTTGCCAATCTTCTCGCCAGGGTGCTTCAGGTCTCGCACCAAAATTCGGCTACCCGGCTCATCCAAATCGTCCCAGGCGATCCGGCACATTTCCTCCAGGCGGCGCGTCGAGAAGATCGCAAATGCAGTGATCGCCTGCATGGGAGTGCTGTCGACTCGCTTTGCGCGGATCTTGCCGAAGTGCTCCATGAGCAAATCCAGCTCCGCCATCGTCGGCCTGCGGTTCCGCGCGATAGATCGGCTGGTTACACCAAGCTTCTTCGCTACCTTGCGGGCATCATCCATCGCGGTCTGGTCCAGAGGGTACCCCCATGCCGGGCGCGCGATCGTGAAGATCGACGCTAGGTGCGCCAGATAGTTGCCGACCGTTTGCGGTTGCACGCCAAGGCCCTGTGCGAACCGCGTGATGGCGGCGCTATCTATCTTCGAGCACACCATCCCGCCCAGCGGTGCTACTTTGATCGCGTGTAGCACCTGGGTCTTGGTCCGACCTATGTCCTTGCGCGATTCCTTGATGTATTGATCGATCACTTCGCTCAATGTCGGATCACGCTGCTGTGCTGCTTCTAGTGCGCCAGGCTGGGCGAGCTCTTTCTCCCGTTTCGTAAGCCACGCCGCGGCCGCCTGCCGCCTATCGAAGGTCTTGACCTCGTTGTATACGACCTTCCCGCCTTGCTTCAGACGGATCTGGGCGGTGTACCCTATACTCTTGTCCTTCCTTTCCCGCTGCGTAATTGATCCCATGCGTTCCGGTGCTACATGAATTTTTTCGGTGCTACATCGTAGCACTTGGTGCTAAAAATAGCATGGGAGGGGCCTAAAAAGGCACTAACGATACGGCGGGCGAACTACCGCAGAACCCAGTATTGAAGCCAGATTCCAATGAAATCAACACCTAGGAGAGTATCGGTCGCCCCGATGATGGATTGGACGGATCGTCATTGCCGCATGTTTCACCGGCAACTGAGCCGCCATACCTGGCTGTACACGGAGATGGTGACCACCGGCGCGCTGCTCCATGGCGATGTGGCTCGTCATCTCGACTTCGACGCCGCTGAGCAACCCGTGGCCCTGCAACTCGGCGGCAGCGAGCCTGCTGATCTGGCCGCCGCGGCGAAACTGGGCGAGCAATGGGGGTACCTGGAGGTGAATCTGAACTGCGGCTGCCCTTCCGAGCGGGTGCAGCGCGGTGCATTCGGCGCTTGTTTGATGGCGGAGCCGGAACTGGTGGCGGATTGCGTGAAGGCGATGCGCGACGCGGTATCGATTCCCGTGACCGTCAAGCATCGCATCGGCATTGACACGATCGAACATTACGACTTTGTTCGCGATTTCGTCGGCACCGTGGCCGATGCGGGGTGTGCGACCTTTATCGTGCATGCGCGCAATGCAATCCTGAAAGGCTTGAGCCCAAAGGAAAATCGCGAGATCCCGCCGCTGCGTTACGAAGTGGCTTACCAACTCAAGCAGGAATTCCCGCATCTCGAGATACTGATCAATGGCGGCATCGTCACGCACGACGAGATGGACGTGCACCTGGCGCATGTGGATGGCGTCATGATTGGACGCGAGGCCTATCACCAGCCCTACGTGCTGGCGGAAATGGATGGGCGTTTCTATGCCGCGCAGACCCCGGTGCCATCACGGTTGGACGTTGAGCTGGCGATGCAGCGTTATATTGGGGATGTCGTCGAGCAGGGCGGCTACATGGGTGCAGTGACGCGCCATATGCTGGGCCTGCATCGTGGTATCCATGGTGGCCGCGGCTGGCGGCGGGTTTTGTCGGATGCGCGCCGCATGCACGCGGTGCGCACACGCGTAGCCGTCGACGCCATGTTTGAAGAGGCGCGGGCGCATCTGCTGCAGGGAGGCGCGCCATCCCTCGAGGCCGCTTGAACAAGATCCGCTAGGGCTAGCGGGTGGAGTCCGGATTATCTGGCAGTACTCTCGCACGCGGCCAGCAAGCAGATCTTGACTGCGAATGGATCGTATTAGCGTACTCTGAGCACAATGGGCACTGAACGCCTGCTTTGGCGTCAGCTGGAATATTTCCTCTAACTTCGAATATCCTTTTTGTGCTCGGGAGCCGCGGGGGGCTGTGATGTGCACTTGATCGTCGCGGCGGGCCGCTTTCCCGCCATGGTAAAGGGATTCCCCTAATTAGTCGGGGCGCCGCAAGTTCTTACACTGTGCTTGCCCTCGAATACAGGGCTTTCTTCAACTGATTGTTCAGCCCGCCTAGTGCGGGCTTTTTTTTATCGTGGTGGTGGTTGCGATTGCTTGGTCGACTTCGGTTTACCCGGATAGTACGAACGGAAAATGACAGTTAGATTACCAGCGCCTTCAGGGCAATTGAGATCGCTAATTTAAGAACCCGCGCTGCGGGTTCTTTTTTTGCCTGTTTTTTCCTGTTGCCGTTTGCTATCGAGTGGTCGCCTTGGCCGGCACTGCGCACTACTTGTCGCTGGTGCGCGAAACGCCGACATCAACGGTGCCGTATGCGGTGATGCTTGACTCCCGGCCATCGGCGCCTCGACTGGCGCATCCAACAAGGGCTACCAGCAGCGCGCATCCCGCCAGCAGTCCCCACAACGTTTGTTTCATGGTCCTTTCCCGGTGTTGCCGCAGAAACAGCATTCTCCATTGGGTATCCGGCACCGGGTTTAGTTCCTGTGCGGAGGTGGCCGATGCAAACCAGCGGCGGTGGGTTCCTGCGGACAAACCAGGCGGAAAGAGGCGTGGGGAGGATCGAACGTCTGGCTTATCCGATGACAAATCGGTGCAGCAGCAACGTCGCAATGGCCGGGCAGGCGAGGACCAGTCCGCCCAGTGCGGGGAATCGTTGCGACCACATACCGATCAGGGCGGGGATGGCCGCAATCGGGCCAAGGATATGCATCAGCAAGGAAAGCAGGGTATTGGCGTGGTCGGCGTTCGCAGCCTGCGACACTTCGCTTCCGCTATGCGGGCCAAAGAGCCCGTACGCGCTCCCGAACAGGAGAACGACCAGGCAAAGCGTGGCGGCTAGCTTGAGGGTGAGTTTGGTGCTGAAGGACTGCATCGTTGTTCTTTCCACTTGGATTGTGAGCCCACGGTGTGCCGAGTAGGGCGCTCGGCGCATGCCAAGAATGTTTGTGAAAATAGCGCAAACTGCACCCAAACCAACTGAGACTTTTCTAAGTCAGAATTAAGTCGAGTCGAGGCGGCTGACAGCGCACTTGGCGGCGTATGCAATTGTTTGCGGTTTTGCGGGGCCGGGTCGGTGCAAGCTTGTTGTCACCCTCTGCAGTTTCTTGGCCCAGATTCGACGCTACGGCGCATCAGCGGCGGGGCGGTGCACCGTAGTCCCGTTTGTGGCGAAGGCGTCATTGCGGAAGATGTTCTGCGTTGGATGTTGGGGAGGCAGTTGCAAGCCGGCTGTTCTCTAGAAGGCGGCGGACGCCACCAAGACTCCGTGTGCTGGCAAGTTGCACCGCGCGGCAGGTGGCCTGGTGGTGTGCGCTTTGATCTCCCTTCGCCGTGATCTAGCATGGAACCGTCAGATCTTCCTGGCACGGGTTTGAGGAGAGGGCTATGGGAAAGTGTGATCTGGATGGGGAGTGTTCCGCAGGGGGGTGTGCCGCCAAGGGCTTAGCCATTGGCGTGCTTGTGCTGGGTGCCTTGCTGGCGTTCGGTTGCCTCTGCTGCGAGCGGCACAAGGCCCGCCGCAACCGTGAATAGACGACTTGAGCGAACTCGTGTGGGTCACGCGACGGGGCTGCGTCATCCCGGCTATCTCATTGCTTGTGAGTTGTGAGTCGCAAGTCGCAATCGGAGGTGGACACCCTGTGGGAGCAATTGCCCGCTGGCGGGGAGGATGGGCAGTGCGGTTGGCTCGAGGATAAGTTTGGCGTGTCCTGGCAGATCGCTCCATCGATCCTCGGCTGACTGCTGCAAGACAAGGATGCGGGCAAGTCGGCTCGGGTCATGGACGCGATGTTCAAGATGCGTAAGCTCGGCATTGCTTTGCTGGCGTAGGCATACGAGCGGAATTGATCTTAGATGTTATTTATGATCAACTTTATTCCTCTCGAGAAATTCGCTCAAGAAAACGCTTGCCAAGGCCGAGGGGGTCCCCTATGATTCGCCCCCTCGCAACACGAAACACCGCTGCAAAGCAGAC
>NZ_JBXAHA010000034.1:0-55275 GCF_058794615.1 Cupriavidus sp. GW823-FHT07A04
ACCACCCCTGCCAACCCCGCAACCCTTGTCCCGTCTGCTTTGCAGCGGTGTTTCGTGTTGCGAGGGGGCGAATCATATGCGCCTCCCCGGACCTTGGCAATCGTTTTGTCACATGAGTATGCGATGCATGCCGAAGGCGCGGTAATAACCCATTGATCTATAAAGAAAATACAGCCCGCTTAACCCGTACAGGAAGGTGAATACCCGATGAAGTTACTCGGGTATTCACCTATCAAGTTTTAGCGATGCTTGAAATTGGGCGCCCTCTTCTCCACAAAAGCCGCCATCCCTTCCTTCTGGTCTTCCGTCGCAAAGGTGGAATGGAACAAACGGCGCTCCAGGTGCACGCCCTCGGAAAGGCTGGTCTCGTAAGCCGCGTTGATCGACTCCTTGATCATCATCACCACCGGCAGCGAGAAGCCGGCAATGGTCTCGGCGGCGGCCAGCGCATCGTCGAGCAGCTTGTCGGCGGCAACCACGCGCGACACGAGGCCGGCGCGTTCGGCTTCCGCCGCATCCATCATGCGCGAAGTCAGGCACAGGTCCATGGCTTTGGCCTTGGAGACCGCGCGCGGCAGGCGTTGGGTGCCGCCGGCGCCGGGCATCGTGCCCAGCTTGACTTCGGGCTGGCCGAAGCGGGCGGTATCGGCGGCAATGATGATGTCGCACATCATCGCCAGTTCGCAGCCGCCGCCGAGCGCGTAGCCCGCCACGGCCGCGATCACCGGCTTGCGGATGCGGCGAATCGTTTCCCAGTTGCGCGTAATGTAGTCGCCCTTGTACACATCCATATAGGAGTACTTAGCCATCATGCCGATATCGGCGCCTGCGGCAAAAGCGCGGTCGCTGCCGGTGATCACGATGCTGCCGATGGCTTCATTGGCGTCGAACGCGAGCAGCGCCGCGCCCAGCTCATCCATCAGCGCATCGTTGAGCGCGTTCAGGGCCTTGGGGCGATTCAGCGTCACCAGGCCAACGCGCCCGCGCGTTTCGACCAGAATGTTCTCGTACGGCATGTGTTCTCCTCTTGGAATGGGAAGTCGGAAAGCGGAAAGTGGATCGATTCGTTACCCTGCGAGACGATACTCGCGTGTGGAAATTAGTGCTACCATTTGCCGACCGACTGGTCGGTTAATTTAAGCGGCGATCCGGATCCCCTTATATATAGGAGTGACCGCGTGCCACCGGACATAGCCTCCACTGACATGGCAGGAGACGAAAGATGCCAGATACGCCCCCGCAAGCCAGCCTGACTTCCGGCCCGATACTGCTCGCCTGGCATGGCCAGGTTGCGGTCATCACGCTGAACCGCCCCGACAAGCTCAATAGCTTTACCCGCGAAATGCACGCCGTGCTGCAGCAGGCACTCGACCATGTGGAGGCCGGCGGCGCCCGCGCCCTGCTGCTGACCGGTGCCGGGCGCGGCTTCTGCGCGGGGCAGGACCTGGCCGACCTGGATTTCACGCCCGGCGCCATGACCGACCTGGGTGAGTTGATCGATGTGTGGTTCAACCGGCTGGTCCGGCGCCTGCAAAAGCTGCCGCTGCCGGTGATTGCGGCCGTCAACGGCACGGCGGCCGGCGCGGGAGCCAACCTGGCGCTGGCTTGCGACATGGTGCTGGCGGCACGCTCGGCCAGCTTTATCCAGGCCTTCGTCAAGATCGGGCTGGTGCCGGATTCTGGCGGCACCTGGCTGCTGCCCAAGCGCATCGGCATGGCCCGCGCCATGGGCTTGGCCATGACGGGCGACAAGCTCAGCGCCGACGAGGCCGAGAAGTGGGGGCTGATCTGGGAGGCAATGGACGATCCGCTGTTGCCCGAGCAGGCGCTGGCGCTGGCCACGCACCTGGCGGCCCAGCCGACGCGCGCCCTGGCCGCCATCAAGCAAGCCATGTACGTCGGCGCGAGCCAGGGGCTCGATGCCCAGCTCGACCTGGAACGCGACCTGCAGCGTGAGCTGGGCGCGTCGCACGACTATGCCGAGGGCGTGAACGCCTTCCTGGAAAAACGCGCACCGCGCTTCACCGGGCGATAGGATCGCCAATACCGCAGCGCGGCGCAGCCGACAGCCCGAACAGGAGACCAGCTTGACCCACAATCCCCAGGCCCTCGCGGAAAGCGCCGCCGCCAGCATGTACGAAGCCGACACCTGCAGCCGCTGGCTGGGCATCATCGTCGAGGCCGTGCGGCCCGGCTACGCGCGCTTGTCCATGCCGGTGCGCCGGGAGTTCCTCAACGGCCACGGCATCTGCCACGGCGGCCTGATGTTCACGCTGGCCGACTCGGCCTTTGCCTTCGCCTGCAACAGCCACAATATCAATACGGTGGCGGCAGGCTGCAGCATCGAGTTCCTCAAACCCGTGCAAGGCGGCGACGTGCTGACGGCAGAAGCCACGGAGCAGGTCCTGTCGGGCCGGCATGGCATCTACGATATCCGGGTGACCAACCGCGCCGGCGAGCCGGTGGCGATGTTCCGCGGCAAGTCCGCGCAGATCAAAGGGCATGTGGTCACCCCGCCGGACGCGGCGCAGTGATGCCTGGCCCGGACACATACAAATACAAGCAAACATAAGCCCCGCGCAGGAGACACCATGACGCGCCTGACAGATCTGCCGCTCGAGCCGATCGAGACCGCCAGCCGCGACGCATTGCAGGCGTTGCAACTGGAACGCCTGCAATGGTCGCTCAACCACGCCTATCAGAACTCGCCGGTCTACCGTCGCAAGTTCGATGCCGCCGGCGTTCACCCGAACCAGATCCGCACGCTGGCCGACCTCGCCCGCTTCCCGTTCACCACCAAGCAGGACTTGCGCGATAGCTACCCATTCGGGATGTTCGCCGTGCCGCAGGACCGCGTGGCACGCATCCATGCCTCGTCGGGCACAACCGGCAAGCCCACGGTGGTGGGCTACACCTTGAAGGACATCGACACCTGGGCCACGGTGGTGGCGCGCTCGATCCGCGCGGCCGGCGCGCGGCGCGGCGACAAGGTGCATATCAGCTACGGCTACGGGCTCTTTACAGGCGGACTGGGCGCGCACTATGGCGTGGAAAAGGCAGGGCTCACCGCGATCCCGTTCGGTGGCGGCCAGACGGAGCGGCAAGTGCAGCTGATCCAGGACTTCAAGCCGGAAGTGATCATGGTCACGCCCAGCTACATGCTGGCCATCGCCGACGAGTTCGAGCGCCAGGGCATCGACCCGACCTCCAGTTCCCTCAAGGTCGGCATCTTCGGCGCGGAACCGTGGACGCCCGAGATGCGCCTGGCCATCGAGAAGCGCATGGGCATCTCGGCGGTGGATATCTACGGGCTGTCGGAGGTCATGGGGCCGGGCGTGGCCAGCGAGTGCGCGGAGACCAAGGATGGCCCGACCATCTGGGAGGATCATTTCTACCCGGAGGTGATCGATCCCGTCACCGGCGAGGTGCTGCCCGACGGCGAATTCGGCGAGCTGGTCTTTACGTCGCTGTCCAAGGAGGCCCTGCCGATCGTCCGTTACCGGACCCGGGATCTCACCCGGCTGCTGCCCGGCAGCGCCCGCGGCGCCTTCCGCCGCATGGAGAAGGTGACCGGCCGCACCGACGACATGATGATCATCCGGGGCGTCAACGTGTTCCCCTCGCAGATCGAGGAGTTGATCCTCAAGCACGCCGAACTGGCGCCGCATTACCAGTGCGTGCTGACCAAGGATGGCCATCTCGATGTGCTGACCGTGCGTGTGGAATGCGCACATGGCGTAGACCCGGCGGCCACGCATCAGGCCAGTGCCCAGCTGACCTACGACATCAAGGCCTTTATCGGCGTGACCGTTGGCATCGAGATCCTGCCTAGCGGCGGCGTGGAGCGTTCGGTGGGCAAGGCGCGGCGCATCGTCGACCAGCGCCCGCGCTGAAGCTTTGAAGTAGAGAGGTAGCAGCAAGGGCCGGCCAAGAAATGGCCGGCCCTTGCTTTCATGCCCTAGCTACGCGGCATCAGCACCCACATGCGCCCGCCCTGCTTCATCCGTCCGGCGGTCTCGCCAGCTGCATCGCCAGCCCCCCAGAAGAAGTCAGCCCGCACCCCGCCCTTGATGGCGGAGCCCGTATCCTGCGCGAACATCAGGCGCTGGATCGGCTCGGACGACAGCGGCCGCGTGGTCGAGAGGAAGACCGGCACGCCCAGCGGGATGGTGGCGGGATCGACCGCGATGGAGCGCTCGGCTGTCAGCGGCACGCCCAGCGCGCCGACCGGGCCATCGTTATTAGGCGGCAGCTCGCGGAAGAACACGAAGCGCGGGTTCACGTTGAGCATTTCATCCACGCGCCCCGGGTTAGCCCGCGCCCAGGCCTTGATGCCTTGCATGGTGGCCTGCGCCGGCGTGATCTCGCCGCGGTCGAGCAGCCACTTGCCAAAGGAACGGAACGGCTGGTCGTTGGTGCCGCCGAAGCCCACCCGCATGACGCTGCCGTCCTGCAGGCGGATCCGGCCGGAGCCCTGGATCTGCAGGAACGCGGCTTCCACGGGATCATCGACCCAGACCAGTTCCTGGCCGCGCAGGGCCGGGTTCTGCAGCAGTTCGCCGCGCGCCGGCAGCGCCCGGTTGCCCCATTGGGGCGGCTTGCGATACAGCGGGACCTGGTACTGTCCCTGGCGCGTGCGTGCGCCGTGCAGAATCGGCTCGTAGTAGCCGGTGATCAGCCCGCTATCGGTGCCATCGCCGTTGACCACGCGAAAGGGCTGGAAGTTGGACTCGAAGTAGGCGCGCATCGCGCCCAGGTCGCCGGCGTCGACCATCAGGCCGAGCGCGCAGACGCGGTTCCACTCGGCGCGCTTCTTCAGGGCCTGGCAACTGGCCTGCAGCGCCGGCCAGGCGGCGCGCATGTCGTCCTGGCTCCAGCCGCCGATCTCGCCCCAGCTGGCGGCTTGCAGCACGCCCTTCTGGGTGGAACCGGTCGGTGGCGCCACGGGCCGGGTGCCCGGGCCTTCGATGCGGGGCGGCGGGCCGCTCATGCAGCCGGCCAGCAGCGTGGCGGCGGCGGCAAGCCCGAGCCAGCCGAGCCGGCGCCCGCTGGCAGCGGCACTTGCTTGTCCCGACGAGATGCGGGAAGACGAAAAAGGAAGTCGGAAAAGGGAATGCAGGTATGCCATCTTGATTGGGTGAAAACTCAGCGTATCGCGGCCGGACGCATCTGCCGATGGCCTACAATGCCCACCGTCGCCTCCACGTAGCCCTGTCATGAGCAAGTTCTTTGAAGCCCATCCCATGCTGCTCTTCGCCCTCGAGGCCGGACTGGCGCTCTTCCTGCTGATCTTCATCGTGGTCTGGACCATGGGCACGGCCAAGAAGAACCCGCGCCCCAGCCGCGCGCCGGACGATCATCCGTCGCGTGCGGGCCATGGAGGAAATGCGGGACAAGGCACGGCGCGTACCCAACAGGATCAGGACAGCGCTTCGGGCCAATAGGTTCCGCCGCGTTCAGTACAACGTCTCAGTGCAACATGCGCGGCAGGACCAGCGCAAACTCGGGGATCGGCACCTCGAAGCGATGGCCATCCTCGGCCACGCAGAAATACTCTCCCTTCATCGAGCCCACCGGGGTCGAGATGGTGGCCCAGCTGGTGTACTCGAAATGCTCGCCCGGCTTGAGCAGGGGCTGGTGCCCGACCACGCCAAGGCCAGCCACTTCCTGGGTGCCGTTGTCGCTATCGGTGATGACCCAGTGCCGGGAGATCAGCTGCGCAGCCACCTCGCCGGTATTGTGGATCGTGATGGTGTAGGCGAAGGCATGGCGCCCGCGCTCAGGGTCGGACTGGTCGGCCAGGTACTGGGTACGTACGGCCACGGAAAACGCGTATTCGCTCATTGTCGACACATAAGAGGCGGGATCAGGGTAGCCGCATTGTGCGGCATGGCTCCGGGGGCGGCAAGCTAAGCCGCCGCAAGCTGCCTGTCCGGTGGCAGCGGCGCCCCGCGCGGGGAGGGTAAAATACCGGCTTCCCCCTTGAAGCACCCTCCTTTCGAGCCCCGCCATGAGCACGCCCACCTACCGCATCGCCCCGTCCATCCTGTCCGCCGACTTTGCCCGCCTGGGCGAGGAAGTGCGGCGCGTGACCGCGGACGGCGCCGACTGGATCCATTTCGACGTGATGGACAACCATTACGTGCCGAACCTGACCGTGGGCCCGCTGGTGTGCGAGGCGATCCGCCCCCACGTGAGCGCCCCGATCGACGTGCACCTGATGGTGCGCCCGGTGGACCGCATCATTCCGGATTTCGCCAAGGCAGGCGCCAATATCATCACCTTCCACCCGGAAGCCAGCGAGCATATCGACCGCTCCCTGGCGCTGATCCGCGAACACGGCTGCCAGGCCGGCCTGGTGTTCAACCCGGCCACGCCGCTGCACCACCTGGACCACGTGATGGACCGCATCGACGTGATCCTGCTGATGTCGGTCAACCCCGGCTTCGGCGGCCAGTCCTTCATTCCCGAGACGCTCAACAAGCTGCGCGCAGCCCGCAAGCGCATCGACGCGTACGCCGAGCGCACCGGACGCCGCATCCTGCTGGAAGTGGACGGCGGCGTGAAGATCGACAACATCGCCGAGATCGCCGCGGCGGGAGCCGACACCTTTGTCGCCGGTTCCGCCGTGTTCAGCAAGCCGGACGCCGACGGCGGCTACAAGGGCGTGCTGTCGGCCATGCGCAGCGAGCTGGCCAAGGTCGGCAAGGCAGGCCAATGAGCTCGGTGCAGATGAAGCGCACCGACTGGCGCGGCATCCGCGGCGTCATCGTGGACCTGGACGGCACCATGGTGGACACCGCCGGCGACTTCCACGCGGCGGTCAATGCCATGCTGAAGGCGCTGGTCCACCTGCATCCGCAGCTTGGCAACGCCGCGCCGATGAGCAAGGAAGAGATCGTCAGCTTCGTCGGCAAGGGCTCGGAGAACCTGATCCGGCGCGTGCTGGATGCGCGCTTCTCGCCAGCCCACGCCAACGGCATGTTTGCCGATGCGCTGGCGCTGTACGACCGGGAATACCTGCGCATCAACGGTCAGTTCTCGCAGGTCTACCCCGGCGTCGCCGAAGGCCTGGCGGCCCTGAAGGCAGCTGGCCTTCGGATGGCCTGCGTGACCAACAAGCCACACAACTTCACCGAGCCGCTGCTGGCCAAGACCGGCCTGGGCCGGTTCTTCGAGCTGGTCTACGGCGGTGACGCCTTCGCCCTGCGCAAGCCGGATCCCCTGCCTCTCCTCAAGGTCGCCGAGGCATTCCGCCTGGAGCCGGCCGCAATGGCCGCGATCGGCGACTCGGAAAACGATGCGCAGGCGGCGCGCGCGGCGGGCATGGGAGTGCTGCTTGTGCCCTACGGCTACAACCACGGCAATCCTGTACAAGGCGTTGACGCCGATGGTATAGTCGATTCCATTGTTCGCGTTGCCGAGCTGTTGGCGGCCACCGGGCATGACCCCGGCGGCCGCAAGGCCGCCGAAGCCAAAGCAACACCCAATATCCAAACCATAAATCGCTGAACACGATTTCATGTTTCTGAACCGCAAACGCATCTCTTCTGGCAGTGATCGGCAGGCCTGGCCCTGGCGTCGCTGGCGCGCCTCCCAACAGGCGTAAAGTGCGTTCGCGAGTCTCCTGACCGCCCCTTTCCCGCATCCCCGCGATGCATTTACACCAGGATGGGGCCGGCCAGACCGGCAGTTTGCCGGACCTTCTCTGATTTTCCAGCCGACCGACATCCAGCCCTTGTGCCGGTGTCATCCGAACGCGCTGCACGCCCACCCCGGCCGTGCGTGGACACTCGTCCGCGCCATGGTCTCTCCGGGGCGGGTCTGACGACCTTCCAGCCCCAAGTTGCCGACATCGCGACGTGCGCCATACTGCAATGACAGGCGCCGCTGCACAAGAGGATCGACATGACCGAACTGGAATTCAAATCGCTGGCCGAGCAGGGCTACAACCGTATCCCCCTGATCACCGAAGCCTTCGCCGACCTGGAAACGCCGCTGTCGCTGTACCTGAAGCTGGCGCAATCGCAGACACGCGGGGTCAACACCTTCTTGCTGGAATCCGTGGTGGGCGGCGAGCGCTTCGGACGCTACTCGTTCATCGGCCTGCACGCCCGTACGCTGCTGCGCGCCTCGGGCATGCGCACCGAAGTGGTCACGGATGGCCGCGTGGTGGAAACCCACGAAGGCAACCCGCTCGACTTCATCGCCGACTTCGAGAAGCGCTTCAAGGTGGCGCTGCGCCCCGGCCTGCCGCGCTTTTGCGGCGGCCTGGCCGGCTACTTCGGCTACGACGCGGTGCGCTATATCGAGAAGAAGCTCGCCAACACGCAAAAGCCGGACGACCTGAACCTGCCCGACATCCAGCTGCTGCTGTGCGAAGAACTGGCCGTGATCGACAACCTGTCCGGCAAGCTCTACCTGATCGTCTACGCTGACCCGACCACGCCGGAAGCCTACGCCCGCGCCCGCCAGCGCCTGCGCGAGCTGCGCATGAAGCTGCGCCAGCCGGTGGACGTGCCCATCACCAGCCCCTCGGTGCAAACCGACGTCTACCGCGAATTCGAGAAGGCCGACTACCTCGCCGCCGTGCACAAGGCCAAGGAATACATCATGGCTGGCGACATGATGCAGGTACAGATCGGCCAGCGCCTGGTCAAGCCGTACCGCGACTCCCCGCTGACGCTGTACCGCGCGCTGCGCTCGCTGAACCCGTCGCCTTACATGTACTTCTACAACTTCGGCGACTTCCAGATCGTGGGGGCCTCGCCCGAGATCCTGGTGCGCCAGGAAACCCGCCGCGTGGGCAGCAACGGCGACCAGCGCGAGGATCACATCGTCACCATCCGCCCGCTGGCCGGTACGCGTCCGCGCGGCAACACGCCGGAGAAGGACGCGCAGCTGGCCACCGAGCTGCTCAACGATCCCAAGGAAATCGCCGAGCACGTGATGCTGATCGACCTGGCGCGCAACGACATTGGCCGCATCGCCGAGATCGGCTCGGTCAAGGTCACCGACCAGATGGTGATCGAGAAATACTCCCACGTGCAGCACATCGTCAGCTCGGTGGAAGGCACGCTCAAACCCGGCATGAGCAACCTCGACGTGCTGCGCGCCACCTTCCCGGCCGGCACGCTGTCGGGCGCGCCCAAGGTGCACGCGATGGAGATCATCGACGAGCTGGAGCCGCGCAAGCGCGGCATCTACGGCGGCGCGGTGGGCTACCTGTCCTTCGGCGGCGAGATGGACCTGGCCATTGCGATCCGTACCGGCATCGTCAAGGACGGCAATCTCTATGTGCAGGCCGCCGCCGGCATCGTTGCGGACTCGGACCCCGAAGCCGAATGGAGGGAAACCGAAGCCAAGGCGCGTGCCGTGATCCGCGCCGCCGAGCAGGTCCAGGACGGCCTGGACTCGGATATCTAAGGTAAAGGGAACAGGGGAACCGCCATGCTGCTGATGATCGACAACTACGATTCGTTTACCTACAACATCGTGCAATATTTCGGCGAACTCGGCGCTGACGTGCGCACCTATCGCAACGACGAAATCACGCTGGAAGAGATCGAGGCGCTCAAGCCCGACCATATCTGCGTCTCGCCCGGTCCGTGCAGCCCGCGTGAAGCCGGCATTTCCGTGGCAGTGCTGCAGCACTTTGCCGGCCGCATCCCGATGCTGGGCGTGTGCCTGGGCCATCAGGCCATCGGCGAAGCCTTCGGCGGCAAGGTGATCCGCGCCAAGCAGGTCATGCACGGCAAGGTCAGCCGCATCGAGACCACGCAGGAAGGCGTGTTCGCCGGCCTGCCCAAGCACTTCGACGTGACGCGCTATCATTCCCTGGCGATCGAGCGCGAGACCTTGCCGGATTGCCTGGAAGTGACGGCCTGGACACCGGATGGCGAAATCATGGGCGTGCGCCACAAGACGCTCGCCATCGAGGGGGTACAGTTCCACCCCGAGTCCATCCTGTCCGAGCATGGCCATGCCCTGCTGGCCAACTTCGTCAAGGCGCCACGATGAGACTGCTCGATACGCCTAACGCGCCCGTCCCTGGCGCGGCCTACACCAACGCAAAGACCGAGACCGCCATGTCCATCACGCCCCAGGAAGCCCTCACCCGCTGCATCGAACACCGCGAGATCTTCCATGACGAGATGCTGCACCTGATGCGGCAGATCATGCAGGGTCAGATGTCGCCGGTGATGGCCGCGGCCATCCTGACCGGCCTGCGGGTCAAGAAGGAGACCATCGGCGAGATCTCGGCGGCGGCGCAGGTGATGCGCGAGTTCGCCAACAAGGTGCCCGTCAAGGACCGCGAGAACTTCGTCGACATCGTCGGCACCGGCGGCGACGGCTCGCACACGTTCAATATTTCCACCGCGTCGATGTTCGTGGCGTCCGCTGCCGGCGCGCGTATTGCCAAGCACGGCAACCGTGGCGTGAGCTCCAAGTCGGGCAGCGCCGATGTACTGGAGGCGCTGGGCGTGAACATCATGCTCACGCCGGAGCAAGTCGGGCACTGCATCGAGCAGACCGGCATCGGCTTCATGTTCGCCCCTACCCATCACCCGGCCATGAAGAACGTCGCCCCGATCCGCAAGGAAATGGGCGTGCGCACCATCTTCAATATCCTGGGCCCGCTGACCAACCCGGCCGACGCGCCCAATATCCTGATGGGCGTGTTCCACCCCGACCTGGTCGGCATCCAGGTACGCGTGATGCAGCGCCTGGGCGCGCGCCATGCGCTGGTGGTCTACGGCAAGGACGGCATGGATGAGGTCTCGCTGGGCGCCGCCACGCTGGTGGGCGAACTCAAGGACGGCGAAGTGCGCGAGTACGAAGTCCACCCTGAGGATTTCGGCCTGCAGATGATCTCTAACCGCGGCTTGAAGGTGGCCGATGCCACCGAGTCCAAGGAAATGCTGCTGGAAGCGCTCACCGATGTGCCCGGCACCCCGCGCGAGATCGTCACCCTCAACGCCGGCACGGCACTGTACGCGGCCAATGTGGCCAGCTCGATCGAGGACGGTATCCAGCGCGCGCGCGAGGCCATCGCCAGCGGCGCGGCGCGCGAGAAGCTCGACCAGTTCGTGCGCGCCACGCAGCAGTTCAAGTAAGCCAGAGCCATCCAGCCCCGCGAGAGAATTACCGCATGTCCGATATCCTGCAGAAAATCCTGGCCGTGAAGGCCGATGAAGTGAACGCGGCGCGCAAGAAGCGCGACCTGCCCAGCCTGCGTGCCGAGGCCGAGAGCCTGCGCGCCGAGCCGGGCCTGGCGC
Organism: Cupriavidus sp. GW823-FHT07A04; assembly: GCF_058794615.1. NCBI lineage: Bacteria > Pseudomonadati > Pseudomonadota > Betaproteobacteria > Burkholderiales > Burkholderiaceae > Cupriavidus > Cupriavidus sp. GW823-FHT07A04. The sequence goes on from NZ_JBXAHA010000034.1 coordinate 11,280, forward strand.
CGCGTGGCTTCGAACGCGCGCTGCGCGAGAAGATCGCCGCCGGCAACGCCGGGGTGATCGCCGAGGTGAAGAAGGCCTCGCCCTCCAAGGGCGTGCTGCGCGCGAACTTCGTGCCGGAGGCCATTGCCGAGAGCTACGCCACGCATGGCGCGGCCTGCCTTTCCGTCCTGACGGACGTGAATTTCTTCCAGGGCCACGCCGAATTCCTCAAGCGCGCCCGCGGCGCCTGCCCGTTGCCGGCCTTGCGCAAGGACTTCATGATCGACCTGTACCAGGTCTATGAAGCGCGCTGCTGGGGCGCTGACGCCATCCTGCTGATCGTGTCCGCGCTGGACCCGGGCCTGATGGCCGAACTGGAAGCCTGCGCGCATGAGCTGGGCATGGACGTGCTGGTGGAAGTGCACGGCGGCGAAGAGCTCGACGCCGCGCTGCGCCTGAAAACGCCGCTGCTGGGTGTGAACAACCGCAACCTGCGGACCTTCGAGGTGTCGCTCGACAACACGCTGGACCTGCTGCCGCGCATTCCCGACGACCGCCTGGTGGTGACCGAATCCGGCATCATCGGCCCTGACGACGTGCTCCGCATGCGTGACGCCAATGTGCACGCCTTCCTGGTGGGCGAGGCCTTCATGCGCGCGCCCGACCCGGGTGTCGAGCTGGCCCGCCTGTTCGCCTGAGCGGGAAACAGAAAACCACAATGGCCCAGGAAATCGAACTCAAGCTGGCGGTGCCGGACGGTGCCATGCCGGCGCTGGCGGCCTGGCTGGATGCACAGGGACAGGCGCGCGGCGAGCACACGCTGCTCAACGTCTACCTTGACACGCCCGCGCGCGACCTCGCCGGCGCACGCGCCGCCCTGCGGCTGCGCCGCCGCGGCGAGCAATGGCTGCAGACGCTGAAGACCGCCGGCAAGAGCGAAGCCGGGCTGGCCGCCCGCCACGAGTGGGAAACCAGGGTGGCGGCCGAAGCCATCGAGCTGGACGCCTTCCCGCCCGAGGCGCGCGCCCTGCTGGCGCCACTGGCCGCCACCCTGGCACCGGTATTCCGCACCGATTTCGCGCGGCGCACCTGGCTGGTAGAACAGGACGGGGTGCGCATCGAGGCCGCGCTCGACGTCGGGACGATTTCAGCGCAGGGAAGCGCCGCGCGGGAGACGATCCAGGAACTGGAGCTCGAGTGGCTGCCTGGCGCCGCCGGCCAGGCTCCCACGCAAGCACAGGCGGAAGCCGCGCTGCGTGCGCTGGCGCTGCGCCTGCAGCACGTTGCGCCCCTCAAGCCGTCCGACCAGAGCAAGGCCGCGCGCGGCTATCGGCTCGCCGCCGGTGCCGGCCGCGCCTGAGCTGGCGCGCCTGCGCCCGCTCGCCCCTCCAAAAAAACCAGGTACTCCTCCAGCATGACCAAGCACAACAGCGCACAGGCCGACCTGTTCACAGCCCCGGCCGCTGCCGCAGCCGAAATAGAAAACGCCACCGTGCCTGCCCCGGCCGCCGCCAGCCTGTTCGAGCAAGCCGCCGCGCTGCCTGCGGCCTGGCGCGCATTGCTGGCCCCCTGCATGAACACCGCAGGCTGGCAGGAACTGGCCGCTTTCGTCGACGGCGAGCGTGCCAGCGGCAAGCCGGTCTTTCCGCATGACGTGTTCCACGCCTTGCACCTGACGCCGCCTGAGACCGTCAAGGTGGTCATCCTTGGTCAGGACCCGTATCACGGTACCGGCGTGGTCAACGGCAGCGAGATTCCGCAGGCGCATGGCCTGGCCTTCTCGGTGCCGGACGGCGTGCGCGTGCCGCCCAGCCTGCGCAACATCTTCAAGGAAATCGCCGCGGAGTATGAAGGCGGCGCCGTGCCAGCCTCCGGCAATCTCGAAGGCTGGGCGCGCCAGGGCGTGCTGCTGCTCAACACCGTGCTGACGGTGGAGCAAGGCCAGGCCGCCAGCCACGCCAGGCGCGGCTGGGAAGCGGTGACCGACTGCCTGATCCAGGCCTTGTCCGCCGCACGCCCCCACCTGGTCTTCCTGCTGTGGGGCAGCCACGCGCAAGCCAAGAAGCCCTTGCTGGCCGGCACGCACTGCGTGCTGGAAGCGCCGCATCCGTCACCGCTGTCGGCACACCGGGGGTTCCTGGGCTGCGGGCACTTCCGGCTGGCCAACGATTGGCTGCAACAGCACGGCGCCGCGCCGGTGGACTGGCGCGCCACCTGAGCCGCCGGGCAGCCGCCCGCCCGCCGGGCAAGTCTCAAGCGGTCGGCAGGCAGTCGAAATCCTCAAACTCACCTGCGCCGGGCAACGCCACTAGCGCGTTGACCTGCGCGTCCGGCGGCCCGCGCCGCATCCAGTTGCAAAGGGCCTCCAGCCGATCCGGCGGCCCATAGGCCATGACCTCGACCGAGCCATCGTGCCGGTTGCGCACCCAGCCGTTGATGCCGAGCGCCCCGGCCTGCCCCGCGCAGGCCACGCGGTAGCCCACGCCCTGCACCCTCCCCTTGACCACGATGTGCCATGTTTCCATCTGGCTTCCCCTTGCCGCGCGCGAGCGCTGAAACATCCGTTGAAACGGTTACGACACGCATAACAGGTAAACTAGACCGCCATGCAAAGCGTTACCAGTAAGGGCAGGCCAATGCAGGTAACGCCCGCAGCACAACGACGCGCAAGGCACGCCCTGTCGACAACCCGAAAACCCTGTTCATGACCTGAGCCAGCGCAGCGCAAGGTGCCCACGCCCTGGCTGGCACCACCGATCCGATCCATCCAGGCCCCCGGACCGCCCGGCCACACCCGGCCCATACGGCAACCGCGGCCAACGTTTCCACTGCCAAGATAATGCAGCAAGCCGAACACGACCAGGCCAGCTCGGTCACTTCCCGTGGCTACGCCAGCCAGCTGCTGACCGCGCCGCCGAACCGCTTCGACCTGGCGCTGCTGCCCATCATCCTGGCGGTGATCGTGCTGGTGGCCTTTGCCGCTCGCCAGATGAACGTGCCCTACCAGCCCGGCGAACCGCTGGACGTGCACCTGGACATCGCCTACCTGCCCTACTACCTCATGCGCACCAGCATCCGCATGATGATTGCGCTGGGCGCCTCGCTGCTGTTCTCCTTCGCCTTCGCGGCGCTCGCCTCCAAGAACCGTACCGCCGAGAAAGTGATGGTGCCGGCGCTGGACATCCTGCAGTCGATCCCGGTGCTGGGCTTCCTGTCGATCACCGTGACTGGCTTCATCGCGCTGTTCCCCGGGAGCCTGGTCGGGGTGGAATGCGCTGCCATCTTCGCCATCTTCACCTCGCAGGCCTGGAACATGGCGTTCAGCCTGTACCAGTCGATCCGCACCATCCCGACCGACCTGGTGGAAGCGGCAGCCATGTTCCGGCTCTCGCCGTGGCAGAAGTTCTGGCGCCTCGAAGTGCCCTTCGCCATGCCGGGCCTGCTGTGGAACATGATGATGTCGATGTCCGGCGGCTGGTTCTTCGTGGTGGCGTCGGAAGCCATCTCGGTGTCTGGCAACGACATCCGGCTGCCGGGTATCGGCTCCTACATCTCGCTGGCGATCCAGCAGCAGAACCTGGCGGCGATTGGCTGGGCCATCCTGGCCATGCTGATCGGCATCATCCTCTATGACCAGTTGCTGTTCCGGCCGTTGATTGCCTGGGCCGACCGCTTCCGCTTCGAGACCATGGCGCAGGAGACCGAGCCGCAATCGTGGCTGCTCAACCTGCTGCGCCGCTCGGAATGGGTACGCGTGCTGCTGGGCCGCACGGCGGCGTTGGCCGAGCGCACGCTGGCCTGGGGATCCGGGCGCAAGGCGGTGGCGCCGAAGGCCAACGATGGCCGGCGCGCCATATGGATCGAGCGCGCCGGCAACGTCATCATCATCCTGATTGCCATGCTGGCGCTGTATCGCGTGATGCACTTCGTGCGCACCGAGGTGGGCTGGGCTGAAGTGGGCCATGTGCTGTGGCTGGGCACGCTGACCATGGTGCGGGTGATCGTGCTGATCGCGCTGGCCGCGGTGATCTGGGTACCGATTGGCATCCGCATTGGCCTGAACCCCAGCGTGGCGCGTATCGCCCAGCCGGTGGCGCAGTTCCTGGCCGCCTTCCCGGCCAACCTGATGTTCCCGCTGGTGGTGATGCTGATCGTGCGCTTCGGGCTGAACCCGGAGGTCTGGCTCAGCCCGCTGATGATTTTCGGCACGCAGTGGTACATCCTGTTCAATGTGATTGCCGGCGCGTCCGGCATCCCCACCGAACTCAAGCTGGCCGCGCGCAACTTTGGCCTGCGCGGCTGGCTGCTGTGGAAACGCTTCCTGATCCCCGCCGTGTTTCCCAGCCTGCTGACCGGCCTGGTGACCGCGGCCGGCGGCTCGTGGAATGCGAGTATCGTGTCCGAATACGTCACCTGGGGCGACCGCACGCTGGTCGCCACCGGGCTGGGCAGCTATATCGCGGAGATGACCTCCAAGGGCGACTTCCCCCGCATCGCGCTGGGCATCGGCGTGATGGCGATCTTCGTGGTGGGCTTCAACCGCCTGCTGTGGAACCGCCTCTACCTGCTGGCGCAGGAACGCACGCGTCTTTGAGCCGCCATACGCCACCCATTTGAAGCCCTGAATCTGAACGGAACTCCATCATGGCAAGCCTCACCGCAGACGCAACCGAATCCGTAGTAGAGCTGCGCGGCGTCTCGAAAATCTTCCGCACCGCGGACCGCTCGGACCGCGCCGTGCTCGAAGGCGTGGACCTGACCCTCAAGCGCGGCGAGATCGTCGCCATGCTGGGCAAGTCCGGCTCGGGCAAGTCCACCCTGCTGCGCATCATGGCCGGGCTGGTCGGCGCCGATCGCGGCGAGGTGCGCTTTCGCGGCCAGCCGCTGCGCGGCACCGCCGAGGGCATCGCCATGGTGTTCCAGTCGTTCGCGCTGTTTCCCTGGCTCACCGTGCAGCAAAACGTGGAGCTCGGGCTGGAAGCCCAGGGCGTGCACAAGGAAGAACGCGCGCGCCGGGCCGAGGCCGCGATCGACATGATCGGCTTGTCGGGCTTCAACAGCGCGCTGCCGCGCGAGCTCTCCGGCGGCATGCGCCAGCGCGTGGGCATTGCCCGTGCGCTGGTGACCGAGCCCGACCTGCTGCTGATGGACGAGGCCTTCTCCGCGCTCGACGTGCTGACCGGCGAGACCCTGCGCGACGAAATGCTCGACCTGTGGGAAGACGGCCGCACCAATATCAAGTGCATCCTGATCGTCTCGCACAATATCGAAGAGGCGGTGATGATGGCCGACCGCATCGTGATCCTGTCGAGCGACCCGGGCCGTATCCGCGCCGAGGTGAAGATCCCGTTCCCACGCCCGCGCAACCGCGACTCTTCCCAGGTGCGCGGGCTGATCGACGAGGTCTACACACTGATGACATCGCCCGCGGCGATGGGCCCGCGCGTCACCGCGCTGGCTGCCGCGCGCGATATCGGCTACCGCTTGCCGGATGCCGACATCAGCCAGATGGAGGCCATTCTCGACCTGCTGTGCGAAGCACCATTTTTCGGCAGGGCCGACCTGCCGCACCTGGCAGAGGAAGCCGGGCTCACCGACGATGACCTGCTCCCGGCCTGCGAAGCGCTGCACCTGCTGCAGCTGGCCACCATCGAGCGCGGCGACATCAGCGCCACCGGCCTGGGCCGCGCGTACTACGAGACAGAGCCGCCCGAACGCAAGGTGCTGTTCGGCAAGCAGTTGCTGCAGCACGTGGCACTGGCCGCGCAAATCCGCCGCGAGCTGGAGCAATCCGAGGACGGCGAGATCCGCGAGGAACACGTGCTGCGCGAGCTCGAAGCCTTCCTCAAGCCGGACGAAGCCGAGCGCGTGCTGACCCTGGCAATCGAATGGGGCCGCTATGGCGAGGTGTACGAATACAGCTACAACAGCGGCATGCTGACGCTGCCCCGCGAGGAGCAGCCGGCGCCGGGCGCGGGCACGCAAACCTGATTGGCGCGGCCCGGATTTCTTGGTGTCTTGGCGGCCGATTCAGCATGAAGCGAAGCGGTTCCGGCCAGGCGCGCCAGCATCTTTCGGAAACGGCCTCTTCGGTTCCTAGCGCTCGCGCATGGCCCTGCCGATCGCGCCGGTGCGCAGGGCGATCTTGGCGGTGTCCTCGCGCAGCGCGCGCAGGCGGCGCTCCAGGATGGCATTGGCGGTGCGCCCGGTGGAGCTCGCCGTGCTGGCGAAGTTGCCGGCTTCGCTGGCAGCCCGGCTCAACTCGCCCGAGGCCGCGGCCTGCACCAGCACATCGGCGCGGCGGCGGTCGGCCGAATCAGCCAGGCGGGCGCGACGCTCGCTGGCGTCTTCAGCCGCGGGCGGCGCGGTGAGCGCTTCCGTGGCGATGGCCGCATCGGCGGCGCGCACAGCCCGGGCATCGGACACCGCCGCCACATCAGCACCACCGGCACCATCGGCAGCACCATCGGCAGCACCATCGACAGCACCATCGGCAACACCAACGGCGACCGCCACGTTGGCCCCAACGCGATCGTTCGCGAGCCCTGCCGTCTCCGTGGTTTTCACCGGCGCCTTCGCCTTCGCCGGGTCCTTCACCGTGCGGACGAAACCCGCGCCCCGCCCGCCGGCACGATCGTCCTCGGCCAGCCGTTCGCTGGCCAGCTGCAGGCTGTTGGCTGCGGCATCGGTGGCCTGGCGGATGGCGGCTTCGGCGGCCGGCAGGTCCAGCTCGCCGTAGTGCTCGCGCACCTGGATGCGCGCCGCGGCCACGTGCGCCGCCACCAGGTAGTTCTGCACGATGAAGCGGTTCAGGTTGTCCACCGCGCGATGCCGGCTTTTAGGCTCGTCGAGCATGCGCTGGAACGACCCGATCAGCGCGGACAGGCTGTCCATGAACTGCTTGCGCTGCACCCGGTAGGCAAAATCGTCCTTGGCCACGCGCAGCAGCAGGTCGCGCGTGGCGGCAATGTAGCGGCGGTTGGCCTGCAGCACGTTCTCCACCAGCGCGGGCAGCGCGCGGTATTCCCAGCTGGGCAGCACAAAGCTGAACACCGTGGCGATCACGCCGCCGATCACGGTATCGATCAGCCGCTCGCCCGCGACCGTAGAACTGCCCGGCACCAGCAGGTTGATCTGGATCAGCACCTGCACGCAGGCGGCAACAGCCGTGTAGCGGTACTTGATCGTGGAGAACGCCGTGCTGGCCACCAGCGCCAGGAACAGCACGCCCAGCAGGATCAGCGGCTGGTGCACGACCTTGAGCACGCCCACCGCAATCACGCAGCCGATCAGCGTGCCGATCAGGCGGTCGTTGTAGCGCTGCTTGGTCATGCTGAAATTGGGCTTCAGGATGACGATGATGGTCAGCAGGATCCAGTAGCTGTGCGACACATACGGCAGGTGCTCCGCAATCCACAGCCCCGCGCCCACCGCCATGGTGATACGCAGCGCAAAGCGGAACGCCGGCGACTTCCAGTTCAGGTTGTCGCGCAGCACCTTGAGCTCGTAGCGCTGGCGCGTCAGGAACGGTGTCATGTCCGGCCCGGGCAGCACCTTGCTAGGCTCCACCGGCGTGCGCGATGCCTCGTGCAACTGCTCCACCAGCACGATGGCGCCCTTGATCATGTCGAGCGTTTCCGCCGCCGCCGTCATCGCCGCCGGGTTGATGTGGTGGTAGCGCAATTGCGCGATCTCGTGCGCGACGGCGCGCAGCTCTTCCTGGTAATCCACGGACGCATAGGAAGGCCGGCCGCGGGTGATGTTGTAGGCGATCCCCTCCACGTCCTTGCACATCAACTGCACCAGCCGGCGCAAGTGATCGAGTACCGGCGTGCTGCCAAAAGTCTGGCGCAGCAGCGGGTAATCGGTATTGGTGGAGAGGATGTACTCGTACAGGTCCAGCATGCGCATGTGGACCTGTACCAGCAGCCCGTCATGCGTAGTGCGGTTGCCGCGCAGCACCAGGTCGCGCGCTGCCTGCTGGCGTTCCGCCACCACGATCTGCTGGCGCACCAGCTGGTTGAACAGCGCCTCGTAGTCATTGCCGGCGTCGTAGAAACCCGCCTTGATCTCGAGGTACCCGGCCATCTCGTACAGCGACTCGGCCAGCACCTGCTGCTTGGTGCGCCGCTGCGTGGCCCAGCTCACCGCCATCGCGTACGCCATATAGGCCACCGCGCCGATGCCGAACAGCAAGGAATGCTCGAGCGCGCGCCGCACCACGAAGTCCTCGTTGATGGTGAGCGTCATGACGAACAAGGCCGAGAACTGCAATGGCAAGGTCTTGTTGCCATACACCGTCATCATGCCGGCCATGAAGGTCACCAGCACCAGCACCAGCGGCATCACGCGCGGGAACGGCGTGGCCATGGCCACCAGCAAGGTCACCGCCGTGCACAGCAGCACGCTGGCCAGCATCTCGTTGAACTTGTGGTTGAACGGGCTGGGCAGGTCCATCAGGCTGGTGCACAGCGCGCCCATCGACACCACCATGGCGGTGGGCAGGTCTGAGAACTGCAAGGCGATCAGCGTGGCGCCGATCACCCCGGTCGCGGAGCGCAGCCCGCGATACACGTAATGCGAATAAACGAAGGTGCGGGCGTCGTGCGCGTATTGCATGTGGTGGCGATCGGCGGCGTTGGGGGCTAATCGGCCTACAGGCCCAGCCAGCGCGCACGCATGGCCTGGCGGCCGCCTTCGGCCGTCACGGTGTACTGCGCCGCCGGCTCGCGCGCGAAGGTCAGCGGCAGCACATGCAGCTCATCGCGGCGGAACACATGGCACTCGGCGCTATCGCCGTCGCGATAGCGCGCCAGCAGCTTGTCGAGCTGGCCAGGGGCTACACGCAGGCCGTCCACCGCGGCCAGCAGGTCGCCCGCCGAGATCCCGGCCGCCTGGGCCGCGCCGCCGTCGAGCACCTGGGTCACGCGCACCCAGCCATCCTCGGTCTTGGTCTTGATGCCAAGCGAGGCGTTGCGCTCTGGCTTGGTCGGCACCGCCTTGATGCCGAAGGGCTTGAGGAGCGCGGCGAGTTGCAGCTCGCCGGTGCCTTCGGTGAGCGAGCGCAGCAGCGCGCCCAGGCGCAGGCCGCTGACCTCGTCGAACAAGGCATGCACCTCGGCCTCGGTCACGCCGCGCTGCTGCGCGCCTGGCGCATAGAAGCCGCTGCCGTAGCGCTGCCACAGCGCGCGCATGATGTCGTCGAGCGAGCGGCGGTTGCGAGTCTTGGCGCGGATGGTGAGATCCAGCGCCAGGGCAACGAGCGAGCCCTTGGTGTAATAGCTGACGATGGCGTTGGGCGCGTTTTCGTCCTGGCGGTAGTACTTGGTCCAGGCATCGAACGAGCTATCGGCCACGCTCTGCTTGGTGCGGCCGTTGCCGCGCAGCACGCCATTCCAGGTCTTGGCCAGCAGCTCCACGTACTGCTTCTCGGTGATGCGGCCGCTGCGCACCAGCATCAGGTCATCGTAATAGCTGGTGAAACCCTCGAACAGCCACAGCAGCGGCGTGTAGGTTTCCTCGCGCAGCCGGTAGGGCACGAACGCCGCGGGCTTGATACGTTTGACGTTCCAGGTATGGAAATACTCGTGGCTGCACAAGCCGAGGAAGGTGCGGTAGCCCTCGGTGGCGTCAGCCTTGCCGCGCGCCGGCAGGTCAGCGCGCGCGCACATCAGCGCGGTGCTGGCGCGATGCTCCAGGCCGCCGTAGCCGTCCGTCGTGACCATGGTCATGAACACGTAGCGGCGGTTGCTGTCGAGGAACGGCGCGGCCTCCGTCTTGGGCTCGAACAGGCGGATCTGGGCTTCGCAGATCTGCTTGAGGTCGCGCAAGACGCGCTCGAGATCGAGCTGCGGCACGCGGCCCGTGAACACCACGTCGTGCTGGGCGCCGCAGGCGCGGAAGCTGCCCATGGTGAAGTTGCCCATCTCGACCGGGTGATCGACCAGTTCGTCGTAGTCGGCCACCTGGTAGCGGCCGAAGCCGTAGCGCTTGGCGCCACCGCGGCCGGGCGCCTCGCGCATGGCCGTGGCGACCCGCCATCCGGCATAAGCCTCGCCGGCGGGTGCATGGATATCGACCGTGCAGGGCTGGTCTTCCTGCCCTTCAGCGCACAGGAACACGGAACTGCCGTTGAAGAATCCGTGGGTGGCATCGAGGTGTGCGGCGCGCACCGACAAGTCCCAGGCGTAGACCTCATAGCTGAGCGTAAGCGGCCCGTCCACCGGGGCCGCCTGCCAGCTCTGCTTGTCCAGCTTGGTCAGCGCCACCGGCTTGCCGCCGGCCTGAGCGCGGATGCGCACGATATTGCGTGCGAAGTCACGGATCATGTAGCTGCCCGGAATCCACGCCGGCAGGTAGAACTGCTGGCCGGCGGGATTGGGGGCGTCTACCGTGACGGTGACGGCGAACAGGTGCGCTTCCGGTTGAAGCGGGGCAATGGCGTAATGGATCGGCTTCATGAGCGTGATTGTAGCGCCATGCCCGCCCCGGACTACGCGCCGGCTCAGGCGTTGACGTTCACCACCACGCGGCCGCGCATGCCACCGTCGACAATCTTGCGCCCGGCCTCGATCGCCTCCGACAAGCCGATCTCGCGGGTGATCGCGCGCAGGCGATCCGGCTCCAGGTCCTGCGACAGCCGCTGCCAGGCCCGCTCGCGCAAGGCCATCGGGGCCATCACGCTATCGATGCCGTAGAGCGTGATGCCACGCAAGATGAAGGGCGCCACCGAAGCCGGGAAATCCAGCCCTTGCGCCAGCCCGCATGCGGTGACCGCGCCGCCGTAGCGCACCTGCGCGCAGGCATTGACCAGCGTGTGCGAGCCAACCGAATCCACCACCGCAGCCCAGCGCTCCTTCTGCATCGGCTTACCGGGCTTGCCCAGCTCCGTCCGGTCAATCACCTCGGCCGCGCCCAGTGCCTTGAGGAAATCCGCTTCGGCCGTCTTGCCGGTGGAGGCCACCACGCGATAGCCCAGCTTCGACAGGACGGCAATGGCGACCGAGCCCACGCCGCCCGAGGCGCCGGTCACCAGCACCTCGCCATCGCCCGGCTTGATGCCAGCGCGCTCCAGCGCCAGCACCGACAGCATGGCGGTATAGCCGGCCGTGCCGATGGCCATGGCCTGCTGCGTGGTGAAGGCAGGCGGCAGCGCCACCAGCCAGTCGCCCTTGAGGCGGGCGCGCTGCGCCAGGCACCCCCAGTGCGTCTCGCCCACGCCATAGCCGTTGAGCACGACCTTGTCGCCGGCCTTCCAGCGTGCATGGGCGGATTCCAGCACCGTGCCGGCGCCGTCGATGCCCGCCACCATCGGCCACTTGCGCACCACCGGCGAGCGGCCGGTAATGGCCAGCCCGTCCTTGAAATTGATGGTGGAGTAGTCGATGGCCACCAGCACATCGCCCTCGGCGGGCAGGCTGGATTCGTCGAGCGCGGTAACGGCGGCCTGGGTCGCGCCGTCGGCCTGGGTCAGCAGCAATGCCTGGAACGTCATGGAGTCTCCATCCGGTTTTTGATTGTTAACCAAAGACGACCGGCCGGCTCCGGCACGGCAGCGCCGGGAAGGCCGCCGGCGCGACGTGCTTACTTCTTGAGGCTGGCGAGCTTGCGCTCGAGCGTGGCGGCGTCGGCGGCGCCAGGAATGCGGGTACCGTCCATGAAGAACACGGCCGGGGTGCCGGTGATGTTCAGGCTCTGGCCGAGCGCCAGGTTGTCATCCACAGGGGTCTTGCAGCTGCCGTTGCCGGTCAGCGCCACATGGCTGATCATCCAGTCGCGCCAGGCCTTGGTGCGGTCGGCCGCGCACCACACCTGCTTGGCCTTCACCGACGAATCCGGCGACAGCACCGGGTACAGGAAGGTGTAGACCGTGATGTTATCCATCTGCTGGAACGTCTGCTCGATGCGCTTGCAGTAACCGCAGTTGGGGTCGGAGAACACCGCCACCTGGCGGCTGCCGTCGCCCTTGCTCCACTTGATCGCGCGCGCCAGCGGCAGGTCCGACCACTTGATGCGGTTGATATCGGCCAGCCGTTCCTCGGTCAGGTTGGTGCCGGTCTTGGAGTCCACCATCTCGCCGTTGATGATGTAGCGGCCGGTGGCATCGGTGTAGACCACCTGGCCACCGATATTGACCTCAAACAGGCCGGGCACGGGAGTCTTGGCCACGCTCTTCACTTCAGCGCGCCCGCCCAGCATCTTTTGCACCGATTCCTTGATGCGGTCGGTGCCCGGCTCGCCCGCCGCCATGGCGTGCAACGCGAAGCCGGCAGCCGCAATGCCGCCAACGATGGTGGCGGACAGGGTGGGACGGCGGCGCAGGAAATGCAACATGATGACTCCAGTAATTCGATGATTCGGTTCGCGCGAGCAAGCTCGGGATTCAGGGTTCAAGGGTCGGGCGCTCAGCCCAGCGCGCGGCCGATAAGAAAACGCTTGAGCAGCGACTGCCCGCCCACGACCCGCATGCCGGCATTGCGCACCGTGCGCGCCACGCCGCCAGGCAGGGAAAACAGCCGATGCAGGCCATCGGTGGCCGCCGTCAGCGACAACAAATCGGTGGCGCGCGCGCGCTCGTAGCGGCGCAGCAAGCGCAAGTCGCCTTCTGCTCGGAAAGACTCTTTGGCGGCCATTACGCGGCCAAGTTCCGCCACATCGCGCAAACCCAGGTTCATGCCCTGCCCCGCCAAGGGGTGCACCACGTGCGCGGCGTCGCCCACCAGCGCCACGTGCGGCTGCACAAACTGATCGGCGCGCTGCAGCACCAGGGGGAAGCCCTGCGCGGGCGTGATGCAGTGCAGCGCGCCAAACTGGCGTCCCACGGCGCCGCTGGCAGCCTGCATCACGGTATCGGCCAGCGCCTCTGGCGACAGCGCCAGCAGCTCACTCGCATGGGCATCGTCGGCCGACCACACCATCGACACGCGCCGGCCCGGCAACGGCAGCAACGCCAGGATCTCGCCGTTGGCCGGCTCCTCGTCCGCCATCAGCTTGGGCGGCGTGCCCAGGAACCATTGCCAGGCAGTGTCCTGGTGCGGCAGCTCGCATTCGAAATTCGCCACGACGCCAAGCTGGCGATAGTGCCGCTTGGTGACCGGAATGTGGCATTGCTCGCGCACCCACGAGCGCGCGCCATCGGCGCCCACCACGCAAGCCGCGCGCACCTTGTCGCCGCCGGCCAGGGTCAGCGTCACGCCATCATGGTCGCGCGCGAACGCCGCAGCCGTATCGTCGTGCCAGTGCACCTGGTGCTGGAAGCGCAGCGCGGTATCGAGCACGCGCTCCACATGGCCGGATTCGATGATCCATGCCAGTTGCGCGACCGTGGCCGCGTAGGCCGAGAAATGGAGATCGCCGGCAGCCGAGGCATTCGCCTGCGCCGCGCTCGCGTCGCCAAACACGCGCATGTCGCACACCGGCTGCATCCGCGCCGGGTCCAGCGCCTCCCACACGCGCAACCGCTCCAGCAAGGCTTGCGAGCTTGCCGAGAAGGCGTAGATACGGCTGTCCCACTGGCCAGGATCCGGCGCGGCCGCGGCGGCAGGCAATCGCGGCGCGATCAGCGCCACCTGCATGCCCTGCTGGGCCAGCAACAACGCACAAGCCTTGCCGACGATGCCGCCGCCAACCACGGCAACCTGGAAACGGGAGGGAGATGGACGAGTCATGCGTGGATTATAGCCACCCCGGCACGATGGCTTTGGTGCGCCCTCGCGCGCATGAAGCGGCGCCCGGGCGCCTGCGGCAAAGGGGCGCACGCCCGCGAGGCGCACAAATTCAGCAGGCGGCAGGCGCGGCCAGCCGGTTCAGCGCAGCGTCCGGCGAGGTTACAATAACCATCTTTCCGATGGCACCCCAGCACAAAACCGGTGAGCAACGCCCCGCTTTGGCTGTGTTGTCTCGTGCTGAACCCTCCCCTCTGCGTCCCCATCGCTGCGCCATTCCAGTGCGCCGGACGCACCCAGGGTGAACCGCAACCCATTGATTTTTAAAGGTTTACCATGAGCCTCAAATGCGGCATCGTCGGCCTGCCCAACGTCGGCAAGTCCACGCTGTTCAACGCCCTGACCAAGGCCGGCATCGCCGCCGAGAACTATCCGTTCTGCACCATCGAGCCCAATGTGGGCGTGGTGGAAGTGCCGGATACGAGGCTCGCCAAGCTGGCCGAGATCGTCAAGCCCGAGCGCATCCTGCCGGCCGTGGTCGAATTCGTCGACATCGCCGGCCTGGTGGCTGGCGCGTCCAAGGGTGAAGGCCTGGGCAACCAGTTCCTGGCCAACATCCGCGAAACCGACGCCATCACCCACGTGGTGCGCTGCTTCGAAGACGACAACGTGATCCACGTCGCCGGCCGGGTCGATCCGCTGTCCGACATCGAGGTGATCAACACCGAACTGGCGCTGGCCGACCTCTCCACCGTCGAAAAAGCCCACGCCCGCTACATCAAGCCCGCCCGCGCCGGCGACAAGGAAGCGCTGCGCCTGGTGGCCGTGCTGGAAAAAGCCCAGGCCGTGCTCAACGAGGCCAAGGCCGTGCGCACGCTCGACCTGTCCGACGAGGAATGGGCCGCCATCAAGCCGCTGTGCCTGATCACCGCCAAGCCCACCATGTACGTGGCCAACGTGCGTGAAGACGGCTTCGAGAACAACCCGCACCTGGACGCCGTGCGCGCCCACGCCGCCAAGACCAAGTCGCCGGTCGTGGCCGTCTGCGCCGCCATCGAAGCTGAAATCGCCGACCTCGACGACGAAGACAAGGCCGTGTTCCTGGCCGACCTCGGCATGGAAGAACCCGGCCTGGATCGCGTGATCCGCGCCGGCTTCACCCTGCTCGGCCTGCAGACCTACTTCACCGCCGGCGTGAAGGAAGTCCGCGCCTGGACCATCCACGTGGGCGACACCGCGCCGCAAGCGGCTGGCGTGATCCACACCGACTTCGAACGCGGCTTCATCCGCGCCCAGACCATCGCTTATGAGGATTTCATTGCCTACAAGGGTGAGCAAGGCGCGAAGGAAGCCGGCAAGATGCGCGCGGAAGGTAAGGAATATGTGGTGAAGGATGGCGACGTGATGAACTTCTTGTTCAACGTCTGATCACCCTGAGCTACTGCCCGCCGGCTCCACTCGGCGGGCGACGAAAAAGCCCCGCAAGGCATGTGTGCTTGCGGGGCTTTCTGTTTCAAGTGGCGGCCGGTCGCTCGTGCCGAGCCACCGCCAGTTCATCCATCACGCGCGCCCTCCGAGTCCCGCAAGACCGCGAGTTCGCTCAACACCAGCGCTTCGTTAGCGAGTGTCGCCGCCAGCGAGAGCAGGTGACCTTGTGTCTCGTCAGTCAAGTTCGCAAGGGTGCCACCGGCAGCGTTCTCGATCGCGACGGACAGCAGCGCGTTGAGTTGGGCAGCCTTTTCAGCGGCGAGGCTAAGCGGGCTTTCGGATGCGGCGTGCGCGGTCACGAAGATATCGCGGCCAGTCTGCTCGGCGCTGAAGTTGTAATGGGGGTGCTTACACATCGAACACCCTCCGTTGGGACGCGCGCTCGCTCAGATCGGGAGGAGTTTTGGGAAATACAGTTTGCCCGAATTGGGCATGCGAAGACTGCGGCATGCGGATGCCTCCTACGTTGCGGTTTCGACTCCGCTCCCCAACGCCAATCGGGGTGGGCGGGCGCAAGGCAGGGTTGGCGTACCAGAACGTAGGAACCGGCGAGCCCGAAGGCTCCCCCGCCCAGGCCCGCCCATAGGGACGTGCGAAGGCGCGACGGAAAAAACCGCCTGGAGGCGGTTGTCCGCCTACGTTTTCGGGACGCCAATCCCGGTCGCTGTGGTTGCAGCGACTTGTCTAGTATAGCGCTGGTAGCAATGATCTTGGGCACTCCCCGAGGCGTCGGCTGCTGACTCCACGAAGATGCGCAAACAGGGTCTGGAATTCCTCCCCAATAGAAATCATGAGAGGGCCAAAGCGGATGGGCAAGCTCGTACAGCCCCATGCTAAGCATGCAATCGGCAATACCAGTTTGTTTGAGCATCCATGAATATGCATCGCGCTAGGCACGGGCATGGCGATTTCGCAGGGCCTCAAGCCAGTATTTGCGCTACACGTTGGCCGTGCCACGTGTAGCTCTACATCGGCTCGATTGCGCTGGCGGCGAATATCGTCGTGGCGTTCGTGGTGTCGATGGTGGTGCGGAGATGGTCCGGGGTCTGAGCCAACGCGGATCGACAACGAAGCCTCAACCTATCGTCTTGACTTCTGATCCCCATCCCGCTCGACACTCATCCTCAGGCAGTAGGTCGACGATTCCAGAAACGGGGCAGCATCGTCAAGAATTCCCGAATTATCCAATCGTCTTCGCCGAGCCTGTTGATTGCGAATCATGATCGGGCGCTTCGATCCGCGCCGGCGTCAACTCCCCAGCAGTACCCGAAGTTAGGCAGAAGAAACTTGAAGCTGGATTTCGCTGCAAAGCTTGCGAAACGATCTACTACCAGCATGAGTCATCTGCAAATCCATAATCGAAGAGAATGCAGGTTGATCAGTCATAACTTGGTAGCTACTCCCAAGCATATGCTCAGTCATCCAAAGCTTTGCATTACGCGGCCTTTCCGCCTCAATAGCCTCATTGGGATTAAATCGGAAACCCCGATGCCCGTCAAGAGAACGAGCTGCCGCTAAAAACCACGCCTCGTACTCCCGATTTGCCAGCACCACAGATAATCTGCGATGAGGAATACACAGCTTGGCTCTCTCTAGGATATGCGCCCCGAGTGTCGCTGGGCAATCATCATCGGCATCAAGCAGTATCAATACCAATCCGTCATCGTCACACTTATTCGCCGCTAGCTGTAGATACCGGCGAAATTCCTCATCACGATTGAGGAACCTGTCGCGGCGAACGCGTATCGGCGTCGCAACATCGAGCCAAATATCAGGCATAAGCCAACTGAATAACCGACGTAACAATATCGGCACGGCCAGCACCTCGCCATCACCCTCAACGATTGCGACAACCCGGCTCATTCCAACACTCTCCCGAATAAATCAGGCTGACTCAGAGATTGAGAATTTATTATCTCCGGATCAGGCGACAGTTGATTTAGACGCAATAATTCACCCGCGGAGAACAAGTGCTCACGCATAGACGATCTTGAACCCTTATCTAATGGAGCAATGTGCGTCTCCCCCCCGACAGACACCACGGCTAGCAATGCATCTGCTTCCAAATTGGGATCGTCGAGCAAGTCAGGACTATGACTAGTAATGACAATTTGTGTCTGCTCTGACGCACGATTGAGGGCCTCTCGCAAGGCCGAGCTCGCGGCCGGGTGTAGCGCTGTTTCCGGCTCCTCAATACATACAAGGGTTGGTGCGTAATCTGGATTACTTTGAAACAATGCAGTTAATACACCAAGCGCCCTCAATGTCCCATCTGACATATTTTGCGCCAAAAATTTCCAAGGATGCTTGGAACCCGCCATATCCTGCCGAAACTCCAATGTCTCCATCGGACCAATAGTCTTGCGCTCAACGCCATGCACCATCGGTACAACTGTCTGCAAATATTCCTGAATAGTAATAACCTGCTGAGGTGCCGTGCGCTCCAAATGCCCAATCACATTAGCCACATTCTCGCCAACCGGCTTTAGCAACCGGCCTTCCTGGGGCTTTTGCAATTCACGCATGACTTTGGGATTCAAATTATAAAACCCCATATTCACAAGAGCATCGAACAATGGACGAAAATCGGCCAACCCTGACGCTGCGACAAGCGCCAACCGATCGGCTGTGAGTGCAGGAAATGTCGCCTCGCTAGTCCGCTTCACCTTCCCCCGCTCGACCTCAAAGAAGGGCCCTTTGCCGACCCCACCGATTGCGCACTCCTCTGTTTGTACCTCATACCCACCATTTTTCAAGGCGCCGATATTGAAGGCGTAATGCCCTTGCCTGCCGTCGGGCAGGACGAATTCCATACGAATACCGAAATGCGTCGGATGCCCACTAGAGCGCCGACGAACCTCCGCAAGTCCGCCACGCTCATTCAAAGCGTTATCTAATGACCCCGCTAGGGCATCGCGGACCAAGTGCATCGCATCAAGAAAATTGCTTTTCCCGGAACCATTCGCGCCGACGAGATAAGTTAGCGGCCTGAGCCTCACATCACAATGACCGATGCTCTTATAGTTGCGCAGCACTACACGCGTAAGAAAAACAGGACGATTCATCGAGAGGACTCGCAATATTTACACATCAATTCAATTACATTTCAATTAGGCGAGCTCCATCCACCTAATTGATAAATCTCCATAACTCAAGCGTCAAAGCGTCCCTTCGCCTCACGCCTATAATTATCAAGCACCATTTAAGAGTATACTCCGTCGCTGAGCATGACCGTCAATTCCCGAGCAATGGTCGTAATTGTGCAACGATGGCCTCGTAACACTTTACCTTTGAAGGTCCGGATCGAAATCCAACGTATTTGAAAAAATGCCTGTTGTACTCGATCACTCACAGTGCCCCCAAATCCTCCCCCCGCAGCCCGACCAGCAGCGCCTGTCCATCCGGCCCGACGCGAAACTCGCCATAGCGCGCCTTCTCGAACCGCGCCCCCTGCCCTTCCTGGAAGAAGTACGCATCAGTGGACACCTGCGCCTGCGTGCCGCCCCAGCGGGCCGGCACGTTCTGGAAGCGCAGCAGTTGCTCGCCGCCGGCCAGTGCCTCGCCCGTGTACAGGCGCACGAAGGTGGCTTCGCCGCGTGCATCGCGGCGGATCACGGCAACTTGCTCGCGGGCGGGCTCGATGCCTTGCAGCTTGCCTGCCTGGCGGATGGACTCGGCGATGGCGAAGTTCAGCGCCATGTAGTCGCCTTGCATGAGCGAGCGCGGATCGACTGGCGCCAGGCGCAGGTAGACGGTGTCGCCATGCGCCAGCAGCCGTTCCTTGCCGGTGATGGCGAAGGCGGCCAGGCCGAGCGTGAGCACCCATGCCAATAGTATCCAGCGTTTCATGCTTGTCTCCTTGCGCCATCGCGACGCAGCGCCATGCGCAGCAGCAGCACGGCGATGCCGGCGCCGGCGAGCGTGGCGGACTTGATCAGCAACGTCCAGTGCAGCGCGCTGTAGTACCAGATGAAACCGCTGCCGAGCGTGGCGACGGCCAGGCCCAGCCAGGGCAGCGAGCCGCGGCGCAGCGCCGGGCCGAGCGCAAGGGCGGCGGCGACGACCGCCGGCGCACCAGCGAGCAAGGCGCCAAACAGCACCGCGCCGACAAGCGCAGTGCCCCGCACCGCCGGGCTTAGCTGCAGCCGGCCTGCTTCGGCAAGGACAAACGCGGCTAGCACCGCGCCAAACAGCGCGCCGGCCATCCAGTAGTTGCCGGCTTGGCGCCCGGTATCAGCATCGAACAGCAATGCCTGAGGCTGGCTGAGCCCGGTCACCACCAAGGCCGCGCCCAGTGCGAACAGCAGCGTGGCATCCGCGGCCGGCTCGATCCAGTTGTGCAGCCCGGCGGCGCAGAGGCGCCCTTGCGCCAGCACGAAGCCGGTGAGCAGCGTCATGGCGAAGGGCGCGAGCCAGCCTAGCGAGAAGCTCATGGCTTGCCAGACGTGGCGCAGGCCGGGCGTCATGGCCAGGTGGAGCGCCAGGGCCACGCCGGTCCATACGCCCAGCGCGGCCAGGAAGCGATGGAGCCGGTTGCTGACGAGCACATAGAGCACGGCCTCCAGCAGCGCGAGCGCGCCCCAGAAGGCGGCCGATTCGAGCAGGCGGCCGCCGCCGTAGGCCTGGCTCGCGCCGTACACGAGCAGGCCCTGGCCGCTGAGGCTGACGGCCAGCGCGAATTGCTCGAGCGCGGTGGCGCCCGCGCGGCGCCGGTACAGCACCGCGGCCAGCGCGATCATGGCGGCGCCGCAGAGCGCCATTGCCGTGGCGTTGTCGCGCGCGGCCACAAAGACCGAGCCGAGCAGGAAGGCGAGGAAGAACACCGCACCAAGCCAGCCCGCAAGTCCCATCAGCAGCCTGACGGCCCATGGCGTGCGCCCTTGTGCGGCTTGCGGCTGCCCTTGCACCAAGCCGCGCGCGGCCAAGTCCTGCCACAACCTTCGTACTACGTGATGGTCGCTGGTCATGCCGGCTCTCCGTTGGGCGCGCCGCTTTGGGCTTGCCCGTGGTGTCGATAGGCGCGCAGCAGCCAGGCCGCCGCCGCGGCGGACAGGCCAATGGTCAGCAGCCCGAGGATCAGGAAGGCGCCGAACGCGTCCCGGCTGCCCTCCAGCAGTAGCCGGGCAACCCCGGTCACCAGCAGCACGATGACCGAGAAGCTGGCCAGGCTGAGCGCCACCACATCGAATGCCCGCAGCCGGAACCAGGCCAGCAGCCCGCCCAGCGTGAGCATGGCCACGCCGAACATGGCGGGGTCGAAGCGGTTGTGCAGGATGCTGGCGAGGCCGAGCCAGCCAGCGTAGGCGCACGCCAGCGTCGCAAGGATGCGCGCGCCGGCCAGCCCGCGAAAGCCGTAGGCCGGCGCCACTGCGCGCAGCGCGAACCACAGCACCAGTTGCACCAGCGTGGCCGCCAGCAACGAGAGCGTGGTGGGCCGTTCGCCAGCCGCCCCAAACAGCAGGTCGAACATGCCACCCACGCCAAGACGCACGCTGAGATACCGCAGCAGCGCGACATTGGCCAGCACGATCACCACCCACCAGTGCGGCGCCGCGCGCGCGGCCAGCGCCCACGGGATCGCCAGCAGTCCCCAAAGGGCGAACAGCTGCCACGCGTCTGCGCCGGTCTGGTAGACCTGTCCGATCACGGCCAGCAGCACGCCGGCCACCACCTGGGCGCCGCAGAGCGCCGCCAGCCCCGCCATGTCGGCGGGCGGGCGCAGCCAGGCGAATCCCGCCAGCAGCGTCAGCGCGCCGGCCAGCAGGCCAAACTTGGCAAACTTGTGCAGGTCCTGCCAGTTGAAGGCGAAGAACACGATCACGCCGGCGCACAGCAGCGCGGCGCCCAGCATCAGCAACGTGCGATCGAGCCAGGTCCGCCACTGCGCCGCGTCGGGTTCGGTCCCTGGCCAGCCGGCGGCCACGCCGTCGGCGCCGAGCACGCCCTGCTCACGCCAGTCTGCCAGCGCCTGGCGCGCTGCCCGCCGGTCTTGAAAGCCCTGCGTTGTGGTTGCCTGCATCGATGCCCCATGTGATGGATACGCCAGCGCACTGTAGCAAAGGCGCCGCCATCTGCGCAGCTTTCCTTGCGTGAGCGGGAACATGCGACAGCGCTGCTTTGCCGCCCTGTCCCGGCCCGGTATGCTGTGCGTTTCTCCAACCCAGCCACGCCTCGCCATGACCCTTGGTATCCTCGCCGCCATCCACGATGAAGTCGACGGCCTGATCGCCGCCATGCGCCACGATGATGCCCGCGCCACCGTGTGGACGATCGGCATGCGCGACTATCACGTTGGCCATCTCTACGGCCAGCGCTGCGTGCTGGTGCTCGCGCGCATGGGCAAGGTAGCGGCGGCGGCCACCACGGTCACCCTGGTGCGCGAGTTCGGCGTGGATGAGATCGTCTTCACCGGCCTGGCCGGCGGCATCGGGGCCGAGACGCGGGTCGGGGACGTGGTGGTGGCGGACCGCACGCTGCAGCACGACCTGGACGCGCGGCCGTTTTTTTCCCGCCATGAGGTCCCGTTGCTGGATCGCGCTGAATTCCCCACCGACCCGGCGCTTACCGCCGCGCTGCGCGATGCGGTGGCAGGCTACCTGCGGGATGATCTGCCGACCTCCGTCCCGGCCGGCGTGCTGGCGCGCTTCGGGGTCAGCGCGCCCAGGCTGCATGAGGGGATGATCGCCAGCGGCGACCAGTTCATCGGCTCACCCGCCGCCGCGGCCGAGTTGCGCGAGCGCTTGCCCAGCGTGCTGGCGGTGGAAATGGAAGGCGCCGCGGTGGCGCAGGTTTGCCATGAGTATGGCGTGCGGCATGCGGTGATGCGCACGCTCTCGGATCGGGCCGACGATACCGCGCACGTGGATTTTGCGGCGTTCCTGACCAACGTGGCCAGCCATTATTCGAGCGGGGTTTTGAGACGGTTTCTGGAGCAGCGCGGGTAACCAGACTAAAGCGGCGTGAATTCGGGATTCGAGATTGGATGGCATTCATTCAATCTCACCGCCCCCTGGCCACGCCCCCGACGCCAACCAGCACGGCCGCGCCCAGGATAGCCGCGAACCAGCCCGCCATCTGCCCGTCGACAAACCAGTGCAGCCCACGGCCGCCGTAAAACGCGGCCAGCGCGCCCAGTACGCCGAACACCACCGCCGCAAGCAGGCTGACCCGGCCCACGGGGTGCAGCCACCGCGCCGCCAGCCCAACCAGCACCCCTACCACCAGCGTACCCAACATCACTTTCTCCCAAATTCCACCATATGGCGCGCTGCCCGGGGATTCCCGCCAGTCACCGCGCGTGGCCGCAACAATACGGTAAACCCGACCGCGCTCCGGCAAGATCCGCGCCGGGCGCTATAATGTAGCCCGGTTCGGCGGCGCTTTGCGCCGGAATCCGCGCTTGAATTCATGCCCGGATTGCACCTGACTCCCGCGCTGCAGCCTGCAAAGCCGCCGCCCGGAGCCCGGCCAGAGAGACATGCTCCCCACCATGCAACTGCTCGCGATCGGTATCAATCACACCACGGCGCCCGTCTCGCTGCGCGAGCGAGTGGCGTTTCCGCTTGAGCAGATCAAACCCGCCCTGGGCGCCTTGCGCACCCACCTGGCCGGCAAAAATGGCACCGAAGCCGCCATCCTTTCCACTTGCAACCGCACCGAGATTTATTGCGCCACCGATGTGCTGCTGTCGGGTTCGGAAGGCTTCGAGCACACTCTGCGCTGGCTGGCGCAGCACCATAACGTGCCGGCCGGCGAACTCGCTCCCCACCTGTACTCGTTGCCGCAGTCCGAAGCCGTGCGCCATGCCTTCCGCGTGGCCAGCGGGCTGGACTCGATGGTGCTGGGCGAAACCCAGATCCTGGGCCAGTTGAAGGATGCGGTGCGCACCGCCGGTGAAGCCGGCGCGCTGGGCACCTACCTGAACCAGTTGTTCCAGCGCACGTTCGCGGTGGCCAAGGAGGTCCGCGGCCAGACCGAGATCGGCGCGCATTCGGTATCCATGGCCGCTGCCGCGGTGCGCCTGGCCCAGCGGATTTTTGAAAGCGTCTCGACCCAGCGCGTGCTGTTCATCGGCGCGGGCGAGATGATCGAGCTGTGCGCCACGCACTTCGCGGCGCAAACGCCGCGCCAGATCGTGGTGGCCAACCGCACCGTGGAGCGTGGCGAGCGGCTGGCCGAGCAACTCGCCGGCCAGGGCCTGACCACCGAGGCCATCCGCCTGTCGGAGCTGGGCGCGCGCCTGCATGAGTTCGACATCGTGGTGTCGTGCACCGCCAGCTCCCTGCCCATCATCGGGCTGGGCGCGGTGGAACGCGCCGTCAAGCTGCGCCGCCACCGCCCCATCATGATGGTGGACCTGGCCGTGCCGCGCGACGTGGAGCCCGAAGTCGCGCGCCTGGACGACGTCTTCCTGTACACCGTGGACGACCTCGGCGCCATCGTGCGCGAGGGCAATGCCATGCGCCAGGCTGCCGTGGCCCAGGCGGAAGCCATCATCGAAAGCCGCGTGCAGAATTTCATGCACTGGCTGGAAACCCGCAGCGTAGTGCCGGTCATCCGCGAACTGCAGGTGCAGGGCGAGGCCATGCGCCAGGCCGAACTGGAGCGCGCGCGCCGCATGCTGGCGCGCGGCGACGACCCGCAAGCCGTGCTCGAAGCCCTGTCCGGCGCGCTCACCCGCAAATTCCTGCACGGCCCGACCCACGCCCTGAACCACACCCAGGGCGACGACCGCGAGACCTTGCTGCGCCTGGTGCCGGGCTTGTTCCGCCACAGCAGCCACTCCGAGCGCTAGCCGCGCTCGCCTCGGCCGTGCGTGTCCTGCGCGCGGCCAGCTTTGCGTTGCCTGCGGCCATTGGCCATTGGCCCGCACGCATCCCAGCAGCAACATCCGTCTCCACCCGTTTCACCGCGCCTCTTCGGACCCCCATGAAAGCCAGCATGCTTGCCAAGCTCGACCAATTGTCCGAGCGACTCGACGAAGTCAACGCCCTGCTTGCGCGCGAAGATGCCACCGCCAAGATCGACCAGTACCGCAAGCTCACGCGCGAACACGCCGAACTGACGCCGGTGGCCGAGCAATATGCGCAGTACTGCCAGGCACAGGAGGACCTGTCCACCGCGCAAGCGCTGCTGGACGATCCCGAGATGAAGGAGTTCGCGGCCGATGAGATCACCGCGGCCCGCGAGCGGCTGGAAACGCTGGAAGGCAGCCTGCAGACATTGCTGCTGCCCAAGGACCCCAACGACGACCGCAACCTGCTGCTGGAAATCCGCGCGGGTGCCGGCGGCGAGGAAAGCGCGCTGTTCGCCGCCAATTTGCTGCGGATGTACACACGCTACGCGGAGCGCCAGCGCTGGCAGGTGGAGGTGATGAGCGAATCGGCGTCCGACCTGGGCGGCTACAAGGAAGTGATCATCCGGATCGCCGGGGATGCGGCCTTTTCCCGGCTGAAGTTCGAATCCGGCGGCCATCGCGTGCAGCGTGTGCCAGCCACCGAGGCCCAGGGGCGCATCCACACTTCGGCCTGTACGGTGGCAGTCATGCCCGAGGCCGACGAGGTGACCGAGGTGGAAATCAATCCGTCGGACCTGCGTGTGGATACCTTCCGCGCCTCCGGCGCCGGCGGCCAGCACGTGAACAAGACCGACTCGGCCGTGCGCCTGACCCACCTGCCCACCGGCATCGTGGTGGAGTGCCAGGACGACCGCAGCCAGCACCGCAACAAGGACAAGGCCATGAAGGTCCTGGCGGCCCGGCTGATGGACGCGAAGCTGCGCGCGGCCCAGGCGAAAGAAGCCAGCACCCGGCGCAACCTGATCGGCACCGGCGATAGAAGTGATCGTATCCGCACCTACAATTTCCCGCAGGGGCGCGTGACGGATCACCGTATCAACCTGACCCTCTACAAGATCGACATGATCATGGACGGCGACCTCGACGAGCTCCTGTCCGCCTTGTCCGCGGAACACCAGGCGGATCAACTGGCGGCGCTGGGCGAAGCGCATTAATCGCTCGGCAATAGCAGGTTATTGCGACGAATTACCGGTCATTAAGGCAGATTTTTGGATCGCGCTGCATAAATCGCGATTTCTTTACGAAAACCTTTGTATCTGTTGTAAATGCTTGCAACAGCACTGGCGCACCATTTTTCGCTGTCTATAATCGATTCCGACTGAGCCGCCATACAGAGGTCGGCGTGTCGCCACTCGACAACGGAAAAAAGGACGAAATCATGAAGAAATTGCTCGCGCTGTTGATGATCACCGCCGCCATGGCTGCCTGCAGCAAGAAGGAAGAAGCCCCCGCCACGCCGAGCGCCGACAGCGCCATGCAAAGCGCCGCCGAATCCGCCAAGGCCGCCGCCAGCGACGCCGCATCCGCCGCCAGCAATGCCGCCGATGCTGCCAAGGCCGCTGCCAGCAGCGCTGCCTCCGACGTTTCCGCTGCCGCCGAGAAGGCCAAGGTCGATGCCGGCAATGCCATGGAAAAGGCCAAGGACGCCGCCAAGGATGCTGTCAACGCCAGCGCGGACAAGGCCAAGGACGCCGTCAACAAGTAATCCGCACGCCACGGCGGCAAGACACTGGCGCATCGCGCCCAGGCACCGCCGCCCGGGCAAGCGCGTTACACTGCAAACCCCGTCAGGGCACCTCCCGACGGGGTTTTGTTTTTTGCCTTCTCCATGCCCAGCACCACGTCCACCGCCACCTCCCCCAGCCCCAATGCCACCACGCCGGTCTCACTGCCTGAGACGGCCACGGTACGCGACGCCCTGGCCGTGGCTGCGGCGGCCGGCTTGCCAGCGCTGGAGGCGCGACTGCTGATCAGCCATGTCACCGGGCTCACCCGCACCCAGCTGATCACGCGCGACGACGAAACGCTTGCCCCGGCCCAGCGCGACAGCGTGGCCGCCTTGCTCGGGCGCCGCCTGGGCGGCGAGCCGGTGGCCTACTTGCTGGGGGAGCGGGAATTCTTCGGGCGCGCCTTCCGCGTGACCCCGGATGTGCTGATTCCGCGCCCGGACACCGAAATCGCCGTGGAAGCGGCCTTGAAGCTGCTGGCGCCACTGGTTGCGCCCCGGGTGCTCGACATGGGCACCGGATCCGGCGCGCTGGCCGTCACGCTGGCCTGCGAACGGCCCGACGCCGAGGTCTGGGCAACGGATATCTCGCCCGGCGCGCTGCAGGTGGCGCAAGACAACGCGCGCGCCCTGGGCGCCGGCAATGTGCGCTTCCTGGCCTCCGACTGGTACGCCGCGCTGCCCGCTGGCCTGCGCTTCGACCTGATCGTGAGCAATCCGCCCTATATCGCCGCCGCGGACCCGCACCTGGGCCAGGGCGACCTGCGCTTCGAGCCAATCGATGCGCTGACCGATCATGGCGATGGCTTGTCGGACCTGGGGGCAATCGTGGCCGGGGCTGCCGCGCGCCTGCATGCGGGCGGCTGGCTGCTGATGGAGCACGGCTACGACCAGGGCCAGGCTGCTCGCGACCTGCTGGCCGCCGCCGGCATGGCCGAGATCTTTACCGCGCGCGACCTGGCAGGCCATGAACGATGCAGCGCGGCTCGCCTGTCGGCGCAGGCCGGGGCGGCCGCCTGAAGCCGGCAGCCGATTCCGGTAAAATCAAATACTTGATTGCATCAAGGCGCACGCATCACGCGCGCCTTTCCGATTTCCCGATAGCGGTGCTGGCCAGTGCCTGCACCGCGAGCAACTGAAAAGAGACATCATGAGTGACGTGCAGCAAAAGATCGACCAGATCGTCAAGGGCAGCCCGGTGGTCCTGTTCATGAAGGGCACCGCCCAGTTCCCGATGTGCGGCTTCTCCGGCCGTGCGATCCAGATCCTGAAGGCCTGCGGCGTCGACGCGCCGACCACGGTCAATGTGCTGGAAGACGACGGCATCCGCCAAGGCATCAAGACTTACGCCAACTGGCCGACCATTCCGCAGCTCTACGTGAACGGCGAGTTCGTCGGCGGCTCGGACATCATGATGGAGATGTACCAGAACGGCGAACTGCAATCGCTGCTCAAGGCCTGAGCGCGACATGACCGCAGCGGGTGCAGCGGCGGGTGCAGCGGGTGAGGGCAAGCCGCGGCGCATCGTCGTCGCGATCACCGGCGCCACCGGCGCGGTCTATGGGGTCCGTCTGGTACAGATACTGGGCGCCGCGCCTGGCGTGGAGGCCCATCTGCTGATCTCCGCGGCGGGCGTGATGAACCTGCAGCACGAACTCGACATCAGCAAGGCCGAGGTGGAGGGCTTTGCCCAGGTGGTCCACAACGTGCGCGATATTGGCGCCACCATTGCCAGCGGCTCGTTTGCCGCCCATGCGATGGTGGTGGCGCCCTGCTCCATGCGCACGCTCGCGGCCGTGGCGCATGGCCTGTCCGACAATCTCATCACCCGCGCCGCGGATGTCACGCTCAAGGAGCGCCGCAAGCTGGTGCTGATGGTGCGCGAAACGCCGTTGAACCTCGCGCACCTGCGCAACATGACCGCCGTCACCGAGATGGGCGGCATCATCTTTCCCCCGGTACCCGGCTTCTACCAGAAGCCGCAGAGCGTGGCGGAACTGGTCGACCATACGGTTGGCCGCGTGCTGGACCTGATCGACGTGCCGCAGACGCTGGCGCCGAGCTGGGCCGGGCTCAACGGGCAGGCCTGACAGCCCGACAAACGCGTTTAACCTCGTTCTACCCCTGCTAGCCCGTACTATCCCGTGCTACCGCTCTCGCTTCAATGCCAGTAGCGATAGCGGCGGCCGCCGTAGTAGCCGCCGCGATAGCCATAGTAGCCACCGTAAAACCCAGGGGCCACCACCACCGGCGGCGCCGCGTAGACCGGCGCCGGCGCCACTGCGACCTCGCCACCCCCATAGCCATAGCCGGGATAAGCCGGGTAGACCGCACAACCGCCAAGCATGGCGGCGCCAACCATCGCGAGTCCCATCATCAACGTTTTCATCTCATCGTCCTTGTGGCTTGTTTAGCCTTGGTCTAGCCATAAGAACGTTATACGGGGCGGTTTAGTAATACAGGGTCAACCTGCTGTAACCCTTGTTACGAATCGCAACGTTTGGGTGAACGTAAAGGACTCGGACCTCAGGCCTCAGACATCAAACCGCACCCCCTGCGCCAACGGCAGCGCATCACCATAGTTCACGGTATTGGTAGCGCGCCGCATATACCCCTTCCAGGCGTCCGAGCCGGATTCACGCCCGCCGCCAGTCGCCTTCTCACCACCGAACGCACCGCCAATCTCCGCCCCGCTGGTGCCGATATTCACATTGGCAATGCCGCAATCGCTGCCGCTTGCCGACATGAAGCGCTCCGCCTCGCGCAGCGACTCGGTGAAGATGCAAGACGACAAACCATGCTCCGACGCATTGTTCAGCGCGATGGCTTCGTCCAGCGTGGTGTACGGCATCACGTAGAGAATCGGCGCGAAGGTTTCGCTCAGCATCATCTCGTGCTGGCGATCGGTCAGCACCAGCGCGGGCCGCACGTACTCGGCATTGGGGTACTTTTCGGCCAGTACGCGCTCGCCGCCGTGCACGGTATTGCCATGCTCGCGGCAGCGCAGCAGCGCGGCGGCCATGGCGGCGCCCGCGGCGCCATCGATCAGCGGACCGACCAGCGTTGTCTCGGCCAGCGGATCGCCCACCGGCAGGCGGCCGAACACCTGGATCAGGCGCGTGGTAACGGCCTCCAGCACGTCGACATGCACGAAGGCGCGGCGCAGCGACGTGCAGCGCTGCCCGGCGGTGCCCGCCGCCGAGAAGGTCATGGCGCGCACAGCGAGTTCGAGATCGGCCGAGGGCGCGATGATCGCGGCATTGTTGCCACCAAGTTCCAGGATGGCGCGCTTGAACCGCTCGGCGCAAGCGATGCCCACGGCGCGGCCCATGCGGGTGGAGCCGGTGGCGCTCACCAGCCGCACAGCGGCGTGTTCCACCAGATGCTGGCCTAGCGCCGGGCCACCCGAGAGCACGGTGGCGATGCCAACATGCTGTGGCGCGGCAATCTCCAGCACGCCGTCAAGCAAGCTCTGCATGGCCAGCGCGGTGAGGGGCGTTTTTTCCGACGGTTTCCAGATCACGCCATTGCCGCACACCAGCGCCAGCGCCGCGTTCCAGGCCCAGACCGCCACGGGAAAGTTAAAGGCCGAGATCACGCCGCACAGGCCATAGGGATGCCAGGTCTCGCGCATTGCATGCCGTGGCCGCTCCGAGGCGATGGTAAGGCCATGCAACTGGCGCGACAGGCCGACGGCGAAGTCGCAGATGTCGATCATCTCCTGCACCTCGCCGAGCCCTTCCTGCAGGATCTTGCCGGCCTCCAGCGAAACCAGTTCACCAAGATGCTTCTTGTGTTCGCGCAGCACTTCGCCAAAGCGCCGCACCACCTCGCCGCGCACTGGCGCGGGCACCAGCGCCCAGCTGGCTTGCGCCACGCGAGCGCGTTCGATGCGCGCATCGGCCTCGGCGAGGCTGCAGGCGGGCAGGTGCCCGAATGCCTCGCCGTCGATCGGCGAGTGCACCGGCAAGGCGCCGGTGGGGCCTTCGCCGTCGCGCCACGGCGGCGTCAGCCCGATGGCCTGCCAACAGGCCGCGAATTCCTTTGCTTTCATACCGTTGCCTCTTGAAGCGGATGACGGGTGTAGTGTCGGCCAAAACGGTTGGCCAGGAAAACGTCCAGCGGCATCGCCTCTTGCGCAACGAAGCCGGCCTGTGGCAGCTCGCCATTGGCAACCAGGTCCAGCGCGGTGCAGATGCCGGCCGCCGTGGTGAGCTGGATCGCATTGACGTGGCCGGCAGCCGTTTGCGCGCCGCCAATGCGCACCGAGAACGACGCCTGTGTCAGCGGCCCGCGCCCGCCTTTGCCACCGCTGGCGGCATAGCCGGTGGCGTTGGCGAACACGATCACCACGTCCTGCTGCGTGGCGGGGATCGCGCTCTCGAAGATCTCGCGCATCCAGTCGCGGCGCTCGCGCAGGCGCAGGTCGTTGAGCAGCAGCTTCATCACCGCGCAGTGGCCCGGATAGCGGATCGACTTGTAGTCCACGCCGCGCGCCCGGCCCGCCAGCGTCTCGGGCAAGGTCCCAAGCCCTCCTGAAGTATTAAAGGCTTCGTACTCGATGCCGTCCAGCGCAAAGCTCTCCAGCCCTTCCAGCGCTGGCACTTCCACGCGGCGGCCATCGACGATGGCCTCGCACGGGTTGCAGTATTCGTTGATCAGGCCTTCGGTGCTCCAGGTCAGGTTGTACTTGAGCGCATTGCTCGGGTAGCGCGGCAGCGCGCCAACGCGCATCTTCAGGTCGAGCAGTTCGCCACCGCCGCGCAGGAAGCGCTGGGCGAGGTCATTGCCGACCACGCCGATAAAGCCGGGCGCCAGCCCGCATTGCGGCATCAGCACGGAGCGCGCACCCTCGGCCAGGCGGCGAATGGCGTGGGTGGCGGCAACGTCTTCGGTCAGGTCGAAGTAATGCACGCCAAGGCTGGCCGCTACCGTGGCCACGCCAACCGCGGCGTGGAATGGCAGTGCGTTGAGCACGGCCTGCGCGCCTCCGAGCAGCCGGGCGCAATCCTCGGTCTGGTCCGGGTCGCCGATGCGCACGGCGATGCCCTCCGGCACGCCCTCGAGATGGGTGGGTTCGCGGTCAACCAGGGTCACGCGGTAGTCGCCACTGTCATGCAGCATGATGGCGATGGTGCGGCCGATCTTGCCCGCGCCCAGCACGACCACGCGCATCGGCGTCTGCCTGGTTTGGGTGTTCTGTCCAGTTTGGTCCAGATGGCCGGTTGGCGTAATGCAGGTCATGATGTCCCTCATGGAAGTGATTCAGCGGAGCAAGCCCATAGCTGAAGTATGGTTGCGGGCACAGGCAGAATGAAGGAACAAGATTGACGAAAAGGCCTCACAATCGAACGATTAGACGAGGCCAACGATCGAATCGACGAAACACCGGCATTTGACCCGCCCGCAGCCCTAGCCCGCCCATGACCGAACTCGACCAGACCGACCGCCACCTGCTCTCCCTGCTGCAGGCCAACGCGCGCGAGAATGCCGCCAATCTCGCGCGCAAGCTCGGCATTGCCCGCACCACCGTGGTGGCACGCATTGCGCGGCTGGAGCGCGATGGCGTGATCGCCGGCTACGGCGTGCGGCTGGGCAAGGAAATGGAAGACAACGCTATCCTGGCGTTCTGCGGCATGTCGGTGATGCCCAAGAGCGCGCCCGCGGTGGTGCGGGCGCTGCAGCGCTTTCCCGAAATCGAGGAGCTGAACTCGGTTAGCGGCCCGGTGGACTACATGGCGGTGATCCGCTGCGACACCCATGCCCGGCTGGACAAGCTGCTGGACGAAATCGGCGCGCTGGATGGTGTCAATCACACCACCACCTCGATCGTGCTGGCGCGCAAGATCGACCGGCGCCGCGCCGCGGGCTGAGCCAGCGCCGCGCGCGCGAAAGGCTTATGCTGCACAACCTGGCAGCCAGCCCGGCGCGGTTTGGCACCCCGGAAACCATCCAGATCAGGAGAGCAAGACGATGAGCAATCGCATTCGAGTCGCCGTAGGCGGCGTGACCGGCTGGGCCGGCGGCGAACTGGCGCGCGGCGTGGCGCACGCGCACGACATGACGCTGGTGGCCGGGCTGTCGCGCGGCGCTGCCGGCCAGGCCCTGGCGGCGCTGACCGCGCACAAGGGCACGCCGGGCGTGGCAGTGGCCAGCATCGACGAGCTGGCGCAAGGTGCCTTCGACGTTTATGTGGAATACACCAAGCCGGACATTGCCAAGCGCAACATCCTGCAGGCGCTGGCCAAGGGCGCGCACGTGGTGGTGGGCACCTCCGGGCTATCCGACGAGGACTATGCCGAGATCGATGCCGCCGCGCGCCAGGCCGGGCGCGGCGTACTGGCCTGCGGCAACTTTGCCATCACCGTGGTGCTGCTGCAGAAGTTCGCCGAGATGGCCGCGCGCCACCTGGAGCACTGGGAAATCATCGACTACGCCAAGGCCGGCAAGATCGACGTGCCCTCTGGCACCGTGCGCGAGCTGGCATATCGGCTGGGACAGGTCCGTGAGGCCAGGCAGGTGGTGCCCATCGACCAGGTCAAGGGCCCGAAGGAAGCGCGTGGCGCGACGATGTCCGGCAGCCAGGTGCACGCCGTGCGCCTGCCGGGCTATCAGTTGGGCGTGGAGGTGATCTTCGGCGCCGACGGGCAGCGCCTGCACCTGAAGCATGAGTCCGGCGACGGCTCCAAGCCCTATGTCTCGGGCGCCCTGCTGGCGATCCGCAAGGTGCATACCTTGACCGGGCTGGTGCGCGGGCTGGACAAGGTGATGGAAGGACTTTGAGGGCCTTTGCGGCGCGCGGAGCGCCGCAAAGCCACAAACGCTACCAGCTGCCTTCCTTGCCCTTCTTCTCCGCGCCCTTGCCGCCGGGGGCCGCTTGCGGGGCGGACGCCGCCTTGGGGTTGAGCTGTTGCGCCATCGCGTTGTCCTGGTTGGCCATCAGCATGCGGGCCTGGGGCAGCAGCAGTTCGATGGTGCCGGTATTGGGATCCTCCGGAATGGCGTAGAGCTCCACGGTCAGCGGCTTTTTCATCCAGCCGGCGTGCACACTGGTGATGGGCTGGCCGGCCTTGTCCTTCATCTTCACCTGCTCGGAACGAAAGGGCTTGCCGTAGCGCGCGGTCAGGCTGTCCACCACGGCTTTCTCGGAGCGCACGCCGTCGGTCGGCACGATGACGCCGACCAGGGCGCTGCGGTCGACAAAGGCCACCACGTGGGGACCATCCATGAAGGCAGGTCGCTTGTCGCGCGGCACGCCAACCTGGCGCATCACGCCGTCGCCGCGCACTTCAACGCACAGGGCGGTCACGTCGCGGCCGTCAGGGGTGCGCTTGTCAGCGCAATCGGGCAGCGTGGGCAGCGGGCTGCCGATCTCCAGGCTATCCATCATCGGCGCCAGTTTGTCGGCGGCACCATCGTTGGAGGCAGCACCGGCCCAAGGCGAAATCAGCAGCAGGCTGGCAACAGCCAGCCCGGCGAGGGGGTATTTCATCCAGACTCCTGAGATAAGCTCCGGGTTGGAGCGCCCCCTACGCGCGTGGTTCCTGCCACCCGCCACAAGATGGCATGCAGGCACACTGCCGGGGGTTAATGCGTCATATTCATCACCGCGCTGGCCATCACCGCCAGCACCATCAGCAGCAAGCCCCACAGCAGCAGGCGCGGCACCCGGCTGGGCGGCAACTGCCGCCGCGGCGAGCGTGCCGATGACGGTAGCGGCGCGCGCTGGCGGGTATGGCCATGCAGGCCACGCGTGTGCCACACAGTGTCCGGCCCGAGGTCGCGCAAAGCCGTGCCTTCCTTGCCCTGCGGCTTGCGTGGGCTTTGCGACTGCGGCTGCGGGCGCGGTGCGCCGTTACTGCCCGGCGGTCGTTTTGTGGCCATCTGTGCTCCCCGGTTCGTCGTGCCGGCGCGGATCCTCATGTGCCGCCGGTACACAGCGCCGGGTACATGGCCCGGGCGCCGCTCATGGTAAGACAAAGCGGCAACGAGCACCATGGCCATGGCCCGCGCTTATGCGGCGGGAGCCACTTTCCGCGTGGCTGCAAGCGCCTCGCGCCGGAAAGCATGGCCCACTTGGTGATAGAACGGGTGCGGGCAGAACTGGCGTGCCAGGAACGAAGCCAGCAGCGACGAGGCCAGCAGGAACAAGGTGAGGTCCTGCGAGCGCGTCATCTCCATCACGATCACGCTGGCAGTGATGGGAGCCTGGGTGGCGGCGGCCAGGAAGGCGGCCATCGACACCAGCGCCAGCACGCGTGGCTCGGCCATGCCACCGAAGAGGTGGCCGACCCAGTCCGCCACATTGGCGCCGATGCCGGCACCGATGGCCAGCGACGGCGTAAAGATGCCACCGGGAATGCCGGCAAAATACGAGACCACGGTCGCCGCCAGCTTGGCTAGGCCGAACCACAGCGTGGCGTGCGGCTCGCCATTGATCAGGCCGGCCGCCTGCCCGTAGCCGGTGCCAAAGGTGGCGCCCCCTGTGGACCAGCCGATCGCCGCGGCCGCCAGGCCGCACAGGAAAGCCACCTGCACGGGATGCTGCAATGGCCAGGCGCGCAGCCGTGCCGGCATCAGCGCGGGCACGCCGCCGGTCAGCAGCTTGGCAAACAGGCCGCCCAGCGCGCCGTTGACCAGGGCGCACAGCAGTACCGGCCCCCAGGCATCGTGCAGCGCGAGGATCGGCGTCTTGACGCTGAAATAGGGATTGTTGCCAAGCACCGCCAGCGAGAGAAAGCCGGCTGTCAGCACGCCTGACAGCACCAGCCGGTCCCAGCGCACGGCGGTACCGCGGCCAAGCTCCTCAATGGCGAACACCACGCCCGCCAGTGGTGTATTGAAGGCGGCGGCAAGGCCCCCGGCAGCGCCGGCGGCGATCAGCGCGTTGGGGTGAAAGCCGATGCGAAAGCGCAGCTTCTCGTGGCACCAGCGCCCCCAGGCGAGCATGGCCGCGGCGCCAACCTGCACCGATGGCCCTTCGCGGCCGATGGAGGCGCCCGCCAGCAGCCCGCCGGTGGTCAGCAGCACTTTCCACATGGACTGGCGGAACGACACCAGCAGGGTCTGCGCCGGCCCCGCCGGGGGCAGGCCGAATGCGGCGATCACCTGCGGGATGCCGCTGCCGCGCGCCTGCGGCGCCAGGCCGATGGTGAGCCAGCGCAGCGCGGCCAGCCCGAACGGCAGCAGCACAAAGGCCAGCCAGGGCGTGGCCGCTGTCAGGTGCGCGTTCCAGCGCAGTGCCACCTCGGCAATCCAGGCGAAGATCAGGGAGAACAGCGCCACGCAGCCGGCGCCGCACATGAAGACGGCGTAGCGTAGCGTGGTGCGGGAGATACGCCACATCTGGCGCGACTTGCGGCCCGCTGCCATGCGGGCGCGGCGGCGCAGCGCGCGCAGCCGGTTGTGGTCGGAGGCCCGCCCGGAAACGTCTTCAGGACCGGACGGCTCGGGATCTTGGCTGCGATTGGGTGTGACGTCGTTCATGGAGCGGCAGGCGTGGGCGAAGAAACGCCGTGACGAGCCCGAGGGCCGGATTCATCACGGCGTGATGGAACTATACGCCGATCGCCGCCGGGCATGCCGCGCACAAAGTGCGCGCCAGAGGCCCCTGGCTCAGTCCAGGCTGATGTTGTTGGCGCGAATGACCTTGCCCCAATGCTCGCGATCCGCCTCTACATAGCGGTCGATCTCGGCCTGGGTGCGCGGCGGCTGGATCACCAGCCCCAGTGCGCTGAAGGTCGCCCGGAAATGCGGATCCTTGAGGACCTGCGCGGCCGCGGCCTGCAGCTTTTCCACCACGTCCGGCGGTGTCTGCCCCGGCACGGCGAGCCCAAACCAGGTTGCGGCCTGGAAGTTGGGATAGCCGCTCTCGGCCACGGTCGGCACGTTGGGCAGCACTTCCAGCCGGGTGCGGCCGGTCACCGCCAGCGCGCGCAGCTTGCCGCCCTTGATGTGGGGCAGCGAGGTGCTGACCACATCCACCATCAGTTGCACATCGTTGGCGAGCAGCGCCGAGAGCGCCGGCGCGCTGCCGTTGTACGGCACATGGGTGACCGAGATCCCGAGTTCGGTCTTGAGCATTTCGGTAGCTAGCTGCAGCGCGTTGCCCAGGCCGACCGAGGCGTAGTTGAGCTTGCCGCCGCTGGCCTTGGCGTAGGCGGCGAACTCGCGGATATTGGTGGCCGGCACCTGACTGTTGGTCACCACCACCAGCGGCGCCTCGGCGCCAACGGTGAAGATCCGGAAATCGCGCGGCGGATCGTAGGCGATCTTCTTGTAGAGCATGGGATTGAGCACCATGCTGCCATTGGTGGCAAGCACCATGGTGTAGCCATCGGCGGGTGCGCGCGCCACGCTTTGCGTGCCGATCATGGTGGCGGCGCCGGGGCGGTTCTCCACCACCACCGTCTGCTTGAGCACGCGGCTCATGCCATCGGCCAGCCCGCGCCCGAACTGGTCGGTGGAGCCGCCCGGCGTGTAGGGCACCACCAGCTTGATGGGGCGGTCGGGATAGGCGGCAGCGGCCAGTTGCGAACAGGCGAAGACGGCGGCGCCGGCCCAGGCGCGCCATCCGGTTTTCCAGCTATGCATTGTGTAGTCTCCTTGGCGTTTTTTGACGTCTGGTGTTCGGTACTCGGTACTCGGTACTTGGCATTCGGTGCCCGGTGCGGCTCAAACCCGCCGCGTGCGCCCTTCCCAGTACTTGTCGCGCAGGCGGCGCTTGGCCAGCTTGCCGCTATCGTCGCGCGGCAGCAACGCCTCCACCACGATGGTGCGCGGCACCTTGAAGCCGGACAGGCGCTGGCGCAGCCATTCGATGATGGCGCCCTCTTCCAGCGTGGCGCCCGCAACCGGTTGCACCATGGCCAGCAGGCGCTCGCCGTATTCGTCGTCGGGTACGCCGAACACCACGCAGTCGGCCACGCCGGGATAGCGCACCAGCTCGTGCTCGATCTCGGCCGGGTAGATGTTCACGCCGCCGGAGATCACCATGTCGGAGGCGCGGTCGCAGATAAAGAGGTAGCCGTCGGCGTCCAGGTAGCCCATGTCGCCCAGGCTCACCAGGCCGTCGCGGTCGATGGCGCGGCGCGCTGCCTCGTTGTTGCGATAGGTGAAGTCCGGGTAGGCGGGCTGGCGCACATAGACCAGGCCGATCTTGCCGGGGGCGCAGGCAACGCCCTGCTCATCCAGGATGCGCACTTCGCCCTGGTCAACCGGGCGCCCCGCCGTGCCGGGCTTGGCCACGGCGTCGGCCGGCGTGGCCACGGTAATCATGCCGGCCTCGCTTGAAGCATAGGTTTCATGGATCACCGGGCCGAACCAGTCCAGCATGGCGCGCTTGACCTCGGGCGCGCACGGCGCCCCGGTCGAGGCGACAAAGCGCAGCGAGGACAAGTCATAACGGGCGCGCACGTCGGCCGGCACCTTGAGCATGCGCACATACATGATCGGCACCAGGTAGAGCACGTCGATGCGGTGCTTCTCCACCAGCGCCAGCACCTGCTCCGGATCGAAGCGCGCGCACAGCACCAGGCGCTCCCCAAGCTGCAACGCATTCTGGATGAACACGCCCGGTGCGCTGTGGTACAGCGGCGCGGCCATCAACGCGCGCGTGCCCTGCACGATGCCCATGGTCTGCGCCACCACCGAGCGCATGCGCGCAAGCTGCTCGTCCAGCGTGGCCAGCGGCGGCGCGGCGCGCAGCACGCCCTTGGGGCGGCCGGTGGTGCCAGAGGTGTAGGCCATGTGGCCGCGCGGCGCCACGCGCGGGCCATCGTAGGGCTGCTGCTCTGCAAGCCAGCTTTCGTAGCCGGTGGTGCCAGCGGGGCTGTCCTGGCCCGGCGCCGCCACGGCCAGCACCTGCACGCCTGCGGGCACCACGGCGCGCACGCCGTCCAGCAGGTCGGCGCTGACGATCAAGGCCCGGGCGCCGCTGTCGGTCAGCAGGAAGCGGATTTCTTCCGCCGTGAAGTGCCAGTTGATCGGGCAATAGTAAGTGCCGGCCGTGCGGCAGGCATGCACGATATCGGCAAAGACCGGGTCGTTGCGCAGCAGCACCGCGACCACGTCGCCTTCGCCCAGGCCAAGCGCGCGCAGGCCGCCGGCCAGGCGCGCGCCGCGCTCACTCAGTTCGGCGCCGGTACGGTGGATGTCTTCAAACAGGAGGTCAGCGGCCATCAGTTGTCTCCAGCCTGGCTAGGCTTGGTGGTAGAGCGGGTCGGGGTCGGTGCGTTGACGGTGCGCCCGGCACGATCGGCGGCGTTCGTGGCCGCGATGCGCTCGCGCGCGGCTTGCCATTCGGCATCGCCCCAATCCAGGTACTGCTTGAAATAAGCGCCGTTGGCAAGGTAGTCGCCGCCATCCAGCGCAATGGTCTGCCCGTTGATCCACGCGTTGTCGCGAGCCAGCAGGAAAGCGGCCAGGTTGCCGATATCCTGCGGCTGGCCGATGCGGCCCGTGGGGTTCTGGCCGCTCATCGCGTCTTGCTGCGCATCCTGCGGACGCAGGCGCGAGCCCGCGCCTTCGGTGGGGATCACGCCCGGCGCGATGGCGTTGCAGCGGATGCCGTGGCGGCCCCACTCCACGGCCAGCGACTTGGTCATGGCGTCCACGCCCGCCTTGGACATGGCGGACGGCACCACGAAAGGCGAGCCGGTCCAGACCCAGGTCACGACGATGGACAGGACCGAGCCGGGATGGCCGTCGCGGATCCAGCGCTTGCCCACGGCCTGCGTGGTGTAGAAGGTACCGCGGAAGACGATGTCCGAGATGGCGTGAAAGCCGTTGGGAGACAGATCCTCGGTGCGGCTGATGAAGTTGCCTGCGGCGTTGTTGACCAGGCAATCGAGCGGGCCGTGCCCGCTCCAGATGGTCTCGATCATGGCGTCGACGGCAGCCGCGTCGCGGATGTCCACCGCGTGCGTCACGACCTTGGTGCCGTGCTGGTGGCGCAGCACCTCAGCGGCCTCGTCCAGCACCGCCAGCCGGCGCCCGCACAGGTGCAGCTCCGCCCCCAGCCCCGCCAGGCGCTCGGCCATGATCAGGCCCAGCCCGGTGCCGCCACCGGTGATCAGCACGCGCTGGCCGGCGAAAAGATCGTTCTTGAACATGGTGTCTCCTGCTTGTTTCAGGGCGGTGTCGCGCCCGCCTGGCCCTGCCTTGGCGATCCGGCAGGGCATGGTCACTGTAGCCTCGGCTCCCCGTATCGACAATTCCCTCGCAGCGACTCACAATGTTGCGCCATGCGCGACAATTCTCCATGGAATCCCGGATGGACCTCAACCTGATCCAGGCCTTTGTCGATATCGTCGAAGCCGGCAACTTGTCCGAGGCGGGGCGGCGGCGCGGCGTCACGCGCTCGCAGGTCAGCCGCCAGCTGCGCGAACTGGAGCACCAGGCCGGCGCGCAGTTGCTGCGCCGTACCACGCGCCGGCTGGAGCTGACCGAGGCGGGCCGCGCGCTTTACCAGCACGGGCTGCGCATCCTGCAGGAAGTGGCGTCCGCCCAGGCGGAGATCGACAGCCTTGGCACCACCCTGCGCGGCCACGTGCGCGTGAGCGTGCCGACCGGGCTGGGCGACACCTTCCTCGCGCCGCTGCTGCTGGAATTCACCGGGCAGCATCCCGGCATCTCGCTGCGCGTGTTTTTTGCCAACCGCGTGGTGGACCTGATCGCCGCGGAGATCGACGTGGCGCTCAAGGTGACTTCGCAGCCGCCGCTGGACCACGTAGCGCGAGACATCTGCGCCATCGACTGGCAGCTCTGCGCCTCGCCCGGCTACCTCGCCCGCCACGGCCCGCTGCAAACCCCGGCCGACCTGGCGCGCTGCCAATTCCTGTGCCCGCCCTATCCCGCCCGGCGCTTCGTGCTCACGCTCAACCGCGGCGAGCAGCGCGAAGAGGTGGAACTGAGCCCGCACCTGCAGTCCGAGCATTTCCCCTTCCTGATGCGCGCGGTACGCGACGGCCACGGCGTGGGCCTGCTGCCGGTATACGCCGGTTGGGACGATGTGCGCGAAGGCCGGCTGGTGCCGGTGCTGACCGAATGGAAACCGGAAGGATTGGGCAGCCGGCTCTACATCATCACCACGCCCAACCTGCATCCGTCGATGGCCACGCGCACCTTGATCGACTTCCTGCGCGCGCGGATTCCGGCGCTGGATGTCTTCAGCGCCCCGGGTGGTACCGCTTTGTGCACACCGTAGTCCCCGCACGCCGCTTGCAGCGCGCCAGCAAACTTTCAAATTGCAAGTTAAGATGCGCCGAAACCCTTGGCTTGCAAAACGAAAGTAAAAACCCGAGCCAACCCTGCAAGCCGCGCGAGAGGAGACCATGGGACATACCGACTTTGCCAGCATGCCTTGCCCGATTGCCCGCTCGATGGCGGTGCTGGGCGAGCGCTGGGCCATTCTTTTGCTGCGCGAGGCGTTCTACGGCAGCACCCGCTTTGATGAATTCCAGCGCCACCTGGGCATCGCGCCCAACATCCTCAGCGCACGCCTGAAGACGCTGGTGGAACACGGCATGCTGGAGCGCGTGCCGGCGCCCGACAGTGCACGGCATGCCTACCACCTCACAGAAAAAGGCCGCGACTTCTTCCCCGCCTTCGTGGCGCTGAAGGCCTGGGCCGACCGCTGGATGACCGACGAGCGCGGCCCGCTCACCTTGCTGCAGGACAAGCACACCGGCGCGGAGATCGCCACGCCGGCGCTGGCCCGCCCGGACGGCAGTCCGCTGACGCTGGACGACCTGCGCGTGGCGCCAGGCCCTGGCGCGGGCAGCTATCTGCGGCGGCGCTTTGGCGCCGCTGCCGGCCTGCAAACCGCGGACGAGCAACCGACAGACGAAACGGAGTCCAGCCATGAATGAGCCGCAAGCCAATCCCATGGCCGGAGCCGCGATGGCGCCAGCCGCAGCCGCATCCATTGCCACCCACGCACACCCGCTGATGCGCGAACTGATGCGCCGCATCCTGCTGCTGGCCGCGCCCACCAGCCTGATCGCCTTCCTGCAGGCAGGCGCGCAACTGATCGAGACCTGGCTGGCGGCGCGCCAGGGCACGGCGGCGCTGGCGGGCTGGGCGGTAGTGCTGCCGTTTGCCTTGCTGCTGCAGCAGATGTCCACCGGCGCCATGGGCGGTGGCGTGGTGGCGGCCATCGCCCGCGCGCTGGGCGCGAACAAGCGCGAGGAGGCCTCGTCGCTGGTGCTGCACGCACTCATCATCGCGGTCACGGCGGGGCTGGCGTTTGCCGTGGCGATGGCCGGCTTCCCGCGCGCCGTCCTGGGCGCGGTGGCGGGGCAGACCGCGGCGGACGCGGCCGCCACGTATGCCATCTGGCTGTTCGGCGCCGGCGCGGTGCCGGCCTGGCTGGCCAACACGCTGGCATCGGTGCTGCGCGGCGGTGGCCGCCATGCGCTGGCGGCGCGGGTGCTCTCGCTGATGTGGATCGTCTTCCCGGCGCTGGCCTGGACGCTGGCCGAGCCGGTGGGCATGGGCCTGGCCGGTATCGGCGCGTCACTGGCGGCGGTGTCGTGGGCGGCGGCGCTGGCCATGGCCTGGGTGGTGCTGCGGGGCGGCGCGGGGTTCGTGCCGATGCTGCGCATCCGTCCGTCACGCGCGCTGTTCACACGCATCCTGTCAGTGGGGCTGGTGGCCTGCGCGCTGGCCTCGGTGGCCAACCTGTCCACGATCCTTGTGACCACCCAGCTGCGCCACTATGGCACCGCCGCGGTGGCCGCATACGGCATCTCGGCGCGGCTGGAGTTCCTGATGATCCCGCTGGCGTTCGGCGTGGGCTCCGCGCTAACCGCGCTGGTGGGGCGCGCAGTCGGTGCCGGCGACTGGGCCACCGCACGCCGCACGGCCTGGGCCGGCGCGCTGATGGCGCTGGCGGTGGCCGGCGCGGTGGGTGCGGTGGTGGGACTGGCGCCGGATGCCTTTGCCGGGTTCTTCACCAAGGATGCCGAAGTGGCGAGCATCGCGGCGCGCGCGCTGTCCTGGGTCGCGCCGGCCTTCGGCGGCTTCGGGCTGGGCATGGCGCTGTATTTCGCGTCGATGGGCGCTGGCCGCATGGGCTGGCCGATCGCGGCCGGCATCTCGCGCATCGCGCTGGCCGCCGGCGGCGGCTGGCTGCTGGCGAACGTCGCGGGCATGGGCCTGGACGGGCACTTCCTGGGCGTGGCGCTGGGCATCACCGCTTATGGCGTGGTGACGGCGTTTGGCGTGCGCGGCGCCAACTGGTCGGCGCGCTGAGCCTGAGTGGGCGGCGCAAGCGACCCACTCAGCGCATCACGGCGTGCGCGTTGCCGCTCAGCCCGGCATCCCTGACCTCGGCCGGCACCGCCGGCCATCCACCGCCCAGCGACTTGTACAAGGCTGCCGTGCCATTCAACACATCGACCTGCCCCTGAATGGCGGCGAGCTGCGCATCGAACAGCTTCTCCTGCGCGGTGGTGACTTCGAGGTAGCTGGAGTTGCCGTCCTTGTCGCGCGCCCGCAACACGTCGGCCGCGGATATCCACCGCCTGACTGCTCTCCGTCTGTTCGACAAACTCGAAAGTGACCGGCGATTCCTGTGCCGCGGTCTTGATGATCTGCTCTGGCACCGCCCGCAGCGCCGCCGGCGGCACCTCGTGCTAGCCGCAGGTGGCCAGCAGCCACAGCAACGTGAGCGACAGCGCGCCGCCCCACAGCCAACCCGACGGGTTCATTTGCACCTGCGGCGGCTGCCGCAAGCATGCGCAACTGTTCATGCAAGTGGAACCACTGAGGTGGTGCAAGTAATTCAATCTGTCTTGCAAGCGACTTAAGTGCTTTCGGGCACAGCTCACGCCCCTTGAATCTGCGGGCCGGGGGCCTCACGTACACCATCGATGCGCAAAACGGAAAAGCGGCTCAGCGCCGACAATTCCAGGACGCCCGCCACACTGTCACAGCGTCGCGGCGTCGCCGAAATGCTCTAAAACAATATCAATGCTGGAAGCATCCGGCCCCGACTCCCACACCCTGGAGGTGGCATGCCCCCTCGCACCACCGTTTTCGTCGCCGCCCTCGTGGTTGGCCTGCTCCACGGCTATATCGGCTTGCGCCTGTTACCCGACATGCCGGTGTCCTTTGCCATCAAGGCGCTGGCCGTAGCGTGGCTGGCGCTGTCCTGGCCGCTGATTCCCGCAGGCCTGCTGGCGCGGCGCCTGGACCAGCCGTGGTCCGATGCGCTGACCTGGGTGGGCATGCTGGCCATGGGTTTCTTCTCTTCCTTGCTGATACTGACGCTGGCACGCGACGTCGTGCTGCTGTTGAGCGCGATGACCGGCTGGCACCCGGCATGGCTGCTGCCCCGCTCCGCCGCCACGGTGCCGGTGCTGGCGCTGCTGGTCACCGTGATGGGATTTTTCAATGCGCGGCGGCTGGCGCAGGTGGTCGAGGTGGAAGTCCCCATCGCCGGCCTGCCTGACTCGCTGCACGACTTCACCATCGTGCAGATCAGCGACATCCACGTTGGCCCCACCATCAAGCGCGCCTACCTGGAGCGCATCGTCGCCCGCGTCAACGGGCTGGCCCCGGACGCCATCGCCATCACCGGCGACCTGGTCGACGGCACCGTGCGCGAGCTGTCCCGGCACACGGCCCCGCTAGGCAACCTGAAGGCCCGCCATGGCACCTACTTTGTCACCGGCAACCATGAGTATTACGCTGGCGCCGAGCCGTGGATCGCGGAGCTGCGCGGACTGGGCCTGCGCGTGCTGATGAACGAGCATGTGGTGATCGGGGAAGAGGAGGAAGCGCTGGTGCTGGCAGGCGTGACCGATTTTTCCGCCCACCGTTTCGACGAGAGCCACCGCAGCGACCCGGCGCGCGCGCTGCACGGCGCCCCGGCGGTGGTAGCCGCGCGCGTGCTGCTAGCGCACCAGCCGCGCACGGCGCCGGCTGCATCCACCGCGG
Organism: Cupriavidus sp. GW823-FHT07A04; assembly: GCF_058794615.1. Classification (NCBI taxonomy): domain Bacteria; kingdom Pseudomonadati; phylum Pseudomonadota; class Betaproteobacteria; order Burkholderiales; family Burkholderiaceae; genus Cupriavidus; species Cupriavidus sp. GW823-FHT07A04. The sequence continues at coordinate 54,937 of NZ_JBXAHA010000034.1, forward strand.
GCTTCGACCTGCAGCTCTCCGGACATACGCATGGCGGCCAGTTCTGGCCCTGGAACCTGTTCGTGCCGATGCAGCAGCCTTATACCGCCGGGTTGAACCGGCATGAGGCGATGTGGGTGTATGTGAGCAGGGGGACCGGGTATTGGGGGCCTCCTAAGCGGTTTGGGGCGCCGTCGGAGATTACTAAGTTGAGGTTGGTGAGGAAGTGAGTTTATTGGGTGGAATCAAGGGCTTAACTGCAAATTCAGCTTCAACTTCAACCTCAACTGCAGTTTCACCACCCCTGCGGGGCGGCGACCTACTTTTTTGTCTTGCCAAAAAAGTAGGCAAAAAAGGCGC
>NZ_JBXAHA010000035.1:0-52904 GCF_058794615.1 Cupriavidus sp. GW823-FHT07A04
CGATACTCAGACATGGGTCCCTCTTTTCCGCTCTTTTCGCCGAATCCCGAGGCGCCCCATACGGCCTTGGCACACCTACACGGCTCGCTTCGCATCGCGCAGGGGTGTTCCCCGCCTTGGCGGCGGGTCACACGGCTAAGACGTATGGGTGGGAGGCTTCATTGCCTGGCTGGTCAGATTTCCAGGTTGTCGATCAACCGGGTCGCGCCTAGCTTGGCTGCGGTCAGGATGACCAGCGGTTCGCCGGCTACATATTCTTCGCGGGTGGGGGCTTGCAGGTCCACGCGCTTGCGGATGGCGACGTAGTCGGGTTGCCAGCCGCGGGCTTGCAGGGCGGCCTTGGCGCTGGCTTCGATGGCGGCGAGGTCCGCGCTGGCGCTGTTGGCGGCCAGGACGGTGTCGCGCACTTCGTGCAGTGTCTTGTAGAGCACCGGGGCTTCGGTGCGCTCGTCGGGCGTCAGGTAGCGGTTGCGCGAGGACAAGGCCAGGCCGTCTTCAGCGCGCACGGTTTCGGCGGGGATGATGTCGATCGGCAGCGCGAACTGATGGACCATGCGGCGCACGATCATCAGTTGCTGGTAGTCCTTCTTGCCGAACACGGCCACGCGCGGCTGCGCGCAGGACAGCAGCTTCATCACTACGGTGCATACGCCCTTGAAGAAGCCGGGGCGGAACTCGCCTTCCAGGATGTCGCCCAGGTCGTGCGGCGGCTCCACGCGGTATTCCTGCGGCTCCGGGTACATGTCGCGCTCGGTGGGCGCAAACAGCACATAGACACCTTCCTTTTGCAGCTTCTCGATGTCGTCCTGCAGCGTGCGCGGGTACTTGTCGAAATCCTCATTGGGGCCGAACTGCAACCGGTTGACGAAGATCGACGCGACCACCGGGTCACCATGCTGGCGCGCCAGGCGCATCAGCGACAGGTGGCCTTCGTGCAGGTTGCCCATGGTCGGCACGAACGCCGCCCGGTTCTGCCCGCGCAACTGGTCCCGCAACTCGTGAATGGAGGAGATGACTTTCATGAAGTTGGTGTGCTGGTCGTGGTAGGAATGCCCTGGCGCGGGTGTGCGCCGGGAGGCCGGTCCGGTGCTCTAGGTGGCGCCGATTGTCGGCGGATTGTAGAGCATGTGGCCCGAGGCGGGCGGCGCTATTGGTGCGGCTTAGCTGGGAATGTACGCCAATCGCACATAAATCGGTGCGAAGGGTTCGGCCTGGGTGATCTCGACCAGGGCTTCGCGCGATAGCTCAAGCATGGCGATGAAGTTGACCACCACCACCGGCACGCCCTTGCCGGAACGCACCGCGTCTTCGAAGAGCTCGCTGAACTCCATGAAGCGGGCATGCTGCAGGCGGCGCAGGATGTGGCTCATGTGCTCGCGAACGGACAATTCCTCGCGCGAGATCTTGTGGTGCTGGTTGAGCCTGGCGCGCTTGATCACGTCGGCCCAGGCGGCCTGCAGGTCCACCACTTCCACATCGGGGAAGCGCGGCGCAATGCTCTGCTCGATGTAGACCTGCGAGTGCAGGAAATCGCGCCCGAGCTGCGGCACCTGGTCGATACGCATGGCCGCCAGCTTCATCTGCTCGTATTCGAGCAGGCGGCGGACCAGCTCGGCGCGCGGATCCTCTTCTTCGTCGTCGCTGTCGGACTTTTTCACCGGCAGCAGCATCCGCGACTTGATTTCGATCAGCATGGCGGCCATCAGCAGGTACTCGGCGGCCAGCTCAAGATTGCTCTTACGGATCTGCTCGATATACGTGAGGTACTGACGCGTCACTTGCGCCATCGGGATATCGAGGACGTTGAAGTTCTGCTTGCGGATCAGGTAAAGCAACAGATCCAGCGGCCCCTCGAACGCTTCCAGGAAGATTTCCAGCGCATCCGGCGGGATGTACAGGTCCTGCGGCAGCTTGAACAGGGGCTCGCCGTACAGGCGAGCGAACGCCATGCCGTCGACGGCGGCCGGCGTGGAATCCTGCTCGGGCGTCACGCTCGGCAGCTCGATCGCCGGCTTCAGCTTGTCCTGCTCGCTCTGGTTCATCTAGGGGCGCTCGCTCGGGGGTGGGGCGATGCGGCGGGTAAGGGCTTCAGTCCAGCGAGTAGACGTACGGCTTTTGCGCCACGCGCGAGGCGTCGGCACGGGCACGTTCTTCGAGGTTGATCGGGCTCTTGTCCCACAGCAGGGCGCGGCCCTGGCGTTGCTCCGCTTCCAGGGAAGGGCGCTCGTCCTTGAGCGACTTCAGGAACTGGGTGATATCCGATTCGTAGGCAGCCATGGCGGGAAACAGGGTGAAATTAACAAACAGCGGGGATTTTACCGTATCGGCGGGCCTGGCAACGGGATTGCGCGCGATTCTGCCGTTTTCATCCCGTGCTCTCGCCTTCGGCGACGGCTGTAGTGACGTTTGTGGCGGTCTTTTTGGCGGCGCCGGACAGGCCGGCCGCGCGGGTGTGGTCAAATATCGACTTTGCGTGACGTGCATCAATCGATGAGGATGGACCCAGGGAACCCGTGCACCATGCCCGCCGGCCTTGCCGCCCCTGCCGGCGGACGGCCGGTGGCGCCGGCCGTGCTGCGCCGCCTGATGCACCCGCTGCTGGTGGCCCTGACGCTATCCGCGGGGCCCGTTGCCGCCGCCTATAAAGTCGAGGTGGACGCGCCCAAGCCGATCAAGGAAATCCTGCAGGACCACCTGGACCTGTCGCGCTACCGCACCCGCGAGGATATCTCGCCCGACCAGTTCAACTATATGGTCGAGACCGTGGGCGAGCAGGTCCGCCAGTTCACTTCCACCGAAGGCTATTTCGATCCGCAGACCACCACCAAGGTGGACGGCAGCGGCGACGAGCGCACCGTGCGCATCACGGTGGAGCTGGGCGCACGCACGGTGATTCGCGCCGTCGACGTGAGCGTGACCGGCCCGGCCGCCAGCCAGTCGCCGGAGCGGATCGCCGAAATCAGGGCCAAGTGGGGCCTGCCGGTAGCCGCGCCGTTTCGCCAGGCGGACTGGGACAAGGCCAAGGAAGATGCCCTGGTGGCGCTGCAGAGCAACACCTACTACGGGGCCCGCCTGACCGGCTCGCAAGCCCGCATCGAGCCGGATGAGCACGCGGCTGACCTGAGCGCGCGCTTTGCCAGCGGCCCGGCCTACAGCATGGGGCCGCTGAAGATCAGTGGGCTGCGGCGCTATCCCGAGCAGATCATCCGCAACGTCAATCCGCTGTATGAGGGCGAGCCGTACCGCGTGGAGCGTTTGCTGGAATTCCAGCGCGCGATCCAGAACCAGCCGTATTTCTCCAATGTGCAGATCGACCTTGGCGAGCAGGAGACGACGGAGGACGGCAAGATTGTCGACACCAGTCCGGACCGGGCCGCCGAGCCCAAGGTTGACATGAGTGCCGACAAGGTCACCGTGCCGGTGTATGTCAGGGTGCGGGAGTATCCCGTCAATCGGCTGTCGTCCGGCGTGGGCTACACCACCGATACCGGCGCCCAGGTCGAAGGCCGATATTCGTACTACAACCTGTTCAACCGCGCCTGGGTGTTCGACTCGCAAGCGCGCATCGAGCAAAAGCGCCAGTACGCATTCGGCGAGATCGCGATGCCGCCGGACAGCAGGACGTACCGCAACAGTGCCTACGCCAGCTACGAACGCACCATCGACCTCGAAAGCACCGACCTGACCAGCCTGCGCACCGGCCTGAAACGATCCCGCTCGCGCGAGAAGTACGACACCACCATTTCGCTCGACTATTACTACGACAACCTGCAGCCCTTCGGCGAGGCGAACCAGCTCAGCCGGGCGCTGGTGCCTGCCTTTGCCTGGACGCGGCGCGACGTGGACAACCCGGTGTTCCCGCGCCGCGGCAACGTCATCAGCACGCAGGTGGGCGTGGCCGCCAAGCACATGCTGAGCGACGAAACCTTCTTCCGCCTGTACGGGCGTATCCGCCAGTATGTGCCCGTGGGCAAGCGCGACCTGGTGGTGGCCAGGCTGGAGCTCGGCGCGGATATCACCAACGGCGACGTGACCAAGATCCCCGCCTCGCTGCGTTTTCGGGCGGGCGGCACGGATTCGATCCGGGGCTACGGCTACCAGTCGATCGGTACCCGCAACGGCGCCAGCGTGCTGCCGGCCAAGTACCTCGGCACGGCGAGCCTGGAGTACCAGTACTGGTTCCTGCATGACTGGGGCGCCGCGATCTTCTGGGACGTGGGCACGGCCACCGACAACCTGACGGGCGTCAAGCTCTACAACGGCGTGGGCATCGGCGCGCGCTGGCGCAGCCCGGTGGGGCCGGTGCAGCTCGACGTGGGCTACGGCATCCAGGCAAAGCAGTTCCGCCCGCATATCTCGCTGGGAGTCGCGTTCTGATGATTGTTCTGACGATGACGATGCGGCCCGGCCGCCAGCACGGCGGCCTCCATGAACGCAGTTGCAGGGGTTTTGCCACATGAGCATTCCCGACATGCCTCCCGTGCCCGCCTCCGGCGATGTTCCGCCCGGGCCGGCACGGCCGCGCCGCACGCGCCTCGGGCGCTGGCTGGCCTGGTGCGTCGTGGTGCTGCTGTTGTTGGTGCTGGCGGCGCTCGCGGCGGTGGTGCAAGCCTTGCGTACGGAGGCCGGCACGCGCCAGCTGTGGTCGCTGGCCACGCGCCTGTCCTCAGGCGCGTTGTCTGGCAAGCTCGAAGGCGGCACGGTGGCGCATGGCCTGCGGTTGCGCGATGTGGTGTTTGCCAGCGGCGAGACACGGGTGACGATTGACCGTGTCGACGGCAGTTGGGCGCTTGGCTGGTCGCCGACCCGCTTGCATGTCAGCGCGCTGCGCGTGGGCGCCGTCACGCTGCACCTGCCGCCGTCGCAGCCTGACAGCGCGCCCGCCACCTTGCCAAAATCGCTCGAACTGCCATTGGCAGTGGACGTGGATACGCTCACGCTGGACCGCCTGACCTTGCTGCAAGGGCCGCCGGCCACGCCCAGCGAGATGGTGTTTAGCGACCTGGCGGGCTCGCTGCATTCCGACGGGCAACGCCACCGCATCAGCGTGGAACGGCTGGTCACGCCATACGGCAAGCTGGCCGCCAATGCGCAGATCGCCGGCCAGGCGCCGTTTGCGCTGAACGGCGCCGCGCTGCTGGAGGGCAGCTGGCAGAAGGAATCCTTTAGCATCAGCGCCAATGTGCGTGGCTCGCTTGCCATGCTGCACGCGCAAGCCGAGGCCAGCGGTGATCGCCTGCGCGGCCGCGCCGAGGCGGACCTGACGCCGTTTGGCAAGGTGCCGTTCACCCATGTGCTGGTCAATGGCGAGCACATCAATCCGCGCTTGTTCAGCCCCTCGGCACCGCGTGCCAATCTTTCCGTGCAGGCCGAGTTGCGCCCGGTGGATGGCGCGGCTACGCCGGTGCCGGGCGCAGCGGCCAGCGCCCCGGCGGCACCGCCGGCATCGGCATCGGCAGTTGCAACGCCGGCCTCCACGCCCGCCGCCAAGCCTGGCAGCGCCCACGACAGCGCGCCCCTGCGCGTGGCGGGCGACGTGCGCATCGTCAACCACGAGGCCGGCAAGCTCGACGCCGAGCGCCTGCCGGTGGAATCGGTGCAAGCGCATATCGAGGTCAGCGAGGCGGCGCAGATGGTGCGCGACCTGCACGTGGCGCTGGCCGGCGGCGGCGAGATCCGCGGCGGCGGTGCGCTGCGCGATGGCCGCGGCGGCTTCGACCTCGACGTGCGCGACCTCGACCCGCAGGCCCTCTATGGCAGCCTGAAGCGCGTGCGCTTGTCCGGGCCGGTGAGCTTGCGGATGGAGCCCGGCCGCCAGAGCGTGGCGCTGGACCTGGCCGGCGGCGAGTACAAGCTCTTTGCCGATGCGCATCTGGATGCCGAGGCAGTGACGTTGACCTCGCTGCGTGCCGGCATCGGCGCGGGCACGCTTAACGCCGATGGCAAGCTGTCGCTGAAGGACACGCAGCCCTTCAGCTTCAAGGGCAAGCTGATCAATTTCGACCCGGCCCGCGTGGCCGAGGTGGCGCCCGGGCGCATCAATGCGGACTTCACCGCCAGCGGCACGCTAGCGCCGGAGCACCGCGTGGCGCTGGACTTCGCGGTGCGCGACAGCGTCTATGCAGGGCTGCCGATGCGTGGCGAGGGCAAGCTGCGGCTGGCAGGCGAGCGCTTGCTGCCGAGCCAGGCCACGCTGGAGATGGCCGGCAACCAGGCCCAGATCAACGGCAGCTTTGGCGCGCGCGGCGACCGCCTGAAAGTGCATGTGGACGCGCCGCAGCTCGATCGGCTCAAGTTCGGCGTGGCCGGCGTGCTAAAGCTCGACGCGGACATCACCGGCACGCTGGCGCGGCCCGAGATCGTGGCCAGCTATGCCGCGCAGTCGCTGGTGGTGGGCCCGCACCACGTGGCCAGCGCCAGCGGCAGCGCCGAGTTGCGCGGGGGGCTGAACGGCACGCTCGCGCTGAAACTGAACGCCCGCGACTATCGCGGCCCGGTCGCCACGCTGCGCACGCTCGATGCCTCGCTCAGCGGCACCCAGGCCAGCCATGCCTTCGACCTGAAGGCGGCCGGCGCGTTGCACGACAAGCCGATGCAACTCGCCTTGTCGGGGCAGGGCGCCTGGCAGGGGGCGGCCGGCTGGAAGGGCACCATCGGCTCCTTGGAGGAGCGCGGCACGGTCAACGTGCGGCTGATCGCGCCGACGCAACTGCAGGTGGCGGACCAGCGCGTGCATCTCGGCGCGGCCAGCCTGCAGTTCGAGCGCGCCCGCGTGACTGTGGACAGCTTCGATTTCGACCACGGCCGCGTCCGCACCCAGGGCAACCTCGATGGCCTGCAGGTGGCCAACGTGCTGCGCCTGGCCGAGGCCTTGACGGGCGAGGCGCCGCCGGTGCGCTCGGACCTGGTCTTGGACGGCCGCTGGAACATCACGCTGGCCGAGTCTGCCTCCGGCTTTGCCGAGCTGCACCGGCGCAGCGGCGACGTCTCGGTGAGCGCCGGGCGGGGCTACACCGCGCTGGGCCTGGGAGAAACCGCGCTGCGCGCCGAGTTTGCCGGCAGCCGCGTCAACCTGAAAGGCGGCATCGAGGCCGCACGGGTCGGCAAGGTGGTGGTAGACGCCTCCGCCGGGCTGATCCAGGAGCAGGGCCTGATGACGGTGACGCCGGCTTCCACGCTGGCGGGCAAGGTCTCGCTGGATGTGCCGAAGATCAAGTCGCTGGAGGCGCTGAGCGGCCCGCAATACGCGTTCGATGGCAAGCTGGCGGCAGTCCTGCAACTGGCGGGCAGCGTCGGGCAGCCCCTCGTTACCGGCAACATCGACGGCACCGGCATCGCCATCTCGCTCTACGACCTGGGTATCCAGCTGACCGATGGCATCGTGCACGTGGTGCTCGACCAGAACACCATCGAGCTCAAGCAGGTGGAGTTCCGCGGCGGCGACGGCAAGATCGTGGCCACCGGCAACGTGAAACTGGGCGACACCGATCCCAACCTGACGGGCAAGATCGTGGCCGACAAGCTCCAGCTCTTTGCCAGCCCCGAGCGCACGCTGATCATTTCCGGTGATGCCAGCATCGCCAACGAGAATCGCCAGATCGTGATCCGCGGCAAGTTCCGCGTGGATCGCGGCTTGTTCGACCTGCCCAAGGCCGGCGCCCCGGAGCTGGGCGACGACGTAGTGGTGGTGCGCCGCCGCGACCAGCGCGAGATCAAGACCGCCGCCACGCCGGTGCCGGAGGCCAAGCCGGCCAGCCGCTTCAGCCCGCTGATCGACCTCACGCTCGACCTTGGCGACAATTTCCGCTTCCGCGGGGCCGGCGCGGACCTGCGCCTGGGCGGGCAGCTTGGCGTGCGCAGCGCCCCACTGACGCCGCTGCGCGCCACCGGCACCATCCGCGTGACCGACGGCACCTATGAAGCGTTCGGGCGCAAGCTCAACATCGAGCGCGGCATCGTCAATTTCAACGGGCCGGTGGACAATCCCAACCTCAATATCCGCGCCATGCGCCGCAACCAGGAAGTGGAGGCGGGGGTGGAGGTGACCGGCACGGTACGCCTGCCGCGCGTCAAGCTGGTGTCCGAGCCGAATGTGCCGGAGGAGGATAAGCTGTCATGGCTCATGTTCGGCTACGGCGCGGAAGGCGCCGCGGCCGGACAGCAGCAGCAACTGAGTGCGGGGGCCCTGGGCGGTGCCGCGCTGGGCATGCTGGGCGGGCGCGCGGGCAAGGGGATCGTGCAGCATCTGGGCATCGACGAGTTTTCGATCGGGCCAAGCACGGCCGGCCTCAACGACCAGCAGGTGGTCAGCGTGGGCAAGGCCGTGACCGAAAAGATCTCGGCGGGCTATGAGCAGAGCCTGACCAGTGCCAGCAACGTGGTCAAGCTGACCTGGGCATTCTCGCGGCGCTGGTCGCTGATTGCCAAGGGCGGCTCGATCAACGGGCTTTCGGTGCTGTTTAACCGCCGCTTCGACAGTTGGGGTAATTTGTTCACGGGCGCGTCCAGCCGCGCCGGAACCGCGAGGAGCCAGACCGATGCCAGCCAGGATGCCGACAGCAATGCAACGGACGCAGCCGCGCCCGCGCAGCCCTGAGACACGCGCCATGATCTGCGTGCCGCCCACCTCCGCCACCTCCGTCACTGCCGCGTCTTACCGACGCCTTGCCGCCATGGGACTGATTTCCTCCGTGCTTGCCCTGTTCGGGTGCGACCAGCAAAAGGTCGACGAAGCGATGAAGAAGGCGGGCGATACCGCGCACGCCACCTGGAACTCGGTCAAGCCCGACAGCCAGTTGTTCAAGGGCATCGTGGTGGGCGAATCCAGCGAGGACGACGTGCGCAAACAGGCCGGGCGCCCGGAGATCACCTGGGAAGAAGAGGACGGCGGCCGCCGGCTGGAATACCCGCGCGGCCCGGAAGGCGCCACCACCTGGATGGTGACGATCGGCGCCGATGGCAAGGTGCGCGCGATCGAGCAGGTGCTGACCGCGGAGAACTTCGCGCGCGTGCGCGCCGGCATGAGCCGCGACGATATCCGCCGCCTGGTCGGCAAGCCTACCAAGGTGGAAGCTTTCGCGCTCAAGAAGGAAGAGGTGTGGGGCTACCGCTGGTGGGAAAGCGCGCAGGAGAAGGCGTTCTTCAACGTGCATTTCAACGCTGACGGCAAGGTAACGCACACCTCGCGCAGCGACGAGAGGCTGCAGGGCGGTTAGCCTGCCGCGGGCCGCTCGGCCCGCTCTGCGAGCAAGACGCCGGCCCTGGCACAGGCTGCGGCCAGCGTGTCGCAATAGTTTGCCGTGCCCATCTGTTCCAGGAAGCCCGCGCGCCGCATCAGCGACATCACCTGTGCTGCCGCGGCGCACAGCACCAGCGTGCCGCCACGCCGCGCCAGCGTCTTGCGCAAGGCGTCCAGCGTGTCCAGGCCGGTGGTGTCCAGTGCCACCAGCTTGCCCACGTCCAGGATCAGCACCGCCGGTACCGGCTGCGTGCGGTCGCGGGGGTCGATCAGCGCTTCCACTTTGTTGACGGCGCCGAAGAAGAGCGCGCCGGTCATGTGATAGGCCGCCACCTCGCCGGCCGGCAGCGGCCTGCCGTCGGCCGCCGGGGGCAGCGCGGCTGGCGCGATCGCCTCGATCTGCGTGAGCGCGGCCATGCGGTAGATGAAGAACAGGCAGGCGAGCACCAGTCCCACCTGCACCGCCACGGTCAGGTCGAACACCACGGTCAGCACGAAGGTGCCGAGCAGGATGATGCGGTAGTTGTTGCTGTAGCGCTTCAGGTGCGTCAGCCCGAACACATGCCACTCGCCCATGTTCCACGCCACGTAGAGCAGGATGGCGGCCAGCGTGGCGAGCGGGATGGCGCTGGCCAGTGGCGCCGCCACCAGCACGATCAGCAGCAGTGTGGCGGCGTGGATCATGCCAGCCACCGGCGTGCGCCCACCGCTGCGTACGTTGGTGACGGTACGGGCGATGGTGCCCGTGGCCGGCAGGCCGCCGAAGAACGGCGTGACGATATTGGCGATGCCCTGCGCCATCAGTTCCTGGTTGGGATCGTGGCGGTCGTCGATCAGGCTGTCGGCCACGCGTGCGCAGAGCAGCGATTCGATGGCGCCGAGCAGGGCGATGGTCAGGGTGGGCGCCACCAGTTGCTGGACCAGTTGCCAGCTCAGTTGCGGCAGCGCAAACGGCGGCAGACCCTGCGGAATGCCGCCGAAGCGCGTGCCGATGGTCTCCACCGGCAAGTGCAGCAGGGCATTGGCCGCGGTGGCTAGCACCAGCGCTGTCACCGTGCCGGGAACGATGGCCAGCGCGCGGCCAAGGCGGCCGTGCGCATTGGGCGGGCTTGCCGGGTTTGCCGCAATCGTCGATACGGGGCGCCAGCGCTTGCCTGCCAGCAGGGCCAGGCGCGACCAGCCCGCCACCACCACCAGCGAGCTGACCGCCAGTGCCACCGTGGGCCAGGACACCGTGGGCAGGGCGCGTCCCAGCACACGCATCTGCGAAAGGAAGTTGCCAGGCAGCTTGCCGGTTTGCAGGCCAAGGAAATCGGCGATCTGCGAGACCATGATCAGCACGGCGATGCCGTTGGTGAAGCCGATCACGATGGCCACGGGGATAAAGCGGATCAGGGTGCCTAGCCGGAACAGCCCCATGGCGAACAGCAGGCCGCCCGCCAGGATGGTAGCGATCAGCAGGTTGGCCACGCCGTAGCGCGCCACGATGCCGTAGACGATGACGATGAAGGCGCCGGCGGGACCGCCGATCTGCACCGGCGAGCCGCCCAGCGCGGCGATCAGGAAGCCCGCGATGATGGCGGTGAACAGGCCGGCCTGCGGTGGCATCCCGCTGGCGATGGCAAAGGCCATCGCCAGCGGCAGCGCCACCACACCCACGGTGAGGCCGGCGGCGAGGTCCTTGAAGAAGAGGGCGCGGTTGTAGTCGCGCAGGCTGTCGAGCAGGCGCGGGTGGAAGGCGGCGAGGGGGAAGGGCTGGCGTAGGCGCGGCCTGCCGCCAGCGGGCGGCGCTGGCGTGCCAGCGGGGGCGGGGGCGTGGCCGGGAACGCTGTCGGGCATGCCAGGAAATCCCATCAACACCCTGTCGGGCATGGGTGCAGTATGGGCTTCCCGGGGGCGTGGCGTCAATCGGCGCCGGCGCCATGGCGCGTTGGCGGCTCAGCGCTGGCGCGCCTAACCGCCCCCGCGGGTCAGCCGATGCGCATGCCCGGCACAGCGCCTTCGTGCGGCTCCAGGATCCAGAGGCCCGGCGTGGCTTTCTCATCCGCTGCCGATGCGGCCAGCACCATGCCCTCGGACAGCCCGAACTTCATCTTGCGCGGAGCCAGGTTGGCCACCATCACGGTGAGCTTGCCCACCAGCTGCTCGGGCGTGTAGGCCGACTGGATGCCGGAGAAGACGTTGCGCGTCTTGCCTTCGCCCAGGTCCAGCGTGAGCTGCAGCAGCTTGCTCGATCCTTCCACCTTCTGGCAGTCCACGATCTTGGCCACGCGCAGGTCGATCTTGGCGAAGTCGTCGATTGTGATGGTGTCGGCGATGGGCTCGATCGACGCAGCGGCGGCATCCGCTTCACCGGCGGGCGCGGTGGCCTGCAGCGAGTCGCGGTTGGCGGCCAGCAGCGCGTCGACCTGCTTGGCATCCACGCGCGTCATCAGGTGCGAGTACGGCTGCACCGGGCGCGAAGCCGAGAGTTGCTTGTCGATGCCGCGCCAGTCCAGCGGCTCGATATTGAGGAATCGCTCCACGCCCGCGGCCATTTGCGGCACCACCGGCTTGAGGTAGACGGTGAGCAGGCGGAAGGCTTCCAGCGAGACCGAGCACGCAGCGTGCAGGGCCGCGCGCTTGCTTTCGTCGCGTGCCAGCTCCCACGGCTTCTCCGTGTCGACGAAGGCGTTCACCGAATCCGTGAGCTCCATCACCAGGCGCAGCGCCTTGCTGTACTCGCGGGCTTCATAGAACTGTGCCACTTGCGGCGCGGCTTCACGCAATTGCTTGAGCAGCGGGTTGGCCAGCGCGGCCTCGTCCACCACGCCGTCGAAACGCTTGACCAGGAAGCCGGCGGCGCGGCTGGCAATGTTGACGTACTTGCCGATCAGGTCGCTGTTCACGCGCGCAATGAAGTCATCGAGGTTCAAGTCGAGGTCTTCCATGCTGGCGTTGAGCTTGGCGGCGAAGTAGTAGCGCAGCCATTCCGGGTTCATGCCGGTGTCGATATAGCTCTGCGCGGTAATGAAGGTGCCGCGCGACTTGCTCATCTTGGCGCCGTCCACCGTCAGGAAGCCGTGGGCAAACACGTTGGTGGGCGTGCGGTAGCCCGAGAAGCGCAGCATGGCCGGCCAGAACAGCGTGTGGAAGTACAGGATGTCCTTGCCGATGAAATGATATTGCTCGGCGGTGGAGTGCGGGCCTACCCAGGCGTCGAAATCGATGCCCTTCTTTTCGGCCAGGTTCTTGAAGCTGGCGTAGTAGCCGATCGGCGCATCCAGCCACACGTAGAAATACTTGCCGGGAGCGCCGGGAATCTCAAAGCCGAAGTAGGGCGCATCGCGCGAGATGTCCCAGTCCGAGAGCGTGGAAGCCTCGCCTTCGGCGCCCAGCCATTCCTGCATCTTGTTGGCCGCTTCCGGCTGGGCCAGGTCGGCCACCCACTCGCGCAGGAAGGTTTCGCAGCGCGGGTCGGACAGCTTGAAGAAGTAATGCGCGGAGGACTTGCGCACCGGGGTGGCGCCCGACACCACCGAGTACGGGTTTTTCAGGTCGGTGGGCACGTAGGTCGTGCCGCAGACTTCGCATGAGTCGCCGTACTGGTCCTTGGCGCCGCACTTCGGACATTCGCCCTTGATGAAGCGGTCCGGCAGGAACATGTTCTTGACCGGGTCGTAGAACTGCTCGACCTCGCGCTCGGCGATCAGGTCCTCGGCCTTCAGCGCCAGGTAGATCTTCTCGGAGAGCTGCTTGTTCTCATCCGAGTCGGTGCTGTAGTAGTTGTCGAACGACACCATGAAGCTGTCGAAGTCGCGCTTGTGCTCGGTCCACACGCGATCGATCAGCTGCTTGGGCGTAATGCCTTCCTTCTCGGCCCGCAGCATCACCGGGGTGCCGTGCGTGTCGTCCGCGCCGACGTAGTAGACCTCGTTCGCCATCATGCGCTGGAAGCGCACCCAGATGTCGGTCTGGATGTATTCCACCAGGTGGCCGATATGGATCTGGCCGTTGGCGTAGGGCAGGGCAGAAGTAACGAGGATGCGACGTGCGGTCATGGAAAAATTGCCGGTCAGGAGGGGGGTGGACGGTAAGGCGGGGGGCGTCGCCACCAAAGTCGGGCGGGCACCGTGAGAGGGCTATTCTAACAAGCGGGGCGGGCAGCGCGTGCACTGCGGCAGCGCGCAGGCGGAAGAGAGGGCTTCGAGTGATATTTAGTGACGCAAGAGGCGCTCAATAAACTGAGGACAAAAAAAGCGCCGGTCAGAGCCGGCGCAGCTTTCCACAACGGAAAAGGAGGAGAAATCAGGTACCGCCCGGGAGGTCAGCCACCCATCGCGAGCCAGCAACGGTGACAAGCGGTACCTATTTCTATGACCGCATCATCTCTGAATTGGTTTCAAATAAATTTCGACCCGGCGATTTTGTGCGCGCCCGGCCTCGGTGGCGTTGTCCGCGACCGGCTGGGTCTGGCCCCGTCCTTCGGCTGCCAGGCGGGTCCGGGCAACGCCTCGGTCACCCAGGTAGGTTGCGACGCTCTGGGCGCGGCGCTGCGACAACTGCATGTTGTAGTTCGGGTTGCCGGTGCTGTCGGTATGGCCCACCACGGTGGCAGAGACGTCCTGTTGCTGGGCAAGGGTCTGCGAGACCTGGTCGAGCACCGATCGGAACGACGGCTTGATGGTGGCGCTGTCCGTATCGAAGGTCACCTGGCTCGGGATGTTCACCTTGAGCGAGCCGTCCGGCTGCTCGGTGATCTGCGTGCCCGTGCCCGCCGTGTCCTTGTTCAGCTTGCCGCGGATTGCGTTCCAGTTGTAACCCGTGGCCCCGCCCAGGGCCCCGCCGACCGCCGCGCCGACGAGCGTGCCGGTGGTATTGCCGCCGATCAGGTTGCCCAGGCCGGCGCCGACCGCAGCGCCCACGCCGGTGCCGACCGCGGTCTGGGTGCCTTGCTCTGTGGCGCAGCCCGCGGCAAGGGTGGCGACAATGGCAAGGCTGACGAGCTTGAGTTTCATGCTTTCTCCTTCAGGACGAAGCGTTTTGGCTGATTTTGAAGTGGTGCGCGCAACACCGCTAGAAATAACGCGGAAGACACCTGAATACAAGGGCCCGGACCGTATTCACCGGGCTCGCGTTCCTGGCGCACTACAATAAGGAGATGGTGCCGGGTGCACAAGCCTGTTGCTGTGACAGTTGTAAGTGCGTGTAATTCCACGTGTAGATCCTGGGCTTGCCGCTCTCGCATTACCCTCACGTTACCCTTGCGCCGCACTTCGCTCATACTTTGATAAAGTACGCGCCTTCCCCCATATTCCCATATTCAGTAGCGGAGATTGTCTTGAGCCTCACCGTCGACCAGGTTACCGAAGTCCTGCGCACCGTGATCGACCCCAACACGGGCCGGGATCTGGTGTCCACCCGTTCGGCTCGCAATGTGCGGGTCGAAGGCGGCGATGTGTCGCTGGAAGTGGAGCTGGGTTATCCCGGCAAGAGCCAGCTGGAACCGATCCGCAAACAAGTGGTGGATGCGCTGCGCCAGTTGCCTGGCGTGGCCAATGCCAACGTGGCCGTCAGCATGAAAATCGTGGCCCACGCGGTGCAGCGCGGCGTCAAGCTGCTGCCGGGCGTCAAGAACGTGATCGCCGTGGCGTCGGGCAAGGGCGGCGTGGGCAAGTCCACCACCGCCGTCAACCTGGCGCTGGCGCTGTCCGCCGAGGGTGCCCGCGTGGGCATGCTCGACGCCGACATCTACGGCCCGAGCCTGCCCATGATGCTGGGCATCGATGGCCGCCCGGAGTCGTCCGATGGCCAGACCATGGAACCGCTCGAAGGCCACGGCCTGCAGGCCAACTCGATCGGCTTCCTGATCGAGCAGGACAACCCGATGGTGTGGCGTGGCCCGATGGTGACCTCGGCGCTGGAGCAGTTGCTGCGCCAGACCAACTGGCACGATCTCGATTACCTGATCGTCGACATGCCGCCGGGCACCGGCGACATCCAGCTGACGCTGTCGCAGAAAGTGCCGGTGACGGGTGCCGTCATCGTCACCACCCCCCAGGATATCGCCCTGCTGGACGCCAAGAAGGGCCTGAAGATGTTCGAGAAGGTGGGCATCCCCATTCTCGGCATCGTCGAGAACATGGCTGTCTACTGCTGCCCGAACTGCGGCCACGTCGAGCATATCTTCGGCGAAGGCGGTGGCGAGAAGATGTGCGAGGACTACGGCGTGGACCTGCTGGGCAGCATGCCGCTTAACCGCTCGATCCGCGAGCAGACCGACACCGGCCGGCCCACCGTGGTGTCCGATCCTGATAGCCCGATCGCCGAGCTGTACCGCGCCATGGCGCGCAAGGTGGCTATCAAGGTGGCCGACCGCGCCCGCGATATGACCAGCAAGTTCCCCAGTATCGTGGTGCAGAACACCTGATCCCCATGGACACGCCAGCCGACTCCGCTGCAGGCAACCCGGCCCCCGACGCCGTGCCCGCTGGCCGGCCCGGCGTGACCATGGCCGTGGTGATGCGCCGCGTGCCGCTGGCCAGCCGCTGGCAGCCTTGGAAATGGGAACTCGGCGCCGTGCTGCCGGATCTTGGCGAGTTTGGCGCCGTGCCCCACTGCCTGGCGCAGGACGAACACGGCGCGCGCTGGCTGTACCCGGGCTACGCTGTCACGCTGTTCCGCGACGAGGCCGAGGGTTATTACCTCAACCTCACTTCCACCGCGCCCTGCTGGTTCGTGCTGTGGCGAATGGCAGAGGAGGGCGGGCAGACTGCCGTGCCGACATCGCGAGACGGCGAGCCGCTGCCGGTGCCGGTGACGGTGACACTGTCCTACAACGAGGCTGGACGCTGGCTCGACGCCGGCGAAACCGTCGAGAACGTGCCGCTGGCCCCTGAGCAGCTGGAGTGGCTGCAAGCCTACGTGGCCCAGTACTACCACCCCGAGCCCAAGAAACGCCGCCGCCCGGAATCATTCAAGGCGCCGGAGGACAGGGCGCGCTACTGATGCTGGCAGACCGCACATGAGCGATGCTTCCTTCCTGTCGCGCTGGTCCCGCCGCAAGGCCGCGGCGCGCGACGGCAAGCCGCTTGAGGCTGAGCCACCGCTGCCGGCGGAATCATCCGTGCCTCCCGGCAAGGATGCACCAGTAGCCCAGGCACTGCCAGACCCCGTTCCACCTACCCCACCCGCTGAACCGCTCCCCACGCTAGCCGATGCCGCCTTGCTGCAGCCGGGCGACAGCATCGCTCGCTTCGTCGCGCGCGGCGTGGACGAGAACGTGAAGCGCGCCGCGCTCAAGACGTTGTTCGCCGATCCGCATTTCAACGTGATGGACGGCCTCGATACCTATATCGACGACTACAGCCAGCCCGATCCGATTCCGCTTGATGTGCTGCGGCGTATGCGCCAGTCCGAGACGCTGGGGCTGTTCGCGCCCACCGATGAGGAACTGGCGGCGGCTCGCGCACAGCAAGAAGGGCCCGATGTGCAAGATGCCGCCCTGGTGACGCCCGAGCCGTTTGCTGCATTGCCGCAAACAGCCGGCGAGGCTGGGGAGGCCGGCATTGCCACCGCCACCGCAACTGCAACTGCAACTGCAACCGCCACCGATGCCGATGCCGATGCCGATACTGGCTTGCCTCCTGCCGCGTCCCCGGCCGGCACTTCCGCCCCAGGCAAACACGCGTAGTCGCTGCCCTTGGCGCGGCCTACAATAGGCTTCCCCCACATTCAGCTGGCGGCAAGACTCCCAACAAATGGAGCGGCCAGGCCGGCCAGCCGCACTCTCCATGCCGACGCTGATCTGCAATTGCAACGACACGATGCCGCTTGACGGGGCGGCATTGTCGGGCAATGTTCCCGCGCCCGCGGGTGGCGTGAAGACGCCACTCAAGGTCCATCATCTGCTGTGCCGCCGCGAGATTGGAGACTTCACCGCCGCGCTCGCCGGCACCGACGATGTCATCGTGGCTTGCACGCAGGAGCGCGCGCTGTTTACCGAGGTAGCCGCCCGGCGCCAGGCCGAGGGCACCATGACGGCGCCCGTGCGCTTCGTCAATATCCGCGAGACCGGTGGCTGGTCGCAGGGGGCGCGGCGCGACCCGAAAACCGCCAACGCCAAGATCGCTGCCTTGCTGGCCGCCGCCGCGCTGCCGGACCCGGATCCGGTGCCCGTGGTGGACTACCGCTCTGGCGGCGCTGTGCTGGTGCTAGGCCCCGCCGACCGTGCGATTCCCTGGGCCGGCAAGCTGGCCGAAGCCGGCATGGATGTTTCGGTGCTGCTCAGCGCCGCCGCCGCCGGGGCCATGGCCCCGGCCGGCCTGCCCGCCTCGCGGGCGTTCCCCGTGCACAGCGGCAAGCTGGTCAAGCTCGGCGGCTGGCTGGGCGCCTTCGAGGCCAGCTGGGAGACCGGCGCGGGACGCAGCAACCCGATCGACCTGGACCTGTGCACGCGCTGCAATGCCTGCATCGACGCTTGCCCGGAAGACGCCATCGATTTCAGCTACCAGGTGGACCTGGACCGCTGCCGCTCGCATCGCGCTTGCGTGAAGGCCTGCGGCGCCGCTGCCGCGATCGATTTCGAGCGCCCGGCCGCCACTGCCACGGAACGCTTCGACCTGGTGTTCGACCTGGCCGACACGCCGGCCTTCCTCATGCACGCGCCGCCGCAGGGCTACCTGTACGCCGGCGCGGATGCGCTGCGCCAGCAGGCGCAGGCATTGGCACTGGTCCAGTTGGTGGGCGAGTTCGAGAAGCCGAAGTTCTTCCAGTACAAGGAGAAACTCTGCGCGCATGGCCGCAACCAGACCACGGGTTGCACGGCCTGTATCGACATCTGCTCCACCGAAGCGATCCGCTCGCAATGGCACGACGGGCGCGGCCGCATTGAGGTCACGCCGAACCTGTGCATGGGCTGCGGCGCCTGCACCACGGTGTGCCCAACCGGCGCCATCAGCTATGCCTATCCCAAGCCGGATCACCTCGGCGAGCGCTTGCGCACCCTGATCTCGGCCTACCGCGCTGCGGGCGGGCGCGACGCTGTGCTGTTGCTGCATGGCGAGGAGTACGGCAATGCGCCCATCCTGGCGTTGGGCCGCGCTGCGCGCGCCGGACAGGCCAACGGCATGCCGCCCAATGTGATTCCGGTGGGGTTGTTCCACCCGGCCGCGTGCGGGCTTGAGCTGTGGCTGGCGGCCATCTGCTGGGGCGCTGGACGTGTCGCCGTGATGCTCACCGGTGACGAGGCCCCGCAATACCGCACGGCGCTGGCCGGGCAGGTAGCAGTGGGGCAGGCTATTCTGGCGGGCCTCGGCTATGACGGCGAATGCCTGTCGCTGGTCGATGGCCCGGATGCCGTCACGCTGGACGTGCAACTATCGGCCTTGGCCGCGCCGGGGAGCAGCCGACCGGCCGCGCCACCCGCCGTGTTCCACGCTGCGGCCGCCAAGCGCGAGACGCTGGATTTTGCGCTGGATCATCTCGTGCGCAATGCGCCGCGCCCGGCCGCCAGCGTTG
Organism: Cupriavidus sp. GW823-FHT07A04; assembly: GCF_058794615.1. Lineage (NCBI taxonomy): Bacteria > Pseudomonadati > Pseudomonadota > Betaproteobacteria > Burkholderiales > Burkholderiaceae > Cupriavidus > Cupriavidus sp. GW823-FHT07A04. The sequence goes on from NZ_JBXAHA010000035.1 coordinate 18,737, forward strand.
CGCTGCCTGCCGGAGCGCCGCTGGGCGCGGTGGCGGTGGACACCGGGCGCTGCACGTTGTGCATGGCCTGCGTTGGCGCCTGTCCCTCGCAAGCCCTGCGCGATAATCCCGAGCAGCCGGTGCTGGGCTTCCTGGAGCGCAACTGCGTGCAGTGCGGCTTGTGCGAGAAGACCTGCCCGGAAGACGCCATCACCCTGGTGCCCCGCTTGCTCACCGGTGAGCAAGCGCGCCGCACCGTGACGTTGGCCGAGACCCAGCCCTTCCATTGCATTCGCTGCGCCAAGCCGTTCGGCACCGCCCAGATGGTGCATGCCATGCTGGCCCGGCTGGCGAGCCACCCGGCGTTTGCCGGCGAGGCCGCCGAGCGCCTGAAGATGTGCGGCGATTGCCGCGTTGTCGACATGATGGAAAAGAACAGCGGCGAGGCCAGCGGCAACGCCTTGCAGTAGCCAAGCAGGCCATCCTTGAGAATCATCACGACATGACAGATTTCCAGCCTATCCAGCTGATCCCTCCGGTCGCCCACGCGGCGCCCGACGCAGAAGACACCGCCCGGGCGGACCTGTACGGCCTGCTGGCCACGCTGCTGTATCGCGCGCCGGATGCCGCGCTGCTGCACCATATCGCCGCCAACCGCGCGCACGGCGAGGACGCCGCCACGCCGCTGGGCGACGCCTGGAACGATTTGTGCGACGCAGCATCGGTCACCACGGCCGAGCAAGCCAGCGACGAATACCAGCAATTGTTCGTCGGCGTGGGCAAGCCGGAAGTCCTGCTGTACGGCTCCTACTACCAGACCGGCTTCCTCAATGAGCGCCCGCTGGTGGCGCTGCGCGACGACCTGGCGCGCTATGGCCTGGTGCGCCAGGACAATGTCAGCGAAACCGAGGATCACATCGCCACATTGTGCGAGGTGATGCGCTTCCTGGTGGCGGGCGAGGACGGTGGCGTGGCAAACCTTGCCGAGCAGCAGCACTTTTTCTCGCGCCATCTGCAGTCATGGGTGGAAACCCTGTGCGACAGCGCGGCGGCGCATCCGCAAGCGCAGCTCTATGCCCGCGTGGCCGCGCTGCTGAAGGCCTTCATGGCGGTCGAGGCGATCGCGCTGGACATGCATTGATCGCACGCAAGTTCTTGATTGCCATCATGGAAATCCCGGGGAGTCATGGTCTTTCGACACATATCATTCTAAAATAGGCAGTAGTGTTCATAACAGGATTGGTAATCGGTCTGGACAGGCCGAGGAGCCCCCCAAAATGAAAGACAAGCAGCCGAAGGCCGCGCGCCGCGCCTTCCTTGCCGGCACCGGGGTTGTTGCCGCGGCCGGCGCCGCCGCCGCGCTGACTTCGCGCGGTCCGGCCATGCCCGCCGTGCCCAGCCTGGCGGCGGCCATTCCCGATGTCACGTCGACCGACGGCGACGGCTACCGGGTCACAGAGCATATTCGCAAGTACTACCGGACTACGCTGGTGTGAGTGGCCGCGCCTGGCGCACGCCTAGCTCTACCTCGTTTCCATCCTGGGGTGATACATGATCTTGACCCGCAAACGCGCGGCGCAGGGCAGCGCATCTTCGCAACTGGCTAGCGGCTCGGGCGAGCGCGCTGGTGGCCGGCTCTCCGAGCGTCTGGCTGCCGGGCTGGCGGGTGCCATGCCCACCATGGACCGGCGCAGCTTTCTCAAGCGCTCCGGCATCGGGGTGGGCGCGGGGCTGGCGGCTTCGCAGCTGACGCTGTTGCGTCGGGCCGATGCCGCGGATGCCTCAGGCGCGGCGGCCGGCGGCGAGGACAAGGGCAATATCGTGGTGCGCCGTACCGTGTGCGGCCACTGCTCGGTGGGGTGCGCGGTCGATGCCGTGGTGCACAACGGCGTGTGGGTGCGCCAGAACCCTGTCTTCGATTCGCCGATCAACATGGGCGCGCACTGCGCCAAGGGTGCCGCGCTGCGCGAGCACGGCCACGGCGAGTACCGGCTGAAGTACCCGATGAAGCTGGTGAACGGCAAATACCAGCGCGTCAGTTGGGATCAGGCGCTCGACGAGATCACCGCCAGGATGAAAGAGATCCGCCAGCAGACCGGGCCGGACTCGATGTTCTTCGTCGGCTCCTCCAAGCACAGCAATGAAGGGGCCTACCTGCTGCGCAAGTGGGTATCGTTCTTCGGCACCAACAACACCGACCACCAGGCACGCATCTGCCACTCCACCACGGTGGCCGGCGTGGCCAATACGTGGGGCTATGGTGCGATGACCAATTCGTACAACGATATGCAGAACGCCCGCGCGGCGCTGTATATCGGCTCCAACGCGGCCGAGGCGCACCCGGTGTCGATGCTGCACCTGCTGCACGCCAAGGAGAACGGCTGCAAGGTGATCGTGGTCGATCCGCGCTACACCCGTACGGCCGCGAAGTCCGATTACTACGTACGGGTCCGCTCGGGCACCGATATCGCTTTCCTGTTCGGCGTGCTGTACCACATCTTCCAGAACGGCTGGGAAGACCAGAAGTACATCAACGATCGCGTCTACGGCATGGACCGCGTCAAGGAGGAAGTCCTCGCCAAGTGGACGCCGGACAAGGTCGAGGAAGTCTGCGGCGTGCCCGAGGCGCAGGTCCACCAGGTTGCCGAGATCATGGCCAAGAACCGGCCCAGCACGCTGGTGTGGTGCATGGGCCAGACCCAGCACACCATCGGCAACGCCATCGTGCGCGCCTCCTGCATCGTGCAGCTGGCGCTGGGCAATATCGGCGTGTCGGGCGGCGGCGCCAACATCTTCCGCGGTCACGATAACGTGCAGGGCGCGACCGACGTGGGCCCCAACCCGGACTCGCTGCCGGGTTACTATGGCCTGGCCACTGGCGCCTGGAAGCACTATGCCGCGGTGTGGGGCGTCGACTACGAATGGATCAAGAAGCAGTACGCCTCGCAGGCGATGATGGAGAAGTCCGGGACCACGGTGTCGCGCTGGATCGATATCGTGACCGAGAAGCCAGAGCTGATCGACCAGGACAACAACGTCCGCGGGGTGTTTTTCTGGGGCCATGCACCCAACTCGCAGACGCGCGGGCTGGAGATGAAAAAGGCGCTCGACAAGCTCGACCTGCTGGTGGTGATCGACCCTTATCCGTCAGCCACCGCCGCGATGGCCAACATGCCGCCGGCGGAAGGCGACAAGGTCAACCCGAACCGCGCGGTCTACCTGCTGCCGGCCTGCACGCAGTTCGAGACAACCGGGTCCTGCACCGCCTCCAACCGCTCGCTGCAGTGGCGCGAGAAGGTGATCGAGCCGCTGTTCGAGTCGATGCCGGACCACACCATCATGCAGGCCTTCGCCGACCGGCTCGGCTTTGGCAAGGAGCTGTCGAAGAACTTCAAGCTCAACGAGGTCAAGCGCGCGGGCCGGACCTGGATGGAGCCCGAAGTCGAGTCCATCCTGCGCGAGATCAACGCCAGCAACTGGACCATCGGCTACACCGGGCAATCTCCCGAGCGGCTCAAGTCGCATATGCGCAATATGGAGAAGTTCGACGTGCGCACGCTGCGTTGCCTCGGCGGCAAGGATCCGCTGACCGGCTACGACCTGACCGGCGATTACTTTGGCCTGCCGTGGCCGTGCTATGGCACGCCGGAGCTCAAGCACCCCGGCTCGCCCAACCTGTATGACACCAGCCGCAACGTCATGGACGGCGGCGGCAACTTCCGCGCCAACTTCGGCGTGGAGCGCGACGGCGTCAGCCTGCTGGCCGAGGATGGCTCGTACTCGAGAGGCGCGGACATTACCACCGGCTATCCGGAGTTCGACCACGTGCTGCTGAAGAAGCTGGGATGGTGGGATGAGCTGACGGACGCCGAGAAGCAGAAGGCCGAGGGCAAGAACTGGAAGACGGATCTGTCCGGTGGCATCCAGCGCGTGGTGCTGAAGAACCATGGCTGCCACCCCTTTGGCAACGCCAAGGCGCGGGCCATCGTGTGGAACTTTCCCGACCCAATCCCGCAGCACCGCGAGCCGCTGTATTCCACCCGGCCCGACATGGTCGCCAAGTACCCCACGCACGACGACAAGATGGCGTTCTGGCGGCTGCCCACGCTGTACAAGTCGCTGCAGCAGCGCAACGTCGAGAACAAGCTCTACGAGAAGTTCCCGATCATTCTCACCTCCGGCCGCCTGGTCGAGTACGAGGGCGGGGGGGAGGAAACCCGGTCCAACCCGTGGCTGGCCGAGTTGCAGCAGGAGAACTTCGTCGAGATCAACCCGCGCGCGGCGTCCGATCGCGGCATCCGCAACGGTGACTTCTGCTGGGTCAGCACGCCCACCGGCGCGCACATCAAGGTGCGCGCGCTGGTGACCGAGCGCGTCGGCGTGGATACCGCCTTCATCCCGTTCCACTTCTCTGGCTGGTGGCAGGGCAAGGACCTGAAGGACTACTACCCGGAGGGCGCGATGCCGATCGTGCGCGGCGAGGCCATCAACACGGCCACCACCTACGGCTATGACTCGGTGACGATGATGCAGGAAACCAAGACCACGATCTGCCAGATCGCACGGTTCACGTGAATGCGGTTGTGATCGACATCGAGATAGCGACAGAGATGGCGGCAGAGTTGGCGATAGAGACCAAGGGCAAGGAACGACCATGGCACGCATGAAATTCATCTGTGACGCCGAGCGTTGCATCGAGTGCAACAGCTGCGTCACCGCCTGCAAGAACGAGCACGAGGTGCCGTGGGGCGTCAACCGGCGCCGCGTGGTGACCATCAACGACGGCATCGTCGGCGCCGAGAAATCGATCTCGGTCGCCTGCATGCACTGCTCGGATGCGCCTTGCATGGCGGTGTGCCCGGTCGACTGCTTCTACCGTACCGAAGACGGCGTGGTGCTGCACGACAAGGACGTCTGCATCGGCTGCGGCTACTGCTCCTACGCCTGCCCGTTCGGCGCTCCCCAGTTCCCCAGCGCCGGGACCTTCGGCGTGCGCGGCAAAATGGACAAGTGCACGTTCTGCGCCGGCGGGCCGGAGAAAAACGGCAGCGACGAAGAATTCGAGAAGTACGGACGCAACCGGCTGGCCGAAGGCAAGCTGCCGCTGTGTGCGGAAATGTGCTCGACCAAAGCGCTGCTGGGCGGCGACGGCGACGTCATTGCCGACATACTGCGCAACCGCGTGATCAAGCGCGGCAAGGGCGGCGATGTGTTCGGCTGGGGCACGGCCTACGGCAACAAGGGCGCCACGCAGGGTACCGCGGGCGCGGGCGCGGCGCCGCCCGCCGCGCCTCCCGCTTCAGGAGCGCAGCCATCATGACCCGCCTGTTGCTGATCCTGCTGGCCGCCGGCTGCACCGTGCTGGCCGCCTGTGGCGAGCGCGCGCAGACCGCCACGGCGGCGCACAAGAAATCCGACGCGCCGGCGTACGAGGGCGCGCCGGGCGACCCCTTCGTGGCCAAGGGCTGGACGCCGGGCGACAAGACCAGTTGGCAAAACCAGATCCGCGAGCGCAACCAGTACCAGAACGAATACAACCGCACGCCATGACAGCGGCGATGCGACGCCCGGGGCGCACCCTGGCCGACCCGATGGAGTGCATATGAAGCCGACGCTCAATCCTGGCTGGTTCCGCTACCTGGTGGGGGTGGCCTGCGCGCTGGCCTTGCTGGCGCCGCCCGGGGCCGCGCGGGCGCAAGCCCAAGCCCCGGCCCAGGGTGCTTCCGCGCCGCAGGCGGCCGGCGCGCCCGCCGAGGCCAACAACCCCGCCACGCATCCGGCCCAGCCCTTCGCGGGCATCGCTTCCGAGAACATCTTCAACGTGCCCCGCCGCGATCTCGCAGCCGAGGCGCAGGCCCAGCAGGCGCGTAGCAAGGATCAACCGGGCAACAACGCGCCGGTCTGGCGGGAGGCGAATTCCGACCAGGCGCACTACAGCAGCCTGCCAGCCAAGGAAGCCGGGGTGCTGATCCAGCGCACCGGGCAGAAGTGGCGCCTGTTCCGCAACGGGGTGATCACCGTCTGGGGCGGCTGGCTGATCGTGGTGGTGCCCGCCGCGATCCTGGCCTTTTTCTTCTGGCGCGGCGCGATCCCGCTCAAGACGCCGCGTACCGGCCGCATGATCCAGCGCTTTACGCCGCTGGAGCGCATGGTGCACTGGACCATGGCGATTTCATTCGTCACGCTGGCTGTCTCGGGCATCGTGATGCTGTTCGGCAAGCATTTCCTGCTGCCCCTGATGGGCCACACCTTGTTCGGCTGGCTCACCTACCTGCTGAAGAACGTCCATAACATCGTCGGCCCGGTCTTTACCTTGTCGGTGATCGTCGGCTTCGTGATCTTCGTGCGCGACAACTTCCCCGCCCGGGAGGACTGGCAGTGGCTCATCAAGCTCGGCGGGCTCGTGTCCGGCAAGCACGTGCCAAGCGGGCGCTTCAACGCTGGCGAGAAGGCCTGGTTCTGGGGCGGGCTGGTGGTCTTCGGCCTGATCCTGTCGGCCTCCGGCTGGGTGCTCGACATGATCGTGCCCGGCATGGATTTCTACCGCGCCACCATGCAGGTTGCCAACGTCATCCATGGCATCGCGGCGGTGCTGATGATGGCCATGGCCTGCGGCCATATCTACATGGGTACCATCGGCATGGAAGGGGCCTACCGCGCCATGCGCGACGGCTGGGTCGATGAAGCCTGGGCCAAGGAGCACCACGAGCTCTGGTACGACGATATCAAGGCAGGCAAGATCCCCGTGCAGCGCGCGGCCGAGCCAGAGCCGGGCGAGCGTGCCGGCGGCCGGGCCAGCCCGGGCGAAGTCTGAGCGCGCACGGCCGATCCCCAACGAGGAGCCCGATCCATGAACCGCATTCTGCTGGTGCTCGCCCTGGCCCTTGGCGGCACAGGCGCCCTGGCCAAACTGCCGCCGCCGACCGAGGCGCAAAAGCTCAAGGCCGACGAGGCCAAGGCGCGCGCCGGCTGGGCCGACAAGGTGGCCGCTTATCAGCTGTGCCGAGCGCAAGACAAGGCGGCGGCGCACTACTACAGCGACATGCAGGCCAAAGGCAAGGTGGTGGCGGCGGCTGCCACCGCCGCGCCGTGTGCCGATCCGGGCCCGTTCGTAGCGCAAGCGCCGGCTGCGCAAGCCGCAGCAAGCACTGCTGGAGGACCTTCCACCGCACCTGTCGCCACGCCTTCGGATCACAAACCGGCCGCAGCGCCGGGCACGGGAGCGGTACAATCGCCCCGGACATCACCGTGAGAGGAGGTTCGGCATGAAGCGTGTACGTGTACTTTTCGGTCTGGCTGTAGCGGGCACCCTGGCAGGCACTCTGGCCGGCTGCGGGGGCATGGGGATGAGCAGGTCCGATACCGCGGTCGCCGCGCTGGCGTCCAAGAGCGGTACCGCGACGCAGGGCAGCATCACCTTCACCCAGCGCGGTGACACGGTGCTGGTCAAGGCCGACGTAACCGGCCTGCCGCCCAATACCGAGCACGGCTTCCACGTGCACGAGAAGGGCGACTGCTCGGCCCCCGACGCCATGAGCGCGGGCGGCCACTTCAACCCGACGGCCAAGCCGCACGGTTCGATGTCGATGCCCGACCATCATGCTGGCGACATCAACAACCTCAAGGCCGACGCTACCGGCCGCGCCCAGGCCAGCTTCGAGCTGACCGGCGTGACCTTGGGCGCCGGCCCCACCAGCCTGGTGGGCCGCGCGGTGGTCGTCCACAAGGACCCGGACGACTACAAGACCCAGCCCACCGGCAACTCCGGCGGCCGCATCGCTTGCGGCGTGATCGCCAAGTCCTGACGGATGGGGGGCAGCGCGGGCCGGCGGTTCCCGGCGCGCGCCGCCCATCCCGCATCCCCAACGCCCATGCCCCTGCGCCCTGAAATGACCCACGCGTGCGTCCCCTTGATCGAAGAGGTCGAGGTGGTCGACGAGCAGGGGCGCGTGCGCCAGGCCTTCCTGCCCGGCGAGCGCCCGCTGACGGTCTACCTGGACAAACGCGAGCTGGTGACGCTGATGACGCTGGGCGGGGCGCCCGAGGCCCTGGTGCTGGGTTACCTGCGCAACCAGCGCCTGGTCGAATCGGTCGAGGATATTGCTGCCATCCAGGTCGACTGGGAGACCGAATCCGCCGCCGTCACGACCCGCACGGGCGTGGATCGCATCGAGGAGCGCACGGCGCGCCGGGTGGTGACCACCGGCTGTGGCCAGGGCACCGTGTTTGGCTCGTTGCTGGACGAAGTGGACAATATCCGGCTGCCGGACGACGCCACCCTGGACCAGGAAACGCTCTACGGCATCGTCGACACCATCCGGCTGCAGCAGTCGGTCTACAAACAGGCCGGCTCCGTGCATGGCTGCGCACTGTTCCGCGGGCGCGAGCTGCTGATGTTCATCGAGGATGTGGGCCGGCACAACGCCGTGGATGCCATCGCGGGGCTGATGTGGCTTGAAGGCATGAGCGGCGCTGACAAGGTGTTCTACACCACCGGGCGGCTGACCTCGGAGATGGTGATCAAGGGCGCCCAGATGGGCATTCCATTCCTGCTGTCGCGCTCGGGCGTCACGCAGATGGGCTACCAGATGGCCCGGCGCGTCAACCTGGCTCTCTTTGCCCGGTGCACGGGGCGCCACTTCCTGCTCTATACCGGCCGCGAACGCTTCCGGCACCAGTTGCCGGAACAAGCCACGGCCTGACGCCCGGGGGCGGACAGCCCGTTCCGGGGCCGGGGCGGCATTTAAGGCGGTGATGCCGGATTTTGGTTGTACAATGCGGCCCATCGCAAGGCCCCGGCAGGTCCGGCGCGCCTGTGAGCAAATGCGAGCAGTGTTCCCGGTCAGCATGGGCCGCGCCCGAGCCTGCCCTCATTTGTTCATCCCGATACCCCTATGAGCATCAAATCCGATAAGTGGATCCGCCGCATGGCGGAACAGCACGGCATGATCGAGCCCTTCGAGCCCGGCCAGGTACGGGAAGAAGACGGCCGCAAGATCGTTTCGTACGGCACCTCGAGCTACGGCTACGACATCCGCTGCGCCGACGAATTCAAGATCTTCACCAACATCAACAGCACCATCGTCGATCCGAAGAACTTCGACGAAAAGTCCTTTGTCGACTTCAAGGGCGATGTCTGCATCATCCCGCCGAACTCCTTCGCGCTGGCCCGCACGATGGAGTATTTCCGCATTCCGCGCAGCGTGCTGACCATCTGCCTGGGCAAGAGCACCTACGCGCGCTGCGGCATCATCGTCAACGTGACCCCGTTCGAGCCGGAATGGGAAGGCTATGTGACGCTGGAGTTCTCGAACACCACGCCGCTGCCTGCCAAGATCTACGCCGGTGAAGGCTGTGCCCAGGTGCTGTTCTTCGAGAGCGACGAGATCTGCGAGACTTCCTACCGCGATCGCGGTGGCAAGTACCAGGGTCAGCAAGGTGTCACACTGCCGAAGACCTGATCGCATACAATGCGCGCGTTGCGGTGTTACGGGAAACCCCGGGGCCGCGCGCCAAGCCTGAACGTCGAGCCACATGCCGACCCAGGGGGACGAATCCCCGGGCCATGTGGCTCAAGTCCTTCTTGCCGTCCAAGGATGCCAAATGAAATTCCGCTTCCCCGTCATCATCATCGATGAAGACTTCCGCTCCGAGAACATTTCCGGCTCGGGCATCCGCGCGCTGGCGCAGGCCATCGAGCAAGAAGGCATGGAGGTGATGGGCCTGACCAGCTATGGCGACCTGACCTCCTTCGCCCAGCAGTCCAGCCGTGCTTCTTCGTTCATCGTGTCGATCGACGACGACGAGTTCGTCAGCGAGGACGACCGGCCCGAAGCCGCGGCCATCGAGAAACTGCGCGCCTTCGTCAACGAAGTGCGCCGCCGCAACACCGACCTGCCCATCTTCCTGTACGGCGAGACCCGCACCTCGCGGCATATCCCCAACGATATCCTGCGCGAGTTGCACGGCTTCATCCACATGTTCGAGGACACGCCGGAATTCGTCGCGCGCCACATCATCCGCGAAGCCCGGGTCTACCTGGATTCGCTGGCGCCGCCGTTCTTCAAGGCGCTGATCGCCTACGCGCAGGACAGCTCCTACTCGTGGCACTGCCCGGGGCACTCCGGCGGCGTGGCGTTCCTCAAGAGCCCGGTCGGCCAGGTGTTCCACCAGTTCTTCGGCGAGAACATGCTGCGCGCCGACGTCTGCAATGCCGTCGATGAGCTCGGCCAGCTGCTCGACCACACCGGCCCGGTGGCGGCCTCGGAGCGCAATGCCGCGCGCATCTTCAACTCCGACCACATGTATTTCGTCACCAACGGCACATCCACCTCGAACAAGATGGTGTGGCATGCCAACGTGGCGCCGGGCGACATCGTGGTGGTGGACCGCAACTGCCACAAGTCGATCCTGCACGCGATCATGATGACAGGCGCGATTCCCGTGTTCCTGATGCCCACGCGCAATCACTACGGCATCATCGGCCCGATCCCGAAGAGCGAGTTCGATCCCGAGACCATTCGCCGCAAGATTGCCGCGCACCCGTTCGCCAGCCAGGCCAAGAACCAGAAGCCGCGCATCCTGACCATCACCCAGGGCACCTACGACGGCGTGCTGTACAACGCCGAACAGATCAAGGAAATGCTGGCCACGGAGATCGACACGCTGCATTTCGACGAAGCCTGGCTGCCGCATGCGGCATTCCACGACTTCTATCGCAACATGCACGCGATCGGCAAAGACCGCCCGCGCAGCAAGGACGCGCTGGTGTTCGCCACGCAGTCCACGCACAAGCTGCTGGCCGGCCTGTCGCAGGCCTCGCAGATCCTCGTGCAGGATTCGGATACGCGCAAGCTGGACCGCTACCGGTTCAACGAGGCGTACCTGATGCACACGTCCACCAGCCCGCAGTACTCGATCATTGCCTCGTGCGACGTGGCGGCGGCGATGATGGAAGCCCCGGGCGGCACCGCGCTGGTCGAAGAAAGCATCCAGGAAGCGATGGACTTTCGCCGCGCCATGCGCAAGGTCGAAGGCGACTACGATGCCGGCAACAACGGCGACTGGTGGTTCAAGGTGTGGGGCCCCGAGGCGCTGGTCGAGGACGACATCGGCGACCGCGAAGAGTGGATGCTCAAGGCCAACGAACGCTGGCACGGCTTCGGCGACCTGGCCGACGGCTTCAACCTGCTCGACCCGATCAAGGCCACCATCATCACCCCGGGCCTGGACGTGGACGGCGAGTTCAGCGACCGCGGCATCCCTGCGGCCATCGTCACCAAGTACCTGGCCGAGCACGGCATCATCATCGAGAAGACCGGGCTGTACTCGTTCTTCATCATGTTCACCATCGGCATCACCAAGGGCCGCTGGAACTCGCTGGTGACCGAGTTGCAGCAGTTCAAGGACGACTACGACCAGAACCAGCCGCTGTGGCGCGTGCTGCCGGAATTCGTCGGCAAGCATCCGCAGTACGAGAAGCTCGGCCTGCGCGACCTGTGCGACGCGATCCACAGCGTCTACAAGGCCAATGACGTGGCCCGCGTGACCACCGAGATGTACCTGTCGGACATGGAACCGGCAATGAAGCCGTCGGACGCATGGGCGATGATGGCCCACCGCGAGATCGAGCGCGTGGCCGTCGACGAACTGGAAGGCCGCGTCACCGCCATCCTGCTCACGCCTTACCCGCCGGGCATTCCGCTGCTGATCCCGGGCGAGCGCTTTAACCGCATCATCGTGCAGTACCTGAAGTTCGCGCGCGAGTTCAACAAGCTGTTTCCCGGCTTCGAGACCGACATCCACGGCCTGGTCGAGGAAGAGGTCGAGGGGGGTGGCAAGGCGTATTTCGTCGACTGCGTGAAGTAACGCAGGCTGGCGGCAAGAATGAAGGCCTCGCGTGTGCGAGGCCTTTTTTCTGCGCTCGCCGATGCCTTGCGCACGGCCGACGCGCCGCGCGAGATTGCGATAGAGTGGCGCTCACAAATCTATGCAACCTCGACGGAGTGGGAATGACATCAGCACGCGCGGTGGAATTGACGGAGTTCGGCGGCCCTGAAGTGATGCGCCTGGTGGATGCCGAGCTGCCCGCGCCGGCGGCCGGCCAGGTGCAGTTGCGCCAGACCGCCATCGGCTTCAACTATATCGACGTCTACCAGCGCTCGGGCAAGTACCCGCTGCCGTCGCCGACCGGGCTGGGCCATGAAGCCGCCGGCGTGGTCGAAGCGGTGGGCGAGGGCGTGACCGCCCTGCGCGAAGGCGACCGCGTGGTCTACATGCACGCTGGCATCGGTGCCTATGCCAGCCGGCGCAACGTGCCCGCCGACAAGCTGGTCAAGCTGCCCGGCAGCATCGACGACCTCACCGCCGCGGCGATCTTCTTCAAGGCCATGACCGCGCAATACCTCGTGCGCAAGACACATCCCGTGCAAGCCGGCGACATCGTGCTGGTGCATGCCGCCGCGGGCGGCGTAGGGCAGATCCTCAGCAGCTGGGCCAAGGCGCTCGGCGCCACCGTGATCGGCACCGCCGGCTCGGCCGAGAAGTGCGAAGTGGCCCGCGCGGCAGGGTGCGATGTCGCCATCAACTATTCGCAGGCGGACTGGGTGGAGCAGGTGATTGCCGCCACCAACGGGCGCAAGGCGCGCGTGGTCTATGACTCGGTGGGCAAGCATACCTTCATGGGCTCGCTGGACTGCGCGGCACCATTCGGGCTGGTGGCGCTCTATGGCGCCGCCTCGGGGCCCGTGCCGGCGTTCGAGCCGGAGCTGCTCAGCAAGAAGGGCTGCCTGTTCCTGACGCGACCATCGGTGTTCCCGCACAACGCCGATGCCCAGACGTTCCGTGCCAACGCGGCGGATGTGTTCCAGGCAATCGGGCAGGGTGCGATCCGGGCCGCCATTGGCGCGCGCTTCCCGCTTGAGCAGGTGGCCGAGGCGCATCGGGTGGCCGAGGCGCGCGCGACCACGGGCGCTATCCTGCTGCTGCCGTGACCTGACCATGTGACGGTCTCAGCGTGTAACCAGCCAAGGCCGTCACATGGCATTGCGCAGACGCTGACTGAAAGGAGACGGCGAGGCGCCGCGCAAGAGGTAGCATGCGCGGTATATTCGCATTGGTGCTTGGTCCCAGCTTGAGGACGGTCGCAGGTTGAGTTGTGGCAGAATCCCGGGGCGTCAAGGGTGTCCCGGCGCGTGGGCGTGTTTCAGCCGGCTTGCCGGCACTTGAAGCCCAACGTGGTGGGCGCCTGTTGTCCTGAAAATAGCACTGTCTCCGAATCCTGATTATCAATGCACTCTTCCGTCCCGAGCGCCACGTTGTCCCTACCTGTGTATCTTGTTTCTCGCAATGGTGTGCGAAACACGGGTGGTGTCGAGCGTGTTGTTCATCTCACGATGGATGACCTTATACGGCATGGATACGAGGTGACATTAGTGGACGAGATCCGGGTCGTGCCCAGCTTTTTGCGGGGTGGCCGGCTAGGCCAGTTCGTGTTTCCGATGCTTGCTTGCTTGTGGCTATGGCTAAAGCGAATGTCGGGGAATCGGTTTGTCACGATTTCAAACTCGTCATTTACCCCGTTTTATCCGTCGGACCTTCTTATAGTGCATGGCTCGGCGGCCGGATATATAAGAGCATTATCCGGTCTGCGAAAGCGATTTATCGGCATGAGGCTTCTCTCGGTTTTTGAGGGATTGTCGATGCGTACTGCCCGTTGCGTGGCTTGCGTGTCGGAGGATATACGGGATTTGTGCATTAAACTGCATGGAATCCCCTCGGAAAAGTGTGTTGTTGTGCATAATGGGATTAATGCCTCGATATTCAATCCGAAACCGAAATTCAACGGCGATACAGTCCGTATCGGATTCGCGGGCCGACTCGAATATGGCAAGGGTTTGCCATATCTGATTGAGGTGGCGCAATGGGTTGCAGCACAATCTAAGGTTTCCCTTGTGATAGCAACAATCAGCGAGATACCTGAAGCACTGCAGGGGCTACCCAATGTATCGATTATGCGCGGAGTTTCTCCTGAGAATATGGCAGCGTTTTACGATAAGATCGATATTTTCATCTTGCCTTCATTGTTCGAGGGTTTCGAGCTGGTCACCCTCGAGGCGTTGGCCTCCGGTGTCAGCGTACTTGGCACGGAGGTGGGCGCGTGCAAGGTCTTCATCAAGAGTGGTGTGCCGTGGGTGCGCAAGCTGCCTGCCAGTGCGGCAGAGCTCGCGACTGTCGGGGCGGCGTTGTTCGACACATTGCGACACAGCAGCGATCCTGACGCAATGAGGGCATTTATTGCCGAATTCTTTTCCACTCAGCGCTTCTGTGCCCAGATCCGCGCGCTTGCTCTGCGCCGAACCCCGTGAAAGTTCTCCTCGTGTCACCTAACGGCCTGCAGGAGCTCTCCGGCGGCGGGCTTTACCTGCGATCCATCGCGCAGTCCCTGTGCAATTCACCCACAATCACGGAGTTGACGATCCTTAGCAAGGACGTTGGCCGGCGGGATGCATTCGATGTTTCTGGCAAATGCAGGGCGGTTTATTTGCGCAAGAACGCCTGGCGGGATGTCCTTGCACGAGTGGCCTTGTGCCCAACTTATTTGCGGACTTACCAGTCGAATATTGCTGCCTATGCGACGAACGCCGATGTCATTATGTTCCACAATTCGCGCTGTGGCGGATTGATGCGGCATGTACGCCGCAAAGTGCCGGGCAGCACCTATGCGATCCTGAGCGACAACGTTGAAGCCGAGCTGAAGCGCCAGCATGTTGAGACGAATATGTTACGTAAGGTAACTAGCGGCCTCGAGACGTGGATTATCCGCCGCACTGAAGCATTGGCGCCGACAGCCGATCTTATGACGTTCATTACTGCAGCGGATCGAACACTTTTTACCGAAATTTATGGTGCGCCGCGTCGTGATGGGGTTCTTCCGATTGCGCTTTCTCGTGGCGATATCGGGGCCTCAGGCGGTGCCATTGAGCGGGGTGCCTCAGCAATAGTGCTGTTTACGGCTCACTTTGGCTTTGCACCGAATAAGAAGGCCTTGGAGAACTTTGCCGAGGTAGCGCGCAGGTTTCGACTGACCAGTCCGCTCCACGTTGAGTTTGTGGTGGCCGGTGCCAAAGCCGCCGAGGCCGCCGCGGGCTACCCGGATATCCGCGTCGTCGACAGCCCCAGCCCAGACCTCATGGCGGCAACATTGGCTTCGGCATCTGTTTATCTCGCGCCCGTCGATTGGGGTAGTGGCATGAAGACCAAGGTCGCCGAGGCGATGTCATATGGGCTGCCGGTGATTTGCATGCCCAATGCGGCGGTTGGCTACGAGGCAGTCTTATCGGACCCAAGATTCCGGGATACCGTTCGTGTGGTCGATGGCATTTCGTCGATGGTCGAGGTTCTTCACAATTTCTTACAGACCCCGGACTTGAGGCCCTCCCGCGAGAAGGTGCTTGACGCATTCGATACGCTATACTCTTACGCATCTCAAACGCGACGACTGGAAAATTTATTGTTAGCGCGATGATTACATCAAGTCCGAAGAAACTCGTGAGTATTGTCACGCCTGTTTACAATGATGGCAGGTATATTTCCGCCTGCGCGAACTCGGTTTTGCTGCAGAGTCTCCCGGATTTCGAGTGGCTATTGATAGATGATGGCTCGGATATCGAAACGGCTACGATCCTGGCGGATCTGGCTGCTTCGGATTCGCGCATAAGTATCCTGACAAACCCGGTAAGCCGTGGACCCGCATTCGCTCGGAATGTCGGCGTTGCGGCCGCGCGGGGCGATTTTATCGCCTTCCTAGATGCGGATGATATATGGGATTCAGGGAAGCTCGAGCGGCAGACAGCATTCATGCTGGAAAATAATCTCGATTTTAGTTATCACGATTATATTTCGTTCGAGGACGGTGGTGGAAGCCCGATAGCGAGGGTTTGCGGTCCTGACCGCCTTACCCTCTTTTCCCACAATGCCAGGCGCGGTGTGGGATGCTTGGCGGTGATGCTGAGGCGCCATATCGCGAAGGACGGTCTGTTTCCTAGCATGCCGTCAGGACTGGTTGCCGAGGATTTCGCCGCCTGGGCGATTCTCGTAAAAACCGGCTACAAGGGATGGCGGCTTCCAGAAACCCTTGCCTGGTATCGCGTGCGCAAGCGCTCATTCTCGTCCAACAAGCTCCGATCGGTACGATCGGTCTGGTTCATCATGAGAACACTGGAGGGGTTCAGCAAGGCGACTTCCGCCTTCTTCCTTGCTAGTTTCGCGTGCACTACGATTACCAGTCGTATTTTTTCGCGCCTCTCAGGCCCACGCCTCCTTTCGGCGCCTCCATGGTATTGAACGCGGTTTTTTCTGGTGTGGGCGTTCTCGTCAAGTTACTGTCAGGCCTTGCCACCAACAAGATTCTCTCCGTCCAGCTAGGGCCTGCCGCATTCGGCATCTGGGGGAACATCTTCAGTATCAGTTCGCTCTATTCGACCTTTTCCAATGGAGGAATCGGACAGGGCCTAGTGGCCAAACTGTCGGCCGAGAGGCAGGAGGCAGGGCAATCGCGTGACCGCTGGCTGGCCGGTGGCCTAATTTATGCCATTGGCTTGCCGCTCCTGATATGTGGCTTCCACGCGGCGTTTCGCGATCTGGGTATTGTGAATGGTGCACAACTCCTGAGTCCGGCCGCGGCATTGATGATTGCGCTGTGCGCCGGTTTAACATTGCACGTGCAGGCGGTCGCCTTATCCCTTGGCAAAACGGGCGCCAACGCGTTGGTCGTGGGCTTGAGCGGGCCCGCGGCTTTGCTGGCGTACTGGCTGATTGTCCGCCCAGGTTCCCCGGAAAGCGCCATTCTGGCTCTTATGACTGGCGGCGCAATGACGTTAGGCATGTGGTTGCTCGCGGCAAGACTGGCGGGCATGCGCTGGCACGCTGGCGTGCAAATGCCAAAGGCGAACTGGGTGGCGGTCAGAACGCTTGCTCCGTATGTCGCCATCGCGCTAGCTCCCGCGCTGGTCGGGACAAGCGCGGTGATCGCTGTACGCGCCACGATTTCGGCCCAGTTGGGGCCGGAAGCGGCGGGCCTATGGCAAGGCCTGTTTCGCATCTCCGATGCCGTCATGGCAATGACGCAGGCGGTGGTTGCTTACGTGTTGCTACCTGAAGTCTTTCGCAGCGGTTCGCCGCGAGAGGCGCTGAAGGGGCGTCTGCCGGGCTATGCGATCATGGTTGCGGCAGGGCTTGCTGTGGGCATGCTGATTGTCCTGCTGGCATCCGATGTGATTGTGAAACTGCTCTATTCCGAACAGTTCATGGCCATATCGAAGCTAATGTGGATTGAGTTGGCGGGGGATGCCTTGAAGGCCTTGGCCATGCCTTTAATCGCATTTTTTATCTATGAGCGGAAGTTGCGATTCTCCTGGGCTCTGGAGTTGGTGTTTTCGATTTCATTTGTGCTTGGTACACATTTATTGATCGGTGCTACGGGACTGGCAGGTGCGGCGATTGCTTATGTCGTGGCAAATCTGATTCTCTTGGTCGTCGCTTCGACAATTTTTTTTGGTACACGGAATGCGTAGTATCGCTTTGCCGGCGATTGCCGTGCTGATCCTCGCGAATCTTGTCTCAGGATCGTTCGGGGTGCTCAGCGTTCAGGCGCCAATCACCGGCCTGACTTTTGCCGTTTGTCTGGCGTTGACAAGCCTGGCCGCGCCCACTCGGACCAATCCTGCTAGTCTGCTCTGCCTGACCACGGGTATGTTCTTGCTTGGTCGTTTTTTTATCACGACTATCTTCGGCTGGGCGGATTACCGGTATGGCGATTGGTTTCTGATGGGTCCGATGGACCTCACGCTGGTAGCCAAGGCACTCGCCGCCATTTCACTTTTCCTGTGCGGCATCACGCTGGCTGTTGGCAAACTGGGCCAGTTGGAGGCGCGCGAGGATCCGGCGCTGGGACGTATAGCGCTGCGCGTTGGTATTGTCCTGATGCCATTTGCTCTCTATCGCCTCCACATCAACTTGGCGACCTGGAGCAGTGGCGACTATCTCGGCCTTTATAAGACCGGTGGCCCCGGCGGGATTCCGTACGCAATTGGAAGCTGGATGATCCTATGCGTCTTCGTATACATAGCATCCCGCCCCAAATGGAAGCCGGCCCTGCTTGCCTATGTCTTTGGGGTGATGCTGTGCTTGCTGGACACACTCAAGGGTGCACGCGGCATACCAATGGCTCAGATCATTGGACTCACATGGCTCTTCGTGACCAGCCAGGGGTTCAGGTTCTCAGTATGGAAGGCGCTGCTAGCGGGCATTGCGCTCGCGATCTTCGGTGAGTACCTGGGGCGGGCGCGAGTAGGTGTAGCGGGTTCAGGGTCCTTCTTTGCGAACCTGCCAGATACGCTGATGGGATTTGTTTACGGACAAGGCGTTTCCCTGATTTTCATCGTGTCGACTCTGAAGAATCTCGCGTCCTTTGTCATACCCATTGACGGCCTGCATTCCACGTTCGCTCTGTTTATCGACGGCTATGACCGGCTCTTCCAGCACTTGCCGACTGGCCAGAACCTGGACTTCGCGCACCATACGGCGAGCTTGGCGCACCGGGTGTCTTTCATCGTCGATGCTGAGATGTACCTCGATGGCAAGGGAATGGGGGGGTCAGCAGTGGCTGAAGCAATGCTTTACTCCCCGCTTTTTGGTCCGCTGTTCGCTGGCGCGTTCACCGGGCTGGTCCTGAAATGTCTGTTTCGGCTGGGCACCAAATCTCCGGTCGGGCTCTTCATCTTCGCAAGTGTATTCCCGTTTTTGCTATTGGTGCCACGAGAGACGCAGCTCTTCTTTTTCGTGCCACTGGTAAAGGCGGCGCTCTTTGCTGTTGTTGTCTGCGTGCTAGCGAGACGTTATGTCATACAGTCAAAATAAGGTCACGGTGGTCGTCCCCACCTACAAGCGTGCGCATTTGCTCCATACGACGATCCCATCGTATCTGCAGCCGGAAGTGGAACAGTTGATTCTGGTGGATGATTGTTCGCCCGATGATACCGGAGCCGTTGCGCAACAACTCATCCAGAAATATCCGCAGATCCAGTACATCCGCAATGCTGTCAACAGTAAGCAAACGGCTTCCAAGAATCGAGGCAAGGCGTTGGCACGCACGGAGTATCTCTACTTCGGAGATGACGATTCGATGTTGAGCGAGGGGGCGATTGGCTTGCTACTCCAGACCGCAAAAGAGCACGCGGCGGATATCGTGGGTGCCTCGGCGCTGTATCTTCGTGACAATGAGGATGATTTTTCCGGCGTGATGGGCAGGCGCAAGTTGATCAGGGATGCGAACGACGTCGCTGACCTTAGCAGGCTACAGTTTGATTTCTCGGCCGTCACCGATATGCCCATGGAGCTGCCTGTTTGTCACGCATCATTCCTGATTCGCGCCGAAGCCGCACAGTCAGTCGATTTTGATACCGGCTATATCGGGAATTGCTATCGCGAGGAAACCGATTATCTTGTCCGCTGCCGAGAGGCAGGAATGAAGGTTCTCTATGACTCGCGTGCGGTACAGATCAACTTGCCGCCTTCAAAAGCAACCGGTGGCGCGCGAGGACGGGGGCGACTGTCCTATGAAAGCTATGCGCTCTATAACACAATGCGCTTTGCGCTCAAAAACCGAAAGGCGCTGAAGCGAATTGACCCACGCTGCCACCCC
Organism: Cupriavidus sp. GW823-FHT07A04; assembly: GCF_058794615.1. Taxonomy (NCBI): domain Bacteria; kingdom Pseudomonadati; phylum Pseudomonadota; class Betaproteobacteria; order Burkholderiales; family Burkholderiaceae; genus Cupriavidus; species Cupriavidus sp. GW823-FHT07A04. The sequence goes on from NZ_JBXAHA010000035.1 coordinate 38,418, forward strand.
GTCAGGATGACGGTGAGCTATATCGGGGGGCGGGTGCATGCTGTCATGCTCCGTATGAAAGGCACCTGACCGGACGAAGGCAGTGTGAGGTAGCCTGACAGTAGTGGACACACCTGATTCTTAGATAATGATCTGGTCAGGAGGTGTCAGAGATGAAGAGTGGAAGGCAGGCCTACTCGGAGGAGTTCCGGGCGGAAGCGGTAAACCTGGACCGCCTGTTCGACCTACTCATACGGCAAATGTTCACTGAGCCAGGAGAAGTCGGCGGGTTGCTGAGCTTCCAGCAGGTAGTTGAGGTGTGCGGATAACATTGCGCTGCAAAGCTAACACTGCGGCGCGGGGTTTGCAGCCGCGTTCACGGCCGCAATAGAAAATGCCGTTCGGTTCTTAACCGAACCTTAACCGAACGGCATTACAGCCGAGATAGCCCCTTTTGATTCCGTAGTGACCGCTGCAGGCTGGAGTTCCTGCTACTTCTTCTTGTCGAACTCGAACTGCGGCGTAGCGGGCTCGCTGTCGGCAGGCGCCGCCGGCAACTCCAGCGTGCCAGGCTCGCTACGGCCGCCCGGCGCAGGCGCCGGCACCGAGGCCGCACCGCCCGGGCTCTCGCCCCCCAGCGGAATCGTGACCTCCGCCGCATTGCTATGGTGCAACGACCCCTTGTCCAGGAACATCGTCACCAGGCCCGGCCAGAACATCACCAGCACGACCATGATCAGCTGCAGGCCGACCCAGGGCAGCGCGCCCCAGTAGATGTCGGAACTCTTCACTTCCTTGGGCGCAATGCCGCGCAGGTAGAACAGCGCGAAGCCGAAGGGCGGGTGCATGAAGGAGGTCTGCATGTTCACGCACAGCATCACGCCGAACCACACCAGCGCCGCGGTGGCTGCCGCTTCCGGGTTGCCGCCCATCGAATCGGCGACGACCGGCGCCAGCACCTTGACCGCAACCGGCGCCAGCATCGGCACCACGATGAACGCGATCTCGAAGAAGTCCAGGAAGAAGGCGAGGAAGAAGATGAACAGGTTGACCACCAGCAGGAAGCCGATCCAGCCGCCCGGCAGCGAGGTGAACATGTGCTCCACCCAGGCGCCGCCATCCACGCCCTGGAACACCACCGAGAAGCAGGTGGAGCCGATCAGGATGAACACCACCATGGCGGTGATGCGCGCCGTGGACTGGTAAGCCTCGATGATCAGCCCGCGCAGCGCGGTCAGTTGCCCGGCACGCAGCAGCAGCCACGTGATCACGAGGTAGACCACCGCCAGCGGAATGCGGAAGGCATGCGAGCCGAACGCGACGGTGCCGGCGATGATGGCCACGCCCGTGGCGGCAAGGCCGATACGATAGATATTGCGGTCGAGCTTGCCGAAGCCGGGGTCGCGCAGCACCGCCAGCACCAGCGCGCCGACCGCGCCCATGGCGCCGGATTCGGTCGGCGTGGCGATGCCGAGCATGATCGTGCCCAGCACCAGGAAGATCAGCACCGCGCAGGGAATGATGCCGCGCAGGCATTTGCGCCACAGCGCCCAGCCGCGCAGCGTGCGTTCTTCCACCGGCACCGGCGGCAGCCAGTCGGGCTTGATGCGGGCCAGCACGAAGGTATAAAGCGCGAACAGCGCGATCTGGATCACCGACGGGCCCCAGGCGCCCAGGTACATGCTGCCCACGTCGGCACTGCCCATCGGCGTCTTGAGCTGGTCGGCCAGCACTACCAGCACCAGCGACGGCGGTACCAGCTGCGTGATGGTGCCCGACGCCGCCAGCACGCCGGTGGCGTACTTCATGTTGTAGCGGTAGCGCATCATGACCGGCAGCGAGATCATCGCCATGGCGATCACCTGCGCCGCCACGGTGCCCGTGATGGCGCCGAGGATGAAGCCCACGATGATGACCGAGTAGCCCAGGCCGCCGCGCACCGGGCCGAACAATTGGCCCATGGAGTCCAGCATGTCCTCGGCCAGCCCGCACTTCTCCAGTATCGCCCCCATGAAGGTGAAGAAGGGGATGGCGAGCAGCAACTCGTTGGCCAGCACGCTGCCGAACACGCGGCTGGGCACCGCCTGCAGGAAACTGACCGGGAAGTAGCCAAACTGAATGGCCAGGATGCCGAAGGCAAGACCCACCGCCGACAGCGAAAATGCGACCGGGAAGCCGATCAGCATGAATACCACCAGGCCGCCGAACATCAGCGGCGGCATATATTCCAATGGAATCATTGCACCGGCCTCTCGTATTTCGATTCGATGCGCACGAGGCCCTTGAGGGCGGCGATGCGCTTGATCAGCTCGGACACGCCCTGCAAGGCAAGCAGGGCGAAGCCGAGGGGCACCACCAGCTTGATCGGGTAACGCGGCAGGCCGCCGGAATTACCGGATTGCTCGAGGATGTGCCACGAGGGCAGGAACAGCGATTCCCACGACAGCCAGGCAAACAGCACGCAGGATGGCAGCAGGAAAAAGACAATGCCGAAGATGTCGATCCAGTGTTGCGCGCGCTCCGATACGTTGCCGTAGATCAGGTCCACGCGCACGTGTTCGTTGCGCTGGAAAGTGTAGGAGGCGCCGAACATCACCGCGATGGCGAACATATACCATTGCAGCTCGAGCGGCCAGTTGTCGCTGAGGTTGAAGCCGTAACGCAGCAGGGCGTTGCCTGCGCTGATCAGGCACGACAGCAGGATCATGATGTTTGCAAGCCTGCCCGTGTGCTGATTCAACCTGTCGATCTGTCGTGACAGACCAAGCAAGTAATACATGGGTTGTCTCCCCTGTTTTTGCGGCGATTAGTTTATCTGTAACAAAATGCTTCGGCGCTTGGGGCTAATACCTACCGCTTCGCGCAAAAATCAAAAGAGCCGGGAAACAATAAAAAAAGCCGCCAGGGGTCTGCCCTGGCGGCTTTCTTTCAAAACAAAACTTACGTGAAACTTACATCGGCACGCTGCGCTGCATTGAATCCTCAGCCTGCGTTTAAAGCGTGGCGCGCGCCGCGGCAATGGCCGCGCGTACCTGTGCCGGCGCGGTGCCGCCGATGTGGTTACGCGCCGCGACCGAGCCTTCCAGCGTCAGCACCGCGTGCACGTCATCGCCGATCAGCGCGGCCTTGTCGCCCAGGCCGGTGACTTCGCGCAGCTCGGCCACGGTCAGGTCGGCCAGGTCGCAGCGGCGGTTGTCGCATGCGCGCACCGCGTGGGCCACGGCTTCGTGGGCATCGCGGAAGGGCAGGCCGTGCTTGACCAGGTAGTCGGCCAGGTCGGTGGCTGTGGCATAGCCTTGCAGCGCGGCGGCGCGCATGGCGTCCGGCTTGACCGAGATGCCCGGCACCATGTCGGCGAAGATGCGCAGCGTGTCGGCCACGGTGTCCACCGTGTCGAACAGCGGCTCTTTGTCTTCCTGGTTGTCCTTGTTGTACGCCAGGGGCTGGCCCTTCATCAGGGTCAAGAGGCCGATCAGGTGGCCGTTGACGCGACCGGTCTTGCCACGCGCCAGTTCGGGCACGTCCGGGTTCTTCTTCTGCGGCATGATCGAGCTACCGGTGCAGAAGCGGTCGGCGATATCGATAAAGCCCACGCGCGGGCTCATCCAGATCACCAGTTCTTCGGAGAAGCGCGAGATGTGGGTCATCACCAGCGCGGCGGCGGCGCAGAATTCGATGGCGAAGTCGCGGTCGGAGACGGCGTCCAGCGAGTTGCGGCACACGCCGTCGAAGCCCAGCTGCTGCGCCACGAACTCACGGTCGATCGGGTAGCTGGTGCCGGCCAGCGCGGCGGCGCCCAGCGGCAGGCGGTTCACGCGGCGGCGGCAGTCGGCCATGCGCTCGGCGTCGCGCGTGAACATTTCCACGTAGGCCAGCAGGTGGTGGCCGAAGGTGACCGGCTGGGCCACCTGCAGGTGGGTGAAGCCCGGCAGGATGGTGTCGGCGTTCTTCTCGGCCAGGTCCAGCAGCGCGCCACGCAGCGCGCCCAGCAGGCCGATGATGGTGTCGATCTCGCTGCGCAGCCACAGGCGGATATCGGTAGCGACCTGGTCGTTACGCGAGCGGCCGGTGTGCAGGCGCTTGCCGGCGTCGCCGACCAGCGCGGTCAGGCGCGCTTCGATATTCAGGTGGACGTCTTCCAGGTCGAGCTTCCACTCGAAGCCGCCGGCCTCGATCTCGCCACGGATCTGCGTCATGCCGCGCTCGATCTCGGCGCGGTCGGCCTCGGCGATGATTCCCTGCTTGGCCAGCATGGCGGCGTGCGCCAGCGAACCCTGGATGTCGAACAGAGCCAGGCGCTTGTCGAAGAACACCGAAGCGGTGTAGCGCTTCACCAGGTCGGACATCGGTTCGGAGAAGCGGGCGGACCAGGCTTCGCCTTTCTTGGCAAGTTGGGAGGTCATGGGCGGTAAGGCTGGGTTAGCTCGCAAGCCGGCGGCGGGCCGCGGGGCGAACGAGAGAATTCGGGGAAACCACGATTATATCGCTGCCGGGCCCCACGCAGACGGTAGCGGGTCCGGGAGGGCCTCCCGGACCGCCCTATAAGGTGTTGTCGATGACCTGGCCCTTGAACACCACCGGCCCGGTGGGGCCGTTGGGGTCGGGCGAGCCGCCGCGCGGCTCCACGCTGATCGCCAGCGCCGGCACCTTGCCCAGCGCCTGGGCGACCGCCAGGCGCAACTGGCGCTGGTGCCCGATCACGCCGAGCGACTGCGGCTTGCCGCTGGCGGGGAGGGCCCAAAGCTGCAGGGCCTGCGCATCGTTCAGTGGCAGGTGATCCAGGCGGCGCAAGGTAAGCGCTTGCGAACGTGCATCCCAGGTCACAAGTACGGCGGCCTGGGCGCGATCGTCGTTGAGCACGGCCACGGCATTGACCAGCGGGGCAGTGTCCAGCTGACGGACCATCCGCACGTTGAGGCCGATTGCCACGGCTGCCAGCGCGGCGGTCGCCATGGTGGCACCGCGCCAGAAGCCGGGGGCGGCCCACAGCCGTTGCCACCAGGCTGCGGGTGCCGCACCGGCCGGGGTGGCCGCGTCGGACGCCTTCATGGCTTGCCAGCCCAGCCGTTGTTCGATCCCGCACCACACCTTCTCCACCGGCGCCGAGGCAGGCTGGAGTTCGGCAAGGCCTGACAGCCTGGACTGCCAGTGGCTGATGGCAGCGCGGATCGCGGGTTCCTCGCGGGCGAGCGTCTCCAGCCGGCGGCGCGCGCCCCCGCGCAACACGCCCAGCGCGTACTGCGCGGCAAGGCGGTCGATCAGGTCGGGATGGCGGCTGAGGTTCATGACAGGCTTTCCAGGCACGTGCGCAGGCGCTCCAGGCCGCGCCGTATCCATGACTTGATGGTGCCAAGCGGCACCTGCAATTGTTCGGACAGCTCGCTATGGCTCATGTCCTTCAGGTAGGCCAGCGAGATAGCCTGCCGCTGTGGCTGTTCCAGCCGCTGCAGGCACTGGTTCAACGCCCGCGCTTGCTGGCTGGCGAGCGCAAGTTCCGCCGGGCCGGCCGCTTCGTCGGCCAGCCACTCGCCAAGGCTGTCGTCCAGCTCCACGGTCTGGCTGGTGCGGGCAGCTGCCTGGCGGCGCAGGCAATCCAGCGCCCGGTTGCGCACGATGGCTGTCATCCAGGTCATCGGGGCAGCCAGGTGCGGCCGGTAGTCGCCGGCGTGATGCCAGATGCTGACGAAACTCTCTTGCACCACATCCTCCGCCCAGTCGTGCCTGTTGGTTATACGCAGCGCGAGGCCAAACAGTTTCGTTGCGGTCTGGTCGTAGAGCTGCCGCAAGGCGTGCCGGTCTCCCATGGCCGCGCCTTGCAGCAACGCGGCAAGCAGGTCGGCGTCGGCCGGCCTGGGGGCAAAAGAGGAGTCGGCGGGGGAGGAGGGCACCGGGGGCGGATATCAGCAAGTGACGTTCCCGGATTATAGGCACGGCTCGCGCGCGGCATGCGAAGGATCGCTGCATCCGATGGCCAATTGCGCGCGTAGAAGAGACAGGCGCCGCCGTTGCAGCCGCGATGCAAGCCGCATCCGAGCGCATGCGACCCCATGAAGGCGCCGTCCACCCCTATACAGGAGAACACCATGGAACGCATGCAGTCGAGCACCGCGCAGCACGAACGCCAGGCCGGCGAGGACACGGACAGCCGCATCCTTGTTGCGCCGGATGCGCGCCGGCGCGGCTTGCTGAAAGTCCCCGGCCTATTCGCGCTGGGATCGCTGGCGGTGATGAGCCTGGGCGAGTCGATGCCAGCATGGGCGCAGGTTCAGTCCGGCAGCACCAAGGACGATATCGCGATTCTCAATGTTGCCCTCGGGCTGGAATACCAGGCCATCGCGGCCTATCAGGTTGGCGCGGAGAGCGGTTTGCTGCAAAAACCCGTGCTGGAAACAGCGGTCAAGTTCCAGACGCACCACAAGGCACACGCACAGGTGCTGGCGGGCACGGTGTCCAAGATGGGCGGCAGCCCCGTGATCACCAAAAAGCCGGGCGAATACGGCTTCCCGACCGATCAGCTGAAAACACAGGCCGACGTACTGCGCTTTGCCGCCGGCCTGGAGAAGGGGGCCACCGCGGCCTACCTGGGCGTATTGCCGAACTTCCACAATCGCGAGCTGACCAAGGCCGCCGGCAGCATCCTGGGTGACGAAGCGATGCATTGGGCCATCCTGCTCTCGGTGCTCGGCGAAGACCCGGTGCCGGGCGCGTTCGTCGGCTAAAAGCCTGGCCGCCAATATCGGATGGAGAGCCGCGCGCCCGGTCTGCCGTTTCTGCCCGGATAGCCAATACCCACGGTAGACGAGCCACACTCTGCGCCGTCCGGCCTACTGGCCGGACGGGTTCCCCGCCATGGTGGCTGGCACCATGGCGGCTTTTTTTGCGCAGTGTGCGCAGCCTCGCCTTAGCCGCTGTTGCGCAGGCCCGCCGCCACCCCGTTGATGGTCAGGTGAATGCCGCGCCGCACGCGGATGTCGTCACCGTCCTTGCCCGAGCGGTAGCGCTTGAGCAATTCCACCTGCAAGTGGTTGAGCGGGTCCAGGTAGGCGAAGCGGTTCTTGATCGAACGGGCCAGCAGCGGGTTGTCCGCAAGGCGTTCATGACGGCCGGTGATCAGCGCCAGCATCTCGCACGTCAGGTGCCACTCGGCGCTGATGCGCGCGAACACCGTCTTGCGCAGCGCGGCGTCTTCGCACAGCTGCGCGTAGCGCGAGGCCACGGCCAGGTCGGTCTTGGCCAGCACCATGTCCATATTGGACAGCAGCGTGGTGAAGAACGGCCAGGTCTTGACCATGCGGCGCAGCGTGGCTACGGCCGCCTTGTGCGCACGCTCGTCCGGCGCCTCGTCCAGCAGTGCCTTGACCGCGCTGCCAAAGCCGTACCAGCCCGGTAGCAGCAGCCGGCACTGGCCCCAGGAAAAGCCCCAGGGAATCGCGCGCAGGTCTTCGATGCGGCGCTGCTTCTTGTCCATCAGCTTGCGCGAGGCCGGGCGCGAACCCAGGTTGAGGTCGGCGATCTCGGTGATCGGCGTGGTGGCGAAGAAGTAGTCCTTGAAGCCGGGCGTGTCGTACACCAGGTGACGATACGACGTGAACGCGCGATCCGAGAGCTGCTGCATCACGGCCTCGAACGTCGCCAGGTCCTTCGGCGCGTTCTGCGTCGGCAGCAGCGAGGCTTCCAGCGTGGCGGCGATCACCGTTTCCAGGTTGCGCCGGCCGATCTCGGCGTTGGCGAACTTGCTGTTGATGATTTCGCCCTGCTCGGTCAGGCGGATCTGGCCGTTGACCGTGCCCGGCGGCTGCGACAGGATGGCCTGATAGGTCGGGCCGCCGCCGCGGCCAACGGTGCCGCCGCGGCCGTGGAATAGCCGCAGCTTCACGCGGCGCGCCTCGAACACCTGCACCAGTGCCAGCTCGGCCTTGTATAGCTCCCAGTTGGAGGTGAGGAAGCCGCCGTCCTTGTTGGAGTCGGAGTAGCCCAGCATCACTTCCTGCTCGCCGCCATGGTGGGCGATCACCGAGGCAAAGCCCGGCAGCTCCAGCAGCGATTGCATGATGCCGGCGGCGTTGCGCAAGTCCTCGATGGTCTCGAACAGCGGGATCACCATCAGTTCCGGGCGCGCCGGGTTGGTCTTGTTGCCCAGCGTGCCGTGCAGCATGCCGGTTTCCTTCTGCAGCAGCAGCACTTCGACCAGGTCGGACAGCGTCTCGGTGTGCGAGATGATGTAGTTGCGGGCCACGCGCGCGCCGTAGCGGGCGCGCAACTCGCGCGCCATGTTCAGGATGGCCAGCTCGCTGCGGGTCTGCTCGGAATAGGCATGCCAGGGCAGTGTCAGCAGGCGCGGCTGGCGCAGTTCGGCCAGCAGCAGTTCCAGCTTGCGGGCTTCCGTCAGGCCGGCATAGTCGGCCTCAACCCCGGCTGCGGCGAACAGTTCCGCGATCACCGCCTCGTGCACGTCGGACACCTGGCGCATGTCGATCGAGGCCAGGTGGAAGCCGAATACGGCGATGGCCTTGGCCAGCGCGTCGATGCGGGTGCGCGCCAGCGCCTCGCCGTGATGGGCGCGCAGCGAGTCGATCACGACCTGCACGTCGGCGGCAAAGGATTGCGCGTCGGCATAGGGCGCGGAGTCGGCCACCGGGTGGCGCGGCGCGGCCTGGCCGGTGACGGCCTGGCAGGTTGCCGCCAGGCGCGCATAGATGCCGATCAGTGCGCGGCGGTACGGCTCGTCGGCGCGATGCTCGGAGTGGTCGGGCGAGGCATCCGCCAGCGCCAGCAGTTCCGGGCTGGCCTCCACCATCAGGCTCGACATCGACAGTTCGGCGCCCAGCGCGTGGACTTCGTCCAGGTACCACTCCAGGATCAGCGACGATTGCTGGCTCGCGGCGTGTTGCAGCGTGTCGGCGGTGACGTTGGGGTTGCCGTCGCGGTCGCCGCCGATCCAGGAGCCCATCTGGAAGAAGGGCGCGAGCTGGGTAGAGGCGGCAGGCGCAGCCTTGCTCTTGCGCGCGGCGGGAAACACCGCGGCGATGTCCTCTTCCAGCTCGCTCATCAGTTGCGGGATGCCGCGCAGGAAGCAGGTGCGGTAGTAGGACAGCGCATTCTCGATTTCGTCCACCACCATCAGCCGCGTATTGCGCAGCATGCGGGTCTGCCACAGCGTGGTGACGCGCGCGCGCAACAGCGCGGTGTTGTGATCGCGCTCACGCGCGGTCATGGGCAGGTCGCGCTCGGCCAGCAGGCGGGCGATCTCGCGCTCGGCGTCGAGAATGCTCTTGCGCTGGACTTCGGTCGGGTGCGCGGTCAGTACCGGCACGATCAGCGCTTCGTCGAAGAACTTGCGCAGTGTCTTGCCGGTTACGCCGGCCGCGTCGATGGCCTGCAGCGCATGCGCCAGGCTGCCCGGCTGCGGCGGCGATCCGGCCAGCGCGTGCACGCGCCGGCGGCGGTTGTGGTGCTGGTCCTCGGCGATATTGGCCAGGTGCGAGAAATAGCTGAAGGCGCGCACCACCGAGTTGGTCTGGTCGCGCGACAGGCGCTTGAGCAGACGATCCAGCTCCGCGCCGGCGGCGCGGTCGTTCTCGCGGCGAAAGCGCACGGCGGTCTGGCGGATGGTCTCGACCAGCTCGAAGGCCGATTCGCCTTCCTGCTCGCGCACGCAATCTCCCAGCAAGCGGCCCAGGAAGCGGATGTCCTCGCGCAGGGGCACATCCTTGTCGCTGGCGCGGCGGGCCGGGGTCGCGGCGGGCGCGGCTTCAGGCTTCGCGGCGCTGGTGCGCCTGGCGCGGGTGGCCTTGGCGGATGGGGCAGATGGGGCGGTCGCGGGAATCGAGGCGGAAGCCAATGCGGTGTCGGGGGCGTCTGCCCGGCTGGCGGTTGGCTTGCGCCGGCCTGCGGGGCGCGCAGCTTGCTGCGTCATGCAATCTCCTGTCGTTTCTTATCTATTGTGTGTTGTCTGTTGGCCCGGAGCGGCTTGGGGTGCGTGCTAACATTCGCGGATGCAAGCATCCGTCTCCCCGTCTTCGTCCAGCGCTGCGCCGCGCAAGCTAGTCATCGCCTCCCGTGAAAGCCGTCTGGCTATGTGGCAGGCCGAGCATGTGCGTGCTGCGTTGCAACAATACTATCCCGCGTGCGATGTGTCCATTCTCGGAATGACGACGCGCGGAGATCAGATTCTAGACCGTACTTTGTCCAAGGTTGGCGGCAAGGGCCTGTTCGTCAAGGAACTCGAGATCGCGATGGCCGAAGGCCGCGCCGACCTCGCCGTGCACTCCCTCAAGGATGTGCCGATGGAGTTGCCTGAAGGGTTTGCCCTGACCGCCATCATGGAGCGCGAGGACCCGCGCGATGCGCTGGTCTCAAGCCGCTTCGCCTCGCTGGACGACATGCCCGCGGGCACCGTGGTAGGCACCTCCAGCCTGCGCCGCGAGGCCGCGTTGCGCACCCGCTACCCCCACCTGGTGATCCAGCCGCTGCGCGGCAACCTGGATACCCGCCTGGCCAAGCTCGACCGCGGCGACTACGGCGCCATCATCCTGGCCGCCGCCGGCCTCAAGCGACTTGGCCTGGCCGACCGTATCCGTGCCGTGCTGGATCCCGTCAGCTCGCTGCCGGCAGCCGGGCAGGGCGCGCTGGGTATCGAGATCCCGTCCGGCCGCCCCGAGCTGGCCGCGTGGCTGGCGCCGCTGAACCATGCGCCCAGCGCGCTGGCCGTGACCGCCGAGCGTGCCGTGTCGCGCATGCTGGGCGGTTCGTGCCAGGTGCCGCTTGCCGCGCATGCGCGCTGGGAGGGCACGCAACTGCACATCGACGCCTTCGTGGCGCTGCCCGACGGCAGCCGCAGCGTGCGGGCCCAGTCCGCGGCCGTGGTGGAAGGCGCCGATGCGTCCAGCCAGGCCGAAGCGCTTGGCAAGGCCGTTGCCCAGGACCTGTTGGGGCAGGGCGCGGCTGATATTCTCGCGGCGCTGGTGGATCCGGCGTCCCCTCAAGCCCCTGCCTGAGACCGGCCCATGCCCCGCCCGACCGTCGTTGTAACACGACCCGCCGGGCAGTCCCGGCAACTTACCGAGGCCTTGTCGGCCGCCGGCCTGGACGTGCTTGGCTTTCCCCTGCTGGCGATCGGCCCCGTGGCCGACGATGCCCCCTTGCGCGCGGCGCTGGCGCAACTGGCGGACTTCACGCTGGTGGTCTTCGTCAGTCCCAATGCCGTGGCCTTCGCACTCGATGCGCTGGCCCAGGTGCAGGACAAGCCCGCGCCGCAGTGGCCGGCATCCGTAGCGGTAGCCGTGGTTGGCCCCGCCAGCGTGGCTGCGCTGGCCGAGCGCGGGATTGCCGCGCCCAACTATCGCGTGATCGCCCCGGCGGGTTGCACGACCGGCCATGAGGCAGACAACGGCGACGCCGCCAACGGTGGCGACGGCGCCGCGGCGCGCTTCGATTCCGAGGCCCTGTGGCAACAGCTTGAAGCCCAGCTTGGTGCCGGGGCGCTTGCCGGACGTAAGGTCTTGATCATCCGTGGCAATGGCGGACGCGACTGGCTGGCCGAGCGCCTGCGCGCCGCCGGCGCCGAGGTGCAGGCGGTCGAGGCCTACCAGCGCTCGGTCCCCACGCCCGGCAGCATGCAATGGCAAGCCGTGCGCGACGCGCTCAAGCCGGGCGCGGCACCGCAGGCCTGGCTGCTGACCAGTTCCGAAGCCGTGCGCAATCTCGATGAGATGGCGCGCCAGGCCCTGAGCCCGCAAGAGCTCGCCTGCCTGCGCCAGGTGCAGTGCATCGCGCCCCATGCGAGAATCGCCGAACAGGCCTTGGCCCTCGGGTTCTCGCACTTGCTGCGCGCCGCACCCGGAGACGAAGGCCTGCTGGCGGCTTGCCGCCAGTGGGCGCAGGCGCATGCCGGCCCGCCGGCGCCGATGCCTGTCGCGGCGCCGCCGGCTGCCGCCGCGCCCGTCCCGCTCGCCACGGTGCCGCCACTCCCGGCACCACCACCAGTCAACCCACCGCCCGCAACGTCAACGAAGGTCGATCGCGTGACGCAAGACAATACCGCTCCTCCCGCTTCCAGCCCGCCTCCCGCGGCTGGCGCCTCGCTGCCCGCGCGCGGCGCACCCCGCGTCAATCCATGGTGGTTGCTGCTGTTCCTGCTGATCCTGGCCATCGGCGGCGGTTTCTGGTGGCTGCAGCAGCGCGTGGACCACCTGACCCAGGAACTGGCGCGGCGCCAGCAGAGCAACGATGCGCTGGTGCAGGAAACCCGGGTGCTCTCGCGCAACGCGCAGGACACCGTCAAGGAACTGCAGGCCAAGGTTGGCGCGCTGGACGGCCAGGTGGGCGAGGCCCGCGACAAGCAATCCGCGCTGGAGCAGGTCTACCAGGACCTGATGCGCAACCGCGACGACTGGGAGATTGCCGAGATCCAGCAACTGCTCACCAACGCCGGCCAGCAACTCCAGCTGACGGGCAATGTGCAGGTAGCACTGGCCGCGCTGCAAAGCGCCGACACGCGCCTTGCACGGACCGACAAGCCGCAGTACAACCTGCTGCGCCGTGCCATCGCCCGCGACGTGGCGCGCATGAAGGCCGTGCCGGATACGGACCTGACCGGTGCCGCCATCAAGCTCGATGAAGCCATCAACCAGATCGATACGCTGCCGTTGCTGTCGAGCGAGCGCATGCTCGAGCGCAGTGAAGCGGATGCGCGCAAGACGGACGGGAAGGCGGAGGCTGTCGACAAGCCCGCCAAGCCCGCCGGCGCCAAGGCTGGCAAGAATGCCGCCAAGGACGAGGCCGCGCCGGCCGGCAACGCGATCGGCAACTGGTTTGGCCGCCTGTGGGGCAGTGTGCGCGACGAGCTGATGCAGGTTATCCGCATCCGCCGCGTGGATGATGCCCAGGCACTGCTGCTGACCGGCGACCAGGGCTGGTTCCTGCGCGAGAACGTCAAGCTGCGGCTGCTCAATGCGCGCCTGGCGCTGCTGTCGCGCAACGAGCCGGTGTTCCGCAATGACCTGGCGGCCGCGCAAGCCATGATCGGACGCTATTGCGACACCAAGTCGCGCCGCGTGCAGGCCGTTCTGACCCTGCTCAAGCAGGCCCAGGCCGGCGCCGTGACGGTGCAGTTGCCCACCATGGCGGAAAGCCTCGGCGCGCTGCAAGCGCTCAAGAAGGAGTAGCGCATGCGGCTTCTTTTCTGGGTAGCTATCCTGTTTGGCGGCGCGGTCGGGCTCGCGCTGTTCACGCAATTCAACCAGAGCAACCTGGTTCTGTTCTACCCGCCTTACCGGGTTGAGCTGTCGCTGAACCTGGCGCTGGCCCTGCTGTTGCTGGCGTTCTTCGTGGTCTGGACCATCCTCAGCACTGCGCGCCATCTGTCCGAGATGCCGGCGCGTGCCGCGGCCTACCGCGAGCGCAGCCGCATGAACCGCGCGCAGGCGGCCTTGCGCGAGTCCATCGAGAACCTGTTCGCCGGCCGCTTTGCCCGTGCCGAGCGTACCGCGCGCGAGGCCCAGGCCTGGCCTGAGCAGGCCCAGACGGCAGCGCTGATCGGCGCCCGCGCGGCGCACCGCATGCAGGAAACCGAGCGGCGCGACGCCTGGATGGCGCAGGTGACCGATCCTGAGCGCGAGCAGGCCCGGCTGGTGTCGATGGCCGAGTTGCTGGTCGACGCGCGCGATGCGGAAGGCGCGCTGGAAACCATCGCGCAGCTGCAGGCCCAGGGCGCGCGTCAGATCCACGTGCAGCGCATCGCGCTGCGTGCCCACCAGCACCTGAAGAACTGGACCGAAGTCCTGCGCCTGGCGCGCTCGCTGGAAAAGCGCAATGCCCTGCATCCTGTGCTGGCGCTGCGCCTCAAGCAACTGGCCTGCGAGGCCCTGCTGGAGGAGCGCCGCCACGACGTGCAGGGCCTGCAGGATTTCTGGCGTTCGTTGTCCACCGACGAACGCCGCGCGGCCCGCATCGCCGAGCCCGCAGCGCGCTATTTCGCGGCGCTGGGCCGTCAGGATGAAGCGCGCAAGATCGTGGAGGACGCGCTCAAGGTCAACTGGGATAGCCGGCTGGTCTTGCGCTATGCCGAATGCGCGGAGCCGGGACGTGCGCTGCCGCAGATTCAGCAGGCGGAGAAATGGCTGACGCAGCATCCTGTGGACGCGGATCTCTACTTCACGCTAGGCGTGCTGTGCCTGGGCGAGAAGCTATGGGGCAAGGCGCAGTCCAGCTTTGAGCGGGCGTTGAAATATGCGGATGCTGACCTGCAGCGCAGGCTGCGGGTTCGGGCGCATCTGGCGTTGGCTAAGATGTTTGAGGAGACCGAGCGGCCTGAGGAGGCACAGCGGCATTATCGGGAGAGTGCGATTTTGGCGGCTTGAGGGGGTGGGTTGGGGTTGATGTCAACTGCAAAATTAGCTTCAACGTCAAGGGATTAACCGCAACTTCAACAGCAGTTTCACCACCCCTGCGGGGCGGCGACCTACTTTCTTGTCTTGCCAAGAAAGTAGGCAAAGAAGGCGCGCCGGA
>NZ_JBXAHA010000036.1:0-47195 GCF_058794615.1 Cupriavidus sp. GW823-FHT07A04
CCCCCCCCCCCCCCCCCCCCCCCCCCCCCCCCCCCCCCCCCCCCCCCCCCCCCCCCCCCCCCCCACGCCCTCCCCGCCCGATGAGATCGTCAGCGACGAAACGCTGGCCGACGCCCTGCCGCACCTTGAAGACAGCGCTGGCCATCCGTCGCCGCGTTCGCTGTTCGGTGAAATCCTGGACTGGATGCTAGCACCGCTGCTGCTGCTGTGGCCGATGAGCATTGCCGTGACCTACCTGGTGGCAAAGTCCATTGCCAACGGGCCCTTCGACCGCTCGCTGGAGGCCAGCGCCATCGTGCTGTCGCAGCAGGTGCGCGAGGTCAACGGGCGCGTCACGCTGCAGTTGCCACTGTCGGCGCGCGAGATCCTGCGCGCCGATGAAACCGACAACATCTACTACCAGGTGGTGGGCACGCACGGCGAGTTCGTCGCCGGCGACAACGACATGCCGCTGCCCGGCGAGGACGATCGCGGCCACGCCGGGCTGGTCTCGCTGCGCGACGACCGCATCGCGGGCAACGACGTGCGCGTGGCCTACACCTACGTCGACCTGAAGCAGGCGGGCGACGCGCAGCCGGTGCTGGTGCAGGTTGGCGAGACGCTCGACAAGCGCGCGCGGCTGGCCAATGAAATCATCAAGGGCGTGATCCTGCCGCAGTTCGTGATCCTGCCGCTGGCGGTGGTGCTGGTGTGGTTCGGCCTCACGCGCGGGCTGGCCCCGCTGACTTCGATCCAGCAGCGCATCCGCGCACGCAACCCCGGCGACACCAGCCCCATCGACGAGCGCGCCGCGCCGCAGGAAATCACGCCGCTGGTGGCCTCGTTCAACGACCTGCTGGCGCGGCTCGACGTTTCCGTGCAGACGCAAAAGCGCTTTATCGCCGATGCCGCCCACCAGATGAAGACGCCGCTGGCCGGGCTGCGCATGCAGGCGGAACTGGCGCAGCGCGAGCAATCGCCCGAGGAGCTGCGCAAGTCGCTGGCGCAGATCGCCGGCAGCTCAGAGCGCGCGGCCCACCTGGTGACGCAGTTGCTGTCGCTGGCGCGCATGGAGAACCTGGCCGGCGCCGGCAGCATGGCGCCGCTGGACCTGGCCGCGCTCGCGCGCGAGGTGGTCAAGGACTGGCTGCCGCAGGCGTGGGCGCGCCGCATCGACCTCGGTGTGGATGCCGACGACCACCCGGTGATGGTGCAAGGCAATCGCCTGATGCTTACCGAGATGCTCAACAACCTGATCGACAACGCCATCCGCTACACGCCGGCCGATGGCCGCGCTACCGTGCGCGTCAGCGCGGATGCGTTCGAGCCCTTCGCGTACCTCGAAGTGGAAGACACCGGCCCCGGCATCCCGGTGGCCGAGCGCGAGCGCGTGATGGAACGGTTCTACCGCGTGCTCGGCACCAAGACCCAGGGCAGCGGCCTGGGCCTGGCCATCGTGCGCGAGATCGTGCAGCAGCATGGCGGCGATGTCAGCATCCTCGACCACGTCTACCAGACGGAGCCGCGCCTGGCCGGCGCGTGCTTTCGCATCACGCTGCGCCGGCCATCCCCCCTGGAGCCTGCATGACCAACCCCGACCACGCGCGCGGCGGGCGCGACCAGGCCGATCAGTCCGAGCGCCGCGCGTGGCATCGCAACCTGCGCTGGATTGCCGCGTTGCTGTCGATCTGGTTCGTCGTCACCTTCGTGGTCGCCTGGTATGCCCGCGAGCTGCGCTTCAATTTCTTCGGCTGGCCCTTCTCGTTCTGGGTTGGTGCGCAGGGTGCGCTGATCGTCTACGTCCTGATGGCGGCAATCTATGCCTGGCGCATGAACCGCGATGAGAGCGATGACACCGGCGGGCTGCCCGCGCCTGCCCGCCAACATGACGATGCTGCATAGCAAGAAGCCCGGCCCTGCCGCTCGAAGCTGATTTTCGCAAGCCCTCCAGAGACCCTTCGCACCGCAGCGCAGCACCACCAAGCCAGCTTTTTGCCTAGCGTATACCCCGAGCGTTTAGTGGCGAATTCGGCCGAAATTGTCAGAACGCAGTAAGTTTCGCCTCCCACAATCCATTGCAACTTAGGAGGTTGTCGCGCGCCCGCCAGAGAACGCGTGCGCGCCGGCCGCCAACCTGAAAGTTCCGATCACAAACGGAGGAGACAATGGCTAACGCACAGAACGTGGCAATGCCCGGAGGCACAGCGCAGGGCTCGGCGATGACGCCCGAAGAGAGGAAGGTGATCTTTGCCTCCTCGCTCGGGACGGTGTTCGAGTGGTACGACTTTTATCTTTACGGTTCGCTGGCGGCCATCATCGCCAAGCAGTTCTTCTCCGGCCTCGATCCAACCGCCGCCTTCATTTTCGCCCTGCTGGCCTTTGCCGCCGGCTTCATCGTGCGGCCGTTCGGCGCGCTGGTGTTCGGCCGCCTGGGCGACATGATCGGGCGCAAGTACACCTTCCTGGTGACCATCCTGATCATGGGGGCCTCGACCTTCATCGTGGGCCTGCTGCCGGGATTTGCCACCATCGGCTGGGCCGCCCCGATCATCCTGATCGGGCTGCGCATGCTGCAGGGCCTGGCGCTCGGCGGCGAGTACGGCGGTGCCGCCACCTACGTGGCCGAGCACGCGCCGCACGGCAAGCGCGGTGCCTATACCGCTTGGATCCAGACCACCGCCACGCTCGGCCTGTTCCTGTCGCTGATCGTGATCCTGGTGTGCCGCAACATGACGGGCGCCAACTTTGAAGTCTGGGGCTGGCGCATTCCGTTCCTGGTCTCGATCCTGCTGCTCGGCGTGTCGGTCTACATCCGCCTGTCGATGAGCGAATCGCCCGCCTTCCAGAAGATGAAGGCCGAAGGCAAGACCTCCAAGGCCCCGCTGACCGAAGCGTTCGGCCAATGGCGCAACCTGAAGATCGTGATCCTGGCGCTGATAGGCCTGACCGCCGGCCAGGCCGTGGTCTGGTACACCGGCCAGTTCTACTCGCTGTTCTTCCTGACCCAGGTGCTCAAGGTCGACGCCACCACCGCCAACCTGCTGATCGCGGGCGCCCTGGTGATCGGCACGCCCTTCTTCATCTTCTTTGGCTCGCTGTCGGACAAGGTCGGGCGCAAGTGGATCATCATGGCCGGCTGCGCGCTGGCGATGCTGACCTACTTCCCGCTGTTCAAGGCCCTGACCCACTACGCCAACCCGGCCCTGGAGCGCGCGCAGCAAAGTGCCCAGATCGTGGTGACCGCGGATCCGAAGCAATGCTCCTTCCAGGGCAGCCCGATCGCCCGCGAAATCGATTTCCGCAGCTCCTGCGACATCGTCAAGCGGACCCTGGCACAAGCTTCGGCCAGCTATGAAGTGGTGGAAGCTCCGGCCGGCACCGTGGCCTCGGTAAAGATCGGCGACAAGGAGATCGCTTCCTTCAACGCCTCGCTGGTACCGGCTGGCCACAGCTTCGACGATGCGAGCAAGAAGCAGATCGCTGCGTTCAAGAAGCAGGTGGGCGAGTCGATGGCCTCGGCCGGCTACCCGACCAAGGCGGACCCCGCGCAGATGAACACCATCATGGTGCTGGTGGTCCTCGTCATCCTGGTGATCTACGTGACCATGGTGTACGGCCCGATCGCGGCCATGCTGGTGGAGATGTTCCCGACCCGGATCCGCTACACGTCCATGTCGCTGCCGTATCACATCGGCAATGGCTGGTTCGGCGGCCTGCTGCCCACTATCTCCTTCGCACTGGTGGCGCAGAACGGCAACATCTACTACGGCCTCTGGTACCCGATCATCATCGCGGGCGTCACCCTGGTCCTCGGCTCGCTGTTCATCCGCGAAACCAAGGACGTGGATATCTACGCCAACGACTGAAGGCGCGTGAGCCGGCCCGTCGTCCAGGGCACCAGCCTCATGCACGACTGATCCGGTAGTCAGTCGCTCCACCGGCGGGCCGCAAGGCCCGCCGTTTTTTTTTTGCAGGCTGCAGGGTGCATGCCGTGCCATTCGACACCCTCAAAACTTTTTGAAGAAGTGGTGTTGACAGCCTCAAAATGCCATGTATAATCTCGGTCTTGTTCGGCGAATTAGCTCAGTTGGTTAGAGCGACGGAATCATAATCCGCAGGTCCGGGGTTCGAGTCCCTGATTCGCCACCATATTCGTTGAAGCCTGGAAACGGGCTACAACAAAAACCCCTCCCGATCGCAAGATCGGGAGGGGTTTTGCTTTTGGGGCTTCTGTTTTCTTGCGGTCGATTTCTATCCTCGCCGGATCTACGCTCCACCTTCAGAGCACCCCGCCGCGGAGAATCCCGCTTGCCTACCGCAACGATGCCGACCTAAGCTGCATGCAGTGGAGCCATGCGCGGGGCCGCGCACAGGGCATTGCACCGTCTCCTTTCACAGGGATGTGAGAGTGATTCCAGAGTGACACAGCACTGACTATGCATCGCCCGTCCGTGGCCTGCCGCGCGTCATGATGACCATCGCCCATCCGTATCAACAGGTGCAGGAGCGAGGAACGCTGAAGTGTTTCCTGTTGGCTCTGTTCATGCATCTGCTGCTGGGCTTGATGCTTTACTACGGGGTGCATTGGCAGAGCCGCACGCCGGCCGGCGTGGAGGCGGAGCTATGGGACACCGTGCCCGAGATTGCGCAGCCCCAGCCGGTGGTCCAGCCGACGCCCGTGGAACCGCAGCCCGTGTTGAAGCCGGAGCCGGACGACAACGCCGACATCGCCTTGCAGGCTCAGAAGCGCAAGCAGGCGGCCGCGGCCGAGGAGGCCAGGCAGGCCGACCAGCGCGAGCGCAAGGCGCGAGAGGCGGAGCGCCAGGCGGCCTTGAAGCAGCAGCGCCAGAGCGAACTAGCGCGCCTGCAGGCCATGGCCAACAGCGCTCCCACCACAGGTGGCGTAGGCAGCCGCGCGGGCACCGGTGCCGGTGCTGGCGGCAACGCCTCGCCCGGCTACGCGGACCGCGTGCGGCGCCGCGTGAAGCCGAACATCATCTTTACCGAAGAGATCGCCGGCAACCCGGCCGCGGTGGTCGCGGTGCGCATGGCGCCGGATGGCTCGCTGCTGTCGGTGCGGCTCACCAAGTCCAGCGGCAATGCCGGCTGGGACAACGCCGTGCTGCGCGCGGTGGAGCGATCCGACCCGCTGCCGCGCGACGAGAACGGCGTGGCGCCCCCCGGCGTCAACATCACGTTCATGCCACGGGAATAGCGGCCGGCCACAAACAAAAAGCCCCTTCGGACCTTGCGATCCGAAAGGGCTTGAGTGTCAGGTCTGCGCAACCGGGACGGCTACCGGGACAACTCCATGTCCTCGGCCACCTGCCCGATCAGAATGACGGCACCATTGCACCCTTGAACTCGTTCTTCATGAACTGCCGTACCTCTTCCGACTGGTAAGCGGCGACCAGCTTCTTCACCCACGGCTTGTCCTTGTCCTGCGTGCGCACGGCGATGATGTTGGCGTACGGGCTGTGGATGTCTTCCAGCGCGATGGCGTTGCGGGTGGGCTGCAGGCCGGCGGCGAGCGCGTAGTTGGTGTTGATCACCGCTGCGGCCACGTCGGGCAGCGAGCGCGCCAGTTGCGCGGCGTCGAGCTCGACGAGCTTCAGCTTTTTCGGGTTGTCGCTCACGTCCAGCGGCGTGGCGTTGACGCCGTTGGTACCAACGCCGCTCTTGAGCTTGATCACGCCTTGCGCGGCCAGCAGGAGCAGCGCGCGGTTCTCGTTGGAGGGATCGTTGGGCACGGCGACCTTGGCACCTTGCGGCAGGTCCTTGGGCGACTTCAGCTTCTGCGAGTAGATGCCCAGCGGAGAGATATACGTGTAGCCCGCGCTGACCATCTTGTAGCCGCGCTGCTTCACCTGGCTGTCCAGGTAAGGCTGATGCTGGAAGCTGTTGGCGTCGAGGTCGCCGGCGTCGAGCGCGGCGTTGGGCTGCACATAGTCGTTGAACTCGACGACCTTGATGTTGAGTCCTTCGCGCTTGGCGACCTTCTGCACTACCTGCCAGACTTGCGCGTCAGGGCCGCTGACGGTGCCGACGCGCAGGGTCTGCTCCTGCGCCATCGCAGCGCCCGATGCCACGATGCCGAGCGTGGCTACCGCGACGGACAGCGCTTGCCGCAGGGAGGGATAAGAGAAACCAGAAGAGAAACCAGAAAAACCAGAAAAGTTGGACATGCTGCTTGTGTTCCTTTCCGCCATGCAAGCCAGCTTGCATGGCTTTAACCATGATGACAGCCCAGCGCGCGCACGATGCACGTTCAGTGCGCCTGCTCGCTCATCGTGCGCGACTCGACCTTGGGCGCATTTTGCCATCCGCCGCCCAGCGCAAGGAAGAGATTGATCTGGTCCAGCGCGACCTGGCTTTCCGACGCCGCCAGTGACGCTTCGGTGCTGGCCAGCGTGCGGTCGGCATCCAGGCTCGACAGGTACGGCGAGCGCCCGGCCTGGTAGAGCTGGCGGTTCTGCCGCGCGACTTCACTGGCCTTGTCGCGGGCATCGCGCAGCGCCTGGGTGCGCTCCAGCTCCCGCGTGTAGCTGCTCAGCGCCGACTGCGTTTCGCGCAGCGCCTTGAGCACCACGCCGTCGAAGTGGGCGAGCGCCGCTTCGGCGCCGGCTTCGGTGCCGTGGATGCGGGCACGCGTGCCGCTGGTCGGGATGTTCCAGGTGATCAGCGGGCCATAGCCCCAGTGCGCGGTCGGTGCCTGGCCAAGGTGGTCAAGGATGCCGGTGAAGCCGGCGGAGGCGCCGATGCGGATGGACGGGTACAGATCCGCCGTGGCAACGCCGATCTTGGCCGTGGCCGAGGCGAGTTCGCGCTCGGCCTGGCGCACGTCGGGCCGGCGCTTGAGCAGCGCGGCGCCGTCGCCCACGGGCAGCGCCTGGCGCAGCCTGGGTTCTTCGTGGCAGGCGTACTCCGCCTGCGATGTGGCGCTGGGCGGCTTGCCCAGCATCACCGCCAAGCGGTACGCCGCGCCCTCTTGCTCGGCCTTGAAGCGCGGCAAGGCCGCGCGCAGCACGTCGGCCTGCGCCTGTGAGCGCAGCAGGTCCACCGGCTGCCCGCGCCCGGCATCGACCAGCTTGCGGGCCAGCTCGACGCCGCGGCGCTGCAACTCCAGCTGATGCTCGGCCACGGTCAGTTCATGCGTGGCGGCGCAGCCCTGCACGTAGGCGCGCACGGTTTCGGCCACCACGCCGACACGGGCCTGGTCGAGTGCCGCCTGGCTGGCCTGCGCGCCGGCCAGCGCCGCTTCATCCGCGCGCGCCAGCTTGCCGAAGAAGTCGATCAGGTAGGAAACCTTGAAGCCGACATCGCCAAAGTTCATCACCGGAATCTTCTCTTCCTTGAGCAGCGGCTCGCCGGCGATCTGCCCGCGTTCCGCGCTGGCGGAGAGCCCGGCTCCCGGCAGGTTCTCTGCCTCCACCTCGTGGTAGACCGCGATGGCGCGCTTCAGGTTGGCCGCGGCCACGCGCAAATCGGTATTGGCAACAAGCGCCTGCTGCACCAGCTGGTCGAGCTTCGGATCGTCATACAGGCGCCACCAGCCATCGGGCACCTCGGCAATCGATACGGCGGGGTTGTTCGTGCCGAGCAGCGGGCCGTTGGCCGCTTGCGCCTTCACGGCGGCGTTGTCCGGCACATGGTAGTCGGGCCCGACCGTGGTGCAGGCGGCAAACAGCAGCGGCACCAGTGCCGGCAGCAGGGCTTTGCGCAACGTGTTCACTGCGCGCCTCCCTGGCTGGCGGCTCCCTTGGCGGCCAGCGCGAGCTTGTCCTTCTGATCCTTCTGGCCTTCCGGCCCGGCCTGCGCCTTGTCCCGGGCCGAGGGCTCGCGCACCGATACGGTAGCGGTACGGCCTGCGACCATGCGCAAGTCGGCGGGCGGCTCGTCCAGCGCGATGCGCACCGGGATGCGTTGCGCGAGGCGGACCCAGTTGAACGTCGGGTTCACATTCGGCAGCAGGTTAGAGCCGTTGGTGCGGTCGCGATCCTCGATGCCGGCGGCAATGCTCTGCACGTGGCCATGCAGCACGCGGGCTTCGCCCATGATGCGGATGTCCACCGGATTGCCGATATGGATGCCGTGCAGCTTGGTTTCTTCGAAGTAGCCTTCCACGTGAAAGGAATTCGCATCCACCATCGACAGCACCGGGCGGCCGGTGTTGACGTAGTCGCCCAGGCGCGGCAGCCGGTCGTTCAGGTAGCCGTCGACCGGGCTGAGCACGCTGGTGCGTTCCAGGTTGAGCTTGGCGAGGTTGACCGCGGCCTGCGCCTGCGCCAGCGCCGCTTCCCCTTGCTGGACCTTGGCCAGGCCTTCTTCCACCACTTCCTTGGAGACAACCTCGGACAGGGTCTGGCTGCGGCGGGCTTCACGGCGCGCCTGCGCGAGCATGGCGCTTTGCGCCGCCGCCGTGGCCTGCGCCTGCTGCAAGGCCAGCGCGAAGCGGTCGCGGTCGATCTCGAACAACGGCTGTCCGCGCTGCACGCGCTGGTTGTCCTTGACGAGGACCTTGGTCACCAGCCCGGACACGTCCGGCGCGATCTGCACCACGTCTGCGCGGATATGGCCGTCGCGGGTCCATGGCGCCACCGTGTAGTAGTCCCACAGGTGCTTGACGACGACGACCGCGACCGCGGTGACGACAAGGGTAAGGACGATGGGTCCAAGCGTACGAAGATTCAGTTTCATGACTGCAGCCGATAGGCCAGGTAGACGATGCCACCCAGGACGATCACATATAACGCCAGATTGAACAGGGACCGGTGCCAGACCAGCCGATAAAAACCCACACGCGCCAGCACGGCACGCGCGCAAGCGGTGATCAGGAACGCCACCAGCATCCACGCCAGCAGGCTCGGGACAAACACACCATAGACGTCGACTTCACCACTCATTGCTTGTTGCTCGCTTGCTTGCTCATTGGGTCTGCCGCCTGGCCCGCGGGCAAGGCACCAGCCGCGCTCATTGCCACGGGTGCCGCCGAAAACAGCGCGACGTGCATTTCCACCAGCGCGGCAAAGGCCTCGCGCGAAGCCTGGTCGGCGCGCGAGGCAACCTTGCGGATCGCCTTGGCCAGCCGGTCGCGCAGCACTTGCGGCGGCGTGTCGGCACGGGCATCCAGGCGTGCCTGGTAGTAGCTGGCAACGCCCTGCAGCACGCGCCGTACCGAGTGCTGGTGCTCCGGCGCCAGCGCGGGCAGTTCACGCTGCAGCGCCAGCGTGCTGAGCTCCACGCGCACTTCGGTAAAGCCGTCGCCGGTGGTTTCATCCTCGCTGGCCGCCAGCCGCGGCACCAGTTGCGCCAGGCGGTCCAGCATGCGGGCACGCAGATGCGCGTGCTCGCCCGGCTCGCGCCCGGTGGCATTGCGGGCGATATCGCCCCAGCTGGCGCGCACCAGCCTGCGTACCGCGGCCCTGGTGCCGAAGGGGCGGGCCACCAGGGTCCACACCAGCGCGAACAGAATGCCCGCGATGCCGGCCACGTTGCCGTTGAAGAAGGCGTTGAAGTCGGCGTTGTAGGCGCCCTGGATGCCGATATCGTTGGCCGTGATCACGGCCAGCGGCATGGCGATCAGCGCGAGCCGGGGCTGCGCCATCATCACGCCGATGATCAGGTAGGGCACCGCGAACATCAGCACCAGCATCTCGAAATCGTGCGCGTTCGGCAGGACCACGAACAAGTAGATGGTGGCGAGCACCAGGCAGACCACGTTCCAGCGGAAGAACGAGCGGATCATGGGCGCCGGCTCGTCCATCGCGGCAAAGAAGCAGCACGACACCGCGCCCAGCGCGACCGCGCCCGCGCCATCCGCCCAGCCCGTCCAGATCCACACCATGCCCATGCTGAAGATCGCCAGCGCGGTCGTGGCGGTGGAGAACAGCAGCATGCCGTGATCGTAATGGCGCGCGGCGCCCACGCCCCAGCGCTGGAACACCGGCGCCCAGTCGCCCTGCGGTGCGGCCTCGCCGATACGGCGCTGCAGCGACACGCAGTCCTGCCACAACTCCATCAGCTCGCGCAGACGGCCCTCGGCCGTGGCGGCCAGCGCCGCGTGCCAGTCTGGCCCGGCACTGCCTGGCTCCAGGCCGGCGTCGTCGATCGGCGCGTCCGGCGATAGCTGCAACGCCGGCAGCGGCGCCTGCGCGCCCGCGCTGATCCATGCCGACACCAGCGCCATGTTGTGCGACAGGCGTTGCGGAATGCCCGCAGCGTGCTGGTGCAAGGCGTCAACCACGGAAGCCAGCGACGACAGCACGGGCAGCAGCATGGTCATGCGGCCACGCAACTCCTGCGCGTGCTTCACGCGCGCGGCGCTTTCGGCGTCGTAGGAGAGATGGCTGATCAACTGGTCGAGCGCGAGGATGTCGGCGGCCAGGCGATGGCGGCTGTGATGGCGCGACACCTTCGCGGCCGGATGCGCCGAAAGCATATCGGTGGCCCACAGCGCGGCGTCCGCCAGCCACTGGGCGGATTTCTGGCCGAGCACCGTGGCAACCTTGGCGGGGAAAATGGTCGAGCCGACAATGCTCGCGCACACGATGCCCAGGCAGATTTCCTCGGCCCGCGCCACGGCGATGTCGAACACGCCCGAGGGATCGCTCACCGAGGGCAAGGCCACCATCGGCAGCGTATAGGCCGCCAGCATGAACACATAGCTGCGCGGCGTGCGGTGCAGCAGCGCGACGTAGAGCAGGATGCCGGTCCATAACGCCACCGCGGCCATCAGCAGCACTGGCGCATTGACCAGCGGCGGCACGATGGCGACGGATGCGGCCGCGCCAAGCAGCGTGCCAAGCACGCGATACAGCGCCTTGGAGCGCGTCGCGCCGGTGAGCGGATGCGCCACGATATACACGGAGGCCATGGCCCAGTACGGGCGCGGCAGGCCCAGGTACAGCGCGATGAACAACGCCAGCATGGCCGCTGCAAAGGCTTTGAGGGAGAAGATCCAGTCCCGTCCGGTGGGCCAGCTGACCATGTTCTTACGACCCGAAAGCAGTGGTGGGCGCGGACTCGGCGGCTTGGGCGAGCGCGTTGAGCACGCGCATGGCGCCCTCGAAGTCCTGCTCGCTGATGCCAGCGAAGACGCTGGCGCGGAGATGCTTGAGCTCGACCTCGATTTTTTCGGCGAGCGCCTCGCCAGCGTCGGTGAGCCAGAGCGCATTGGCCCGGCGATCGTTCGCATCCACTTCCCGGCGCACCAGGCCGGCGGCGGAGAGCTGGTCAACCAGACGGACCAGCGATGCGCCTTCCAGCCCGACATAGTCGGCCAGGGTGACCTGGCGCACGCCGCCGCCAAGGCGGCGGATAAACAGCAGGGGCCCCGCCGCCGCCGCGGAAATCCCGTAGGCGGTGACGGCGCCCTGCGAAATGTGGCGCCATTGGCGCCCGGCCAGCATCAGCTGGCCGGTAAAGGCAAAACGGAGGGCGTCGATGGAAGGCATGGACGGAATGATAGCAGCCATATAGTTAGGATGCAAATTATCACACTACAAAGCAATCTCCGCTGATACAAGCCGATGCGGGGCGATGCGGGAAGCACATGGAAATCGCATCGCCAGTTGAACCTGCCTTGCGCATCCAGGCTCGCGCCGCTGCCAAACGGCACCGGCACTGATATACGCGGGATATCGGCATCGCCGAAATGAATATTGGACACCCGAGGGCACGGTCCCTTAGCCTTTTGGGCAAGCGATTGTCGGCGGCGCCGCGCTGCGCCGGCCGTCCCGAGCCAAGGCGACGACGACGACGACAACAACGACCGGAGACCAGCATGACAAGCTTCCTGCGCTACGAGCAGCAGGGCCACATCGTGACCCTGACCATGAACGAGCCGGAGCGGCGTAACCCCCTCACCGGCAACACCGCTGTGGCCGACTTCCTGGAGGCCATCGACCGCATCCACCGCGACACCAGCGTGCGCGCGGTGATCATCACCGGCGCCGGCACCGCGTTTTCCTCAGGTGGCAATATCCGCGATATGGAACGCCAGGCTTCGGGCCAGGTGCCCGGCATGGAGATTCGCCAGGACTATCGCCTGGGCATCCAGCGCCTGCCGCTGGCGCTGTTCAACCTGGAGGTACCGGTGATCGCCGCCGTCAACGGCGCGGCCATGGGTGCGGGCCTGGACCTGGCCTGCATGTGCGACATGCGCATTGCGTCCGAGCAGGCGCAGTTTGCCGAGAGCTTCGTCAAGCTGGGGATCATTCCGGGCGATGGCGGCGCCTGGCTGCTGCCGCGCGTGATCGGCCTTGCGCGCGCCGCCGAGCTGACCTTCACCGGACAGGTCATCGATGCGCGCCAGGCGCTGGAGTGGAACCTCGTCTCGCGCGTGGTGCCGCCGGATCAGCTGCTGCCCACGGCCAATGCACTGGCCGAACGCATTGCCGCCAATCCGCCGCATGCGGTGCGGCTGGCCAAGCGCCTGCTGCGCGAGGCATTGCATACCCGGCTGGACACGCTGCTGGAATTGTCGGCCGGCTTCCAGGCGCTGTCGCACCAGACCTCGGATCACCGTGAGGCGGTGTCGGCCTTTCTGGAAAAGCGCAAGCCCGAGTTCACCGGCAGTTGATCCATCGTCGTTCCCATTTCCGTCAAGAAACATCGGAGACCCGCCATGCAGCAAGCCGTCATCGTCGACGCCATCCGTTCGCCCATGGGCCGCGCCAAGCCCGGCTCGGCCTTCACTGAACTCCATCCCACGGAGCTGCTGGCGCAGGTGCTGGCAGGGCTGGTCGCGCGCAACAAGCTGGACCCCGGGCTGGTGGAAGACGTCATCACCGGATGCGTGAGCCAGGTGGGCGAGCAATCCGCCACGCCCGGCCGCGTGGCCTGGCTGGCGGCGGGATTCCCAGAGCATGTGCCCTCCACCACCATCGACCGTAAATGCGGCTCCAGCCAGCAGGCCGTGCACTTTGCCGCGCAAGGCATCATGGCGGGCGCCTACGACATCGTGGTTGCCTGCGGCATCGAATCCATGAGCCGCGTGCCAATGGGCTCAGGGCGCATTGGGCAGAATCCGTACGGCCCGTCGTTCGAGGCGCGCTATGCGCCCGGGCTGGTGTCGCAAGGGGTCGCGGCGGAGCTGGTCACGGCGCAGTGGGAACTGTCACGCGATGATCTCGATCAGTACGCCGCGCAATCGCACCAGCGCGCGCACCAGGCGCGCGAGGCCGGCGCCTTCCGCCGCGAGATCCTGCCAATCCGTACCGCCGCGGGCCTCATCGCGCACGATGAAACCATCCGCCCCGCCACCACCGCCGAGCGCCTGGCCACGCTGGCGCCGTCCTTTCGCGACGAGACGCTCGGCCAGCGCTTCCCGCAGATCGGCTGGCATGTGACCGCCGGCAACGCCTCGCAGATCAGCGACGGCGCCGCCGCCATCTTGCTGATGAGCGAGCGCGCCGCCTCCCGCCTGGGCCTGAACGCCCGCGCGCGCTTCGTCGCCTTCGATGCCTGCGGCGACAGCCCCCTGACCATGCTGACCGCGCCGATCCCGTCGAGCCAGCGCGCGCTGGACAAAGGCGGCCTTGCGCTCGATGCGATTGCACACTACGAGATCAACGAGGCCTTTGCCTGCGTGCCGCTCGCGTGGCAGCGCGCGCTGGGCGCCGACCCGGCACGCCTGAACCCGCGTGGTGGCGCGATCGCGCTCGGCCACCCGCTGGGCGCTTCGGGCGCGCGGCTGATGACCACCATGCTGCACGCGCTGGAAGACAGCGGCGAGCGCTACGGCCTGCAATCGATGTGCGAAGCCGGCGGCATGGCCAACGCCACCATCATCGAACGGCTCTGAGCCGGCACGCACCCATATCCAGAACGAGGAGATACCAGATGAAGCTTGCCAACATGTCCGCCGTCGTCACCGGGGGCGCCTCCGGGCTGGGCCTCGCCTGCGCCCGCCGCCTCACCGAACGCGGCGTCGCCGTGGTGATCGCCGACCTGTCCGAAGACAACGGTGCGGCCGCCGTAGAGGAGCTCGGCGCGCTCGCCCGCTTTGTCCAGGCTGATGTCTGCGACACCGCACAGATGACCCGCGTGTTCGACGCGGCCGACACGCTCGGCACCATGCGCGCGCTGATCCATTGTGCTGGCGTGGGCGGCCCGGTGCGCCTAGTGGAGAAGGACGGCCAGCCCGGCTCGCTGGAAAAATACGAATCGATCGTGCGCATCAATCTCGTCGGCACCTTCAACACGCTGCGCCTGGCCGCCGCGCGCATGGCCCGCAACGAGCTGGTCGACGGCGAGCGCGGCGCGTGCGTGCTGACGGCGTCGGTGGCAGCCTATGAAGGGCAGATCGGGCAGATCCCCTATGCGTCCGCCAAGGCCGGCATCGTCGGCATGACGCTGGTGGCGGCGCGCGACCTGGCGCAGCGCATGATCCGCGTGTGCACCATTGCTCCCGGGCTGTTCGATACGCCGCTGCTGGCGCGCCTGCCGGAAAATGTGCGCGCCTCGCTGGGCGCCTCGGTGCCGCATCCGGCGAGGCTCGGCATGCCGGATGAATTCGCCTCGACGGCGCTGCACATCCTGGAGAACGCCATGCTCAACGGGGAGACCATCCGGCTCGACGGCGCGATCCGCATGGCGCCGCGCTAAAGGCGCAGTCGTCGCAATGGCGGTGCGGACCGGGAAGCGGACGCGCCGCCACGCCCGCACGAGGGCGACCATGCATACCGGAGGAGACACCCCATGCCTATCACGCTGTTCGGCAGGCTTTGCGCCACCCCGCTACGCGCGGCCGCGCTTACCTTGTGCGCGGCCGCGATGCTGCCCGCCGCCGGCACGGCCCTGGCCGAGCCGGCATGGCCTGAACGCCCTATCACGATCATCGTGCCCGGCGCGCCGGGTGGCACCACCGACCTCCCGACCCGGCTGGTGGCGCAAAAGCTCAGCGCCATGCTGGGCCAGCCGGTCATCGTCGACAACCGCCCCGGCAGCGGCGGCATCATCGGCACGCAGGCCCTGCTGCGCGCGCCGGACGATGGCTACACCTTGCTGGTCGGCAACACTGGCTCCCATGCCATCAACTACAGCGCCTACAAGCACCTGAACTACCGGCCCCAGGACTTCGTGCCGATCACCGACATGATCTCGTTTCCCAACGTGCTGGTGGTCAACGCGCAATCGCCCATCAAGACCGTGGCCGACCTGAGCGCGGAACTGAAGAAAAAGCCCGGCCAGCTCTCTTATGGTTCCGCCGGCATCGGGCAGACCACCCATCTCACCGCCGAGCTGTTCCGCATGCGGTCCGCGACCGAGGTCATCCACGTGCCCTACCGTGGCTCGACACCAGCCACCACCGCGCTGCTGTCCGGGGAAACCACCTTCATGTTCGACAACCTGACGCAGGCGCTGCCGCACATCCGCGCGGGCAAGCTGCGCGCGCTGGCGGTCACCAGCGCCGAGCGCCTGCCCAGCCTGCCGGACGTGCCGACCATGGCACAGGCAGGCGTGAACGATTTCGTGGTGATGGGCTGGCTCGGCATATTCGCCGCGGCACGCACGCCGCCGGCCCTGGTCTCCAAGCTCCAGGCCAGCCTGGCGAGCGTCATGCGCGACACCGAGGTAGCGGCCAGGTTCAAGGAGATGGGGGGACTGGCCGGCGGACAGCCGCAGGCGAGTTTCGCCAGGTTCGTCGGCAGCGAGCAGAAACGTTGGGGGGAAACCATCCGCGCGTCGAACCTGAACCTGGACTGAGGAGCGCCCCCCGAACCATCCGGCATCGAATCTGGTTATCATGCTCCGGTCACCGCCACCGCACGCACGCACGCACGCACGCCCCGCCTCCCATGCGAAACCGGATCAACGAAGAAATCACCTTGCGCAAGCTCGAAGTCCTGCTCGCCTACATGGAGACCGGCAACCTCGCCAAGGCCGCCGAGGCGCTGGATGTGAGCACGGTCAGCGTGCACCGCGCGCTGCACTCGCTGGAAGAAGGCATGCGCTGCGCGTTGTTCCGCCACGAAGGGCGCAACCTGCTGCCGACCGAAGCCGCGCACGTGCTGGCGGATGTGGCCACCGATGTCCTCAAGGCCATGGCCGACGGCATCCGCGCCACGCGCCAGGCCGCCGGGTATTCGGCCGATCACATGAAGATCGGCTCGCTCTATTCTCTGACCATCCGCACGGTGCCCGACGTGGTGATCGGCATCAAGGTCAGGCGGCCCGAACTACAGGCCGAACTGGTGCTCGGCTCCAACGCCGACCTGCTCTTCAAGCTCAAGCAAGGCGCCATCGACGCTGCGCTGATGGCCATGCCCGAGCCGGACCCCGAGATCGAATCCATTGCGCTGTTCGAGGACGAAATCTACTTCGCCGCGCCGGCGGATTCGCCTTATGCGCGGCAAGCCTCCATCGACCTGCGGCAATGCCGGGACGAGCCCTTCGTCACGCTCAGCGAAGGCTTCATCACCTACCAGGGCTTCATGGACGCCTTTCGCATCGCCGACTTCACACCCAATGTGGTGATGAAGGTCGGTGACATCTTCTCGCTGATGAACCTGGTCAGCGGCGGCGTAGGCTACGCGCTGCTGCCCGGCCGCGTGCGCGACGTGTTTGCGCACAAGGTGACGCTGGTTCCACTGTCCTCGCAGTACCGGCTGCGCCAGACCATCGGGCTGAGCTTTCTGCGGCGGCGCGAGCGGGATCCGAACCTGCTGGCGCTGGCGGCGGTTTGCCGGTTGGCGATGCGGGTGCCGCAGCCCGCCTAACCCACCACCGCCTTGGTCGCCAGAAACAACAACGACGGCCCCAGCAGGCACCCCAACCCCGTGTGGAACGTCGCCACCAGCGCACCGTAAGGCACCAGCCTGCGGTCCGTCGCCGCCAGCCCCGCCGATACCCCGCTGACGGTGCCAGCCAACCCGCCGAACACCATCGCGGCGCGCGGGTTGTTCAGGCCAAGGAAGCCTGCCGCCATGGGCGTGCCGACCATCACGATGATGGCCTTGATCAGCCCGGTGGCGATGCTCAGCGCGATCACGTCGGAGCTGGCGCCCAGCGCCGCGCCGGTCACCGGCCCCACGATATACGTCACCGCTCCGGCGCCGATGGTGGTCATGCTGACCGCATCGCTGTAGCCGAAGGCGCGCGCCACGGCAGCACCCACGATAAACGGCAGGATGGTGCCGAGCAGCAGCGACACCGCGCCGACCAGCCCGGCCTTGCGTGCCTCGGTCACCTGCACCTCGAAGGCGGTGGCAACGATGGCGAAGTCACGCAGCATGGCGCCGCCCATCAGGCCGATGCCGGAGAACAGCGAGAGATCGGCCAGGCCTTTTTCCTTGCCGGTGACGATGCCGCCATAGTAGGCCAGCAGCAGGCCGATCACGATGGCGATGGCGGAGGCGTGGACGCGACCGAAGGTCAGCCAGCGCGAGAGCCTTGACGACAGCCACATGATGATGCCAACCGCGGCAAACGCGGTGACCAGGGCGTTCTGCAGCAGGATGTTCTCGATCATGTGCGAAATGGAATGCGGCATGGCGGCGTCCTTAGCGCGATGCGTGGCTGGGGGTGGCTTCCGGCGAGGGCAGCGGCGGCAATGGCGCGTGGTCGCCGGTGCGGCTGAGCACCGCGATGCAGCAGGCCGAGACCAGCACCGCGCCGACTGCCGCGATCAGGGCTACCGGCCCGCCGCGCAACGCGGCGACCACGTTCTGTTGCGCCGCCATCGCCACCACCACCGGGATGTACATCGCGCCCCAGAAGCCGACGCCCGCCTCGGTCTCCTTGGGCAGGAGGCCGCGCCCGTGCAGGAAGAGCCGTATCGAGATCAGCAGCAGCATGGCAATGCCGACCCCGCCCACATTGGCCTTGACGCCGATCGCAATGCCTAGCAGTTCGCCAAGGAACAAGCCGATTAGGTGGCAGAGCGCCAGCAAGGCGGTTCCGTAGATGATCATGGTGCTGTCTCCTGTTGGCCCGTCGGCAGGGTTGCGCGCGGGCTGGTTCTAGGTTTGATGGATGCAATCTAGGCCAGCCATCGCGCTGCATCAATCAACCCGGCGGGAGAATCGTTAGCGTGGGATTAACGGCGGGATGCCGCCATCCGGCGCACTAGTGACCAGGCCGGCTCTTGCGTGCCAGGTGCGGCGGCGTACAGTGCGCCCCCGGCCGGGACCGCGCGCCTTGCATGTCGGGCCGCCAACACTTACATCTAGAGTAACGATGCCACGCCGGGCGTCATTGCTTGCGCCGCGCGCGCTGCGTATCTTGGTGCCATTCCTTGCATCAAGCACACCGGAGACGCGATGCCGAACCCAGCCACGGACCGACAGTGGGACACCCGCCGCAGCGAAAAGCGCCGCCGCATGGCGCGCGGCGCCGCCTTTGCCAGCGGCCGGGTCGTGCCCACGGCCGACATCGTCCCATTCCTCGAAGCCATCACCGCGCCGGGCGACCGCGTGGTGCTGGAGGGCAACAACCAGAAGCAGGCCGACTTCCTCTCGCGCTCGCTGGCCGAGGTAGACCCGGCCAAGGTGCACGGCTTGCACATGATCATCCCGAGCGTGAGCCGGGTGGAGCATCTCGACCTGTTCGAGCGCGGCATCGCCAGGAAACTGGACTTTGCCTATGCCGGCGCACAGAGCCTGCGCATCTCGCAGTTCCTGGAAGATGGCCAACTGGAGGTCGGCGCCATCCACACCTACATCGAGCTGTACGCGCGGCTCTATGTGGACCTGACGCCCAACATCGTGCTGATCGCCGGCTACAAGGCGGACCGCGACGGCAACCTCTACACCGGTGCCAGCACCGAGGACACGCCCGCGCTGGTGGAGGCCGCCACCTTCCGCGACGGCATCGTGGTGGCCCAGGTCAACGAGATCGTGGATGACCCCGCCGGGCTGCCGCGCGTGGATATCCCCGGTTCCTGGATCGACTACGTGGTGCAGGCCGACAAGCCCTTTTTCTGCGAGCCCCTGTTCACGCGCGACCCGCGCCTGATCAAGCCGGTGCATGTGCTGATGGCCATGATGGCGATCCGCGGCGTGTACGAGCGCCACCAGGTGCAGTCGCTCAACCATGGCATCGGCTTCAATACCGCTGCCATCGAACTGATCCTGCCGACCTATGGCGAGTCGCTCGGCCTCAAGGGCAAGATCTGCAAGTACTGGACGCTCAACCCCCACCCCACGCTGATCCCCGCCATCGAGTCGGGCTGGGTGGAGAGCGTGCACAGCTTTGGCAGCGAGCTCGGCATGGAGAACTATGTGGCCGCGCGCCCGGATGTGTTCTTCACCGGCGCGGATGGATCGATGCGCTCCAACCGCGCCTTCTGCCAGCTTGCCGGCCAGTACGCGGTGGACCTGTTCATCGGCTCCACGCTGCAGATCGACGGCGACGGCCACTCCTCCACGGTCACGCGCGGGCGCCTGTCCGGCTTTGGCGGCGCGCCCAACATGGGCCACAACCCGGGCGGCCGGCGCCATCCCACACCAGCGTGGCTCGACCTGATCGAGACCGACGACCCGCTCGCGCGCGGCCGCAAGCTGGTGGTGCAGATGGTGGAGACCTTCCAGGCAGGCGGCAAGCCGACCTTTGTCGAATCGCTCGATGCGGTGCAGGTGGCCAAGGACAGCGGCATGCCGCTGGCGCCGGTGATGATCTACGGCGACGACGTCACGCACGTGCTGACCGAGGAAGGCATCGCCTATCTCTACAAGGCACGCTCGCTGGAGGAGCGCCGCGCCATGCTGGCGGCCGTGGCCGGGGTGACGCCGATCGGCCTGCGCCACGACACCAGCACCACGCGCCGCATGCGCAGCGATGGCCTGATCGCGCTGCCCGAAGACCTCGGCGTGCAGCGCAGCCAGGCTACGCGCTCGCTGCTGGCGGCCAAGAGCATGGCCGACCTGGTCGACTGGTCCGGCGGGCTGTATGAGCCGCCGGCACGCTTCCGGAGCTGGTGATGGCAAGCCTCGCGTTACCTGCCGGGCACCGTGACGATGCCTTCAACCCCGCCGCCATCGCGCTGGCCGATCTCGCCGTCAATGCCCTGATCGACGAGGCCGCGCTGTCGCCCAAGCCGGGGCTGGTGGATGGCCGCGGCAATGGCGCCCACGCCGACCTCAACCTGGACCTGATGCGCGTCTCGGCGCGCGCGCTGCATCCCGCCTTTGCCGAGATGGCGGCGGCGGGCATGCGCGCGGCGCAGCCCAGCGTGGCGTTGCGCGAGCGGCTCGGCGCGCTGGGCCGCGAAGCGGAGGCCGCGATGATGCGCGCCACCGGCGGCATCAACACGCATCGCGGCGCGATCTGGAGCCTGGGACTGCTGGTTGGCGCGGCGGGCTTGCACCGGCATGGACATGGCGCGCATGGCATAGCCCGCACCGCCGGCGCCATCGCACGCTTGCCCGACCGGCACCGTCCCGCGCGCACGGGCAACAAGGGCGAACGGGCCTGCATCAACTACGGCGTCGCCGGCGCGCGCGGCCAGGCGCAGGCGGGCTTCCCGCATGTGCTGCGCGCTGGCCTGCCAGAGCTGATTCGCAGCCGGGCGCGCGGCGACGCCGAGCCCAGCGCGCGCGTCAATGCGCTGCTGGCGATCATGCAGCGGCTCGACGATACCTGCGTGCTGGCCCGCGCCGGCCGCGAAGGCCTGGCGCTAATGCAGGACGGCGCGGGCCAGGTGCTGGCAGCCGGCGGCATCGGCACGCTGGCCGGACGCCGCCTGCTGCGCCGGCTCGAAGGCGGCATGCTCGCCTGCAACGCCTCTCCCGGCGGCGCAGCGGACCTGCTCGCCGCCACTTTCTTCCTGGACCGGCTGCCACCCGCAGCGCGGCCGGCCAAAGCCCCCGTGCAAGGAGACAAATAATGGAACAGCTCCAGTTCGAATATCCCGCCGGCGCGCCGGCAAGCCAGCGCGTGCTGGTCGGCGTGGTCGGCTCCGGCGATCTCGAAGTCATGGTCGAGCCCGGCACGGCCGGTACCACGCTGGTTCACGTCACCACCTCGGTGGACGGCTACGGAAAGGTCTGGGACGCGCAGCTCTCGCGCGTGTTCAGCACCGAGCCGCGCGCGGCCATGCGCATCCACATCCATGATTTCGGCGCCACGCCGGGGGTAGTGGGCATGCGGCTGGCGGAGGCCTTCGAAGCCCTCGATCAACCGGAGCAACCATGAACCACGCATCGCTGCTGAACCGCGAGAGCTTTGTCGAACTCGGCGCGCGCGCCCGCGTGCATGCGCTGCTCGATCCCGGCACCTTGCGCGAACTCGCCGGCCCCTTCGACCAGCTGGTCTCGCCGTGGCTGGAACGCCAGGGCGTGGTGCCGCAGGCGGATGACGGCGTGGTGGTGGCCAAGGGCCGCATCGACGGCCATCCTGCCGTGGTCCTCGCCATCGAAGGCGCGTTCCAGGGCGGCAGCCTGGGCGAAGTGGGCGGCGCCAAGATCGCCGGGGCGCTGGAGCTGGCGGCGCAGGACAACCGGCGCGGCGTGCCCACGCGCGCAGTGATCCTGTTCGAGACCGGCGGCGTGCGGCTGCAGGAGGCCAACCTGGGACTGGCGGCCATCGCCGAGATCCACGCGGGCATTGTCGACCTGCGCCGCTACCAGCCGGTGGTTGGCGTGATCGCCGGCACCGTGGGCTGCTTCGGCGGCATGTCCATCGCGGCCGGCCTGTGCAGCTGCCTGGTGGTGACGCGCGAGGCTCGCCTCGGCCTGAATGGGCCGGCGGTGATCGAGCAAGAAGCGGGCGTGGCCGAATACGATTCGCGTGACCGGCCCTTTATCTGGAGCTTTACCGGCGGCGAGCAACGCATTGCCACGGGCCTGGCGGATCGCTACGTGGAGGACGACACCGAAGCCATCCGCGCCACGGTGCGCGAGGCCCTGGCGCAGGGCGTGCCGGCCGTGCACCGCAGCGAGCGCTACGCGCATTACCTGCAACGCCTGGCCGAATACGATCCGGCACGCCAGCCGGAGCCGCAAACCGTCCGCACCATCTACGCACACGGAGCAAAGCCATGAGTTCAGCAAACACCCAGGGCCGCGGCGAGGCCTGGCTCGCGGCGCTGACGCGCAACGCCCCGCGCCGCCCCGGCTATCCCGCCACCGTGCAGGTGGCCGACGCCGAACTGGCCGGCCAGCCGGCGCGCTTTATCGCCGTGGTGCCCGACGCCGGCAACACCTTCCCGCGCGTGCGCGACGGCGAGGTCGGCCTGCTCGAAGGCTGGTCGCTGGCGCGCGCCGTGCACGAGATCGTGCTGGCCGACCGCGACGGCGCCATCAAGCGGCCCATCGTGGCCATCGTCGATACGCCCAGCCAGGCCTACGGACGGCGCGAGGAAGCCTTCGGCATTCATCAGTCGCTGGCGGGCGCGGCCGACGCCTACGCCACGGCGCGGCTGCAAGGGCATCCGGTGATCGCGCTGCTGGTCGGGCGCGCCATGTCGGGCGCCTTCCTCGCGCACGGATACCAGGCCAACCGCCTGATCGCGCTGAGTGATGCCGGCGTGCAGGTACACGCCATGGGCAAGCAGGCCGCCGCGCGCATCACCATGCGCAGCGTGGAGGACCTGGAGAGCTTTGCCGCCACCGTGCCGCCGATGGCGTATGACATTGGCAACTACGCCACGCTGGGCCTGCTGTGGAAGCGGGTCGGCGTCAACCACGCGGCGCAGCCCGACGCGGCCGATCTCGATACCGTGCATGGCGCGCTGCAAGCCGCGCTGGCTGATATCCAGGCGGATCCGCAACGGGATCTGCGCAGCCGCCTGGGTGGAGAAAACCGCCAGGCTTCCAGCCGTGTGCGCGAAGTGCTCGCGCAGCAGTGGCAGGACTGAACCATTGCACGACCGGCGCATGAGATGACCACAAGCACGCTCCTGCCGCATGACCTGCTGTGGCTCGCGGACGCACCGGGCTTCGCCCGTGCCAATGCGCTGCCGCAGTGGGCAAGTGCCGACTGGCTCGCGCAAGCCCCGCTGGTGGTGCGGCGCGATGGCGCCATCGAAGGCCGCATCCCGGTCGGGCTGCGCGGCACCACGCGCGCGCAGCGCCACGCGGCGTGGCTGCCCGCCGCGCAGGTAGCGCGCGTGGTCACGCCGGGCATGCTCGCGCGGCAGGCACGCTGGCGGGATCATCCGCGCCGCGCCGCGTTGCCTGCGCTTGCCGCGCTGGCGCGCATCGCGCCAGCGCTGGATGCTGCGCAGGTGGACTGGGGCGTGACCGGCGGTGTCGGCTTTACGCTGGCCAGCGGCATCGACGTGCTGCATGCGGGCAGCGACCTGGACCTGCTGGTTACGGCGGGCAGGCCGCTTTCGGCCGGCCTGGCCCGCACTCTGGCTGCCTTGCTCGACGATGCGCAAGCGCGCATCGACATCCAGGTGGCCACCCCGTTTGGCGCGTTCGCGCTGCGCGAGCGCGTGCGCACCGGCGGCCGCGTGTTGCTCAAAACGGCGACTGGCCCTGTCATGAGCCAGGACCCTTGGCAGCCGCAGCCATGAGCACACTATTCACCTTTCCGGGGCAAGGCGCCCAGCGCCCCGGCATGCTGCATGCGCTGCCCGACCACCCTGCCGTGCGCACTACTGTAAGCGAGACCAGCGAAGTGCTCGGGCGCGATGTGCTGGCGCTGGACAGCGCGGCCGAACTAGCGTCCACCGTGGCCGTGCAGTTGTGCCTGTTGACCGCTGGCGTGGCGATGGCGCGCTGCCTGCTTGCCGAAGGCGCCAAACCCGATGCCGTGGCCGGCCTGTCGATCGGCGCCTTCCCGGCGGCGGTCTGCGCAGGCGTGCTGGACCATGCCGATGCGGTCAGGCTGGTGGCGCAGCGCGCAAAGCTGATGGAGCAAGCGTATCCGAGCGGCTATGGCATGACGGCGATCCTCGGCATGGAGCTGGGCCCGCTGGAGCGCATCATCGCGCAGGTACACGGACCGGCGTCGCCGGTCTACCTGGCCAATCTCAATGCGCCCGCCCAATTCGTGATTGCCGGCGCCGCGACGGCCATGGCACGCGTTGCGGAACTGGCGCTGGACAATGGCGCGCACGCGGCCAAACCCATTGCCATCAGCGTGCCCTCGCACTGCGCTCTGCTCGACGGCGCGGCAATCGAGCTCGCTCGCGCGTTCGAGGGTGTGCGCATCAACCGGCCGCGCCTGCGCTACTTCAGCGCTAGCGCGGCACGCGAGTTGCGCGAACCGGCGCGCATCGCCGCCGACCTGGCGCGCAACCTTGCCGTGCCGGTGCGCTGGCATGAGGCCATGCTGCTGGCGCGCGAATGCGGCGTGCGCCTGGCGGTGGAAATGCCGCCCGGCAATGTGCTGACGCGGCTGGCCGCGCCGCTGCAGCCGGACGGCATCGCCGTGGCCTGCGCCGACACGCGCATCGACAGCGTGGTGGCGCTCACGGCGCGTGAAGCGCTGCGGGCGTCGTCCTGAACCGGGCCATCAGCCCAGCGGCAACGCCGTGCTGTACAGGACCTGCTTGAGCGCAAAGCTGGAGCGGATGCTGGACACGCCGGGAATGCGCGTGATCTGGTCGATGATCAGCCGCTCCAGCGCTTCCACATCGGCCACCACCACGCGCAGCAGATAGTCTGCATCGCCCGACATCAGGTAGCACTCCATCACCTGCGGCAGGGTGGTGATGCGCCGCTCGAAGGCATCCAGGGTTTCGCGGCGCTGCTTGTCCAGCGAGATCTGGATAAACACCACCACCTTCAGCCCGAGCCGGCGCGCGTCCAGCAGCGTGACACGGCGCGAGATCACGCCTTGCTTTTCCAGCTGCTTGACCCGCGCCAGGCAGGGCGAGGGGGACAGGCTGACGCGGCTGGCCAGTTCCACGTTGGTCAGGCTGGCGTCTCGCTGCAGCTCGTTGAGGATCCGGATATCCGTGGCGTCCAGGTCGATGTCCAGCACGTTGCACTCCTGTTTTTTTATATGACAGCATTCTATGCCGCAACGACACGCATTTGCAGCCGCTTTCGGTTTTTGCTGCGGCGCAATAAACCGTAGACTTTCCAGCATCCCCCTCCCATCTCATGGCGGCGGGACAACCTGGTCAAAGAATCGAGTCGAAGCATGCAAGTACAACAAGGATGGCGCCGGTTTATTCCCCTCGCCTGCGCCGTGGCGATCTGGGGCGGCAACTGGCCGGTCATGAAGCTGGGCCTGACCCACGTCAGCCCGCTCTGGTTTGCCGCAGCGCGCTTCGTCTCGGCCGCCGCCATCAGCTTCCTGGTGCTGGGTGCATTTCGCCGGCTGCGCGTGCCCACGCGGCAGGAATGGCCGCTGGTGATCGGTGTGGGCCTGCTGCAGATGGCGGCCTTCACCGCGCTGGCGCTGTGGGCGCTGCAGTACGTGCCGCCGGGGCGGGCCTCGGTGATCGCCTATGCCACCTCGGTGTGGGTGATTCCGCTGTCGTCGCTGGTGCTCAAGGAGCGGCTGTCGCGCCCACAGTGGATCGCCACCGGCCTGAGCTATGCCGGCATCGCGCTGATGATCGCCCCGACCGTGCGGGACTGGCAGTTGCATACCGCCGTGGGCCTGGTGATGCTGCTCGGCGCGTCGCTGGCCTGGTCGCTCAGCATCATCCAGCTGCGCGCCAACCGCACGGTGCGCCTGGGCGCGGACATGATCCCGTGGGAAACCGCCGTGGCCTCGGTGCCGCTGGTGGTGCTGGCACTGCTGCGTGACGGCGCGCCCCACTTCCTCTCGGTGCCGGAGATCTGGCCGCTGCTGTTCTACACCGGACCGCTGGCCACCGCACTGACCTTTATCGTGGTGCTCAACATGACGCAGGCCTTGCCGCCTGCAGCCACCTCGATCGCCATGCTGTGCGTGCCGCTGATCGGGCTGGTGGTCTCGGCGGTGGCGTTCCAGGAGCGGATCTCGGCGGATCTGTCGGCCGGGCTGGCGCTGATCGCGTTGGGGGTGGCAACGTCGGCGCTGGCGCCGTGGCTGGGACGGCGGCTGCAGTGGCGCGGCGCCTGATGCTTTGGAAATTAAGCATCAAACGTTACAAGAAGACACAGTTGTATTACCCCGCTAATACCTGACATCGGCGCGCCGGCTTACAGTGGAGCCAATCACTAACCGGAGCCACCCGTGCGGAAAACTGCCACCCTTTGCGTCATTGCTGCTGTTGCAGGCCTTGCATCCAGCGCCGCATTCGCGCGCGTGGATGTGGACATCGGCATCGGCATGCCCGGCCCGGTGTTTGTCGCGCCGGCTCCCGTCTACCAGCCAGCCCCCGTGTACCGGGCCGCGCCAGTCTATGAACCGGCCCCGGTGTATGTGCAGCCCCAGCCGGTGGTAGTGACAGGCCCGGGTTACTATGGCCCCGGCTACTACGGCCCCGGTATGCGCGAGCGCGCCTGGCGCGAACGTGAATGGCGTGAACACGAGTGGCGTGAACGCGATCGGCGCGAGCGTGATTGGCACGAACACGACCATGACCGCGACCGCGAATGGCGCCGTTGATGGCGCGGACGTGGCTCCTCCTGCTGGTCGTGGTGCTCCTGCGGCCAGCGGCTATGAGATCGAGGCCAGAGGCAGGTTCAGCAGCAGATTCTGCGGCTTCACCTTGAGGATCCCGGCCTCGTTCATCGCCGCCGCCAGGTAGACGGGCCGGCCAGCCACATCCGGGCGCACCACGGATGGATCGGCAAAATCCAGCCGGAACAGCGACAAGATGCGCCGCTGCCGCTGCGGCTCCAGTTCCACGCCGCGATACAGGTCATTGAGCAACAGCGTGGCCTGCGCGTCCAGCCCGATATGCCAGGCCCACTGCCGGTCCTCGATCGCGGAGAGCGGCATCACCGTCACCTCCACCCCGAAGAAATGCCGCACCCAACGCGCGAGCACGCGGCTGAACGCAGCCAGCGCCGCGCTGCCGCTGGCGAAGCGGATCACCGTGTCGTGGCGCTCGCTGCGTCCCCAGTAAGCCTGCGCGTTATCGCGATCCAGCACATCCAGTTCCACCTTGCGCGCCGGGACCTGCGCTTCGGCCAGCATGCGGCCTAGCTCGCCGTAGACACTGCCCGACGCGTGCAGCTCGACGGTGTCGGCATCGGCCAGCATCACCCCGCCTTCCTGCAGCGAGACCTTCTGCGCGCGGGAGAACAACTCCGCGGCGCGCCACTCCATCGGATCCGGCTTGTCACTGTCATGCAGGATGCCGTGCACGATCAGGTGCGCAAGCTGGTCGATAAAGACCGGCGGCACCCTGACGT
Organism: Cupriavidus sp. GW823-FHT07A04; assembly: GCF_058794615.1. Taxonomy (NCBI): domain Bacteria; kingdom Pseudomonadati; phylum Pseudomonadota; class Betaproteobacteria; order Burkholderiales; family Burkholderiaceae; genus Cupriavidus; species Cupriavidus sp. GW823-FHT07A04. Next base: position 27,171 of record NZ_JBXAHA010000036.1, read on the forward strand.
TGCCCTCGCGGAAAATATCCAGATAGGCCGCCTCGATGGTCGGCGCGGCAAGCAGGCGCTCGCGCATGGCCAGCACCACGGCGTAGTTGTCGCGGGCATCGGGGTCTTGCAAGGCGGCAAGCTCGCTGGCCGGCACGGCCCGCCGTGGCTCGGCGATCAACGCAGCATGCAGCGCTCGCTCGGCGTCGCAAGATTCGTCCACCGGTGCTACCTCCGGGCGGCGCCACCACATCCGCAGCAGGTGGTCGCTGGCCAGCAGCTGGCCGTCACCGTCGCGCGCAGCGGAGTCGAAGCCGGAATGGGGCCAGCGGGCGGGGATGGATTCAACCATGGTGGGTTAGCAAACAAGGGGAGCCTCAGTATCCCATAGGCCGCGGCAGCGAGCCCCTTGCGCCTTGGCAGAAAAGAACCAGTTTCCTGGCGCGCGGCCATTGCGCGGCTCGCTTGGGAGAACCCGCACAGACCGCACTTGATTGCCGAGCGCAATACTCCGACCAGAGTATGTACGCTGCAAACCGCCCGCGCAGATACTCTCCCTCCTGCACAATTCACGGGGCGAACCATGCACTTCAGCGCCAGGGCTGACGCCAATCACGCACGGCAACACCCGTCCCAGCGCGGACAGTCACGCCACTTTGCCGACATTGATCAGTTGCTGGGCCCGCGAGAACAACGCTACTTCGGATCCGGATTCAAGCGCGTCCAGTATCGCGTGATAGCGCCCTGCACCGACATCGCAGCGCTGCCATGCCAGGGCAAGGTTGCGGTCATCTATCCTCAGGACTGGTCCAGGAAGTCCACCGGCGCTACGGCGCCGCCGCATCTCTCGACAGTGGACGCAACCCATCTGGGCGCGGTGCTCTCCGAGTGGGCGGTAGCTCAGCGATTCTCGACAAGTCCGTCCGAGCCTGAAGTGCTGATCAATCGCTGTGAGATTCGCAGTGGAAATGCACCCGATGAACAGCTCGACGCCCTGCCTTATGCCATCCATCGCATTGTCACCGAGCCGCTCAAGGATCGCCGCTCGCTCTACCGCTTTTCCACGCGGATTGAACTGCAGCTTGGCGGCATGGAACTGGCGGTGACCCTGACCCACAACGGGCAGCCGCGCAACGATGCGACACACGTCGACAACACCGGAATGCTCGAACACGATGCGCCGCAATCGGTAGCCGGCAGGCTGGCGATCGGCGGCGTCTACGGGATCGATCTGCACCATCTCATGCTCAGTCCCGACGACGGCCATGCCATCGCGGAGACCATCTTCAGTGCCCCTACATCCGTCTACCGAACGCTTTCCAATGTGGAGTTCGTATTGGCTTGCGCCCAGATGGCGCAAGCCGTCATCTACCAGAAAGACAGGATTTCACGAACCCGGAGCAATACGCTCTGGATGCGGGATTTCATTATCAGCACCGCCGTGCCCTGCAAGGTCCGCCGCCAGCAATTGATCGAGCTGCACACGTTGAGCCACAAGCGCAGGCGCGCGAATGGATGCAATTGGTCCGTCTTCCGCTTCCTATGCCAGCTTGGCACAATGACCGCCACCTTCACATTCGCCCACCACCTCCCCGCGACGGAAGAAGATGCCCCGCCTGCGAGCAGGGACTGACATGCGCATCGTGATCTCCGGCACTTACTCCACCGGCAAGTCGACCACGACCGATGCCCTGGGTTACCTGACCGGCATTCCCCGCACCAATGCCCGCACCATGCGCGAAATCATGCCGGAAGCGCTACCGGGCAAGGTGCTTGAGCAGTGCAGCATTCCCGAACTGATGGAACTCTGCCTGTGGCGGTTCAAGGAGCGTGTCGTGTCCGAGCACCTGTGCGGAGACACCTACATTTCGGACGGCTCCTGCCTGCACGAGTGGATCTATGCCCGAGGCCGCCTGATCGCGGGGATCAATCCCGCCAATGGGCCACTAACCCGTGGCCTGCGCAAGCTACTGGGCTTGCGCTATCGCCCCACGCATGAACACATCTTTGAGCGACTCATGCACGCGGTGGAGGCGCACGCCCGCGCCTCGTATGAGGAGGTGATCCACCTGCCGATCGAGTTCCCGATGACCGACGACGGCCATCGCCCCGTCTCGGAAGCGTTTCGCCGCATGACGGAGCGCATGTTGCTGGAGAGGTTGCAGGCGCTTGGCATTCCCTGCCGCGTGGTGGGCGGATCGATCGAACAGAGACTCGCGCAAATTACAGCGCTCTATGGATGGCCGCACCTATGCAGCATCCCCGACGCCATCGCCATGGCCCGCGCCAACGCGGCACGCATCGAGCAGGAGAGCAACGCCCGCCATCAGTCGTTCCGTGAAGGCATGGACTGGCGCCATCGCCTGGTGCGCGGATTGAGCACCTTGTAGAGCATTCACAACGCCCAGCGGGCCGAGGCCGAGTCTTCTGCCTTCCAGTTTCCCACCGCCAACAACGCAAAAAGGAGTTCCCCATGCCCAGGATTGCCATCGTCTATCAAAGTAACGCAGGCCACACCGCCGTGCTCGCCCATGCGGTCCAAGTGGGCGCGCAGTCGATCGCCAACACAACCACAAGCCTCATTCCTGTCTCTGAGGTGAACAGCCGCTGGAGCGAACTCGACCAGGCCGACGCAATCATCTTTGGCGCCCCCACGTTCATGGGGAACGTCCCTGCCGACTTCAAGCGATTCATGGATGACTCCTCCGTCGTCTGGGCGTCGCAGGGCTGGCGTAACAAGCTTGCGGCCGGGTTCACTTGCTCGGCATGCTGGAGCGGGGACAAGCTGAACACCCTGATGCAAATGACGATCTTTGCCGCGCAACACGCCATGATCTGGGTACCGCTGGGTACGATGCCCGGCTATCACACCAGCCAGGGAACCCCGCGGGACCTGAACCGGGTCGGCGGCTTCCTGGGCGCCATGGCCCAGGCCAATGCGGACGAATCGCCCGATGTCGCTCCGCCGCAATGCGATCGCGATACGGCTCAGGCACTGGGCAAGCAAGTCGCCGAAATTGCCACCCGGTTCATCTACGGCACGCGCTGATTGAGCGCGGGCCAAGTTCGAGAATTATCCGCTTGACCCGAGGACATGCCCGGACGATGATTTCCGGGTACTTCGGCGCCGGCACCAGCGGTTGTGGCATGCGCCTCCATAACGATCGGCGGACACGACACATCGCTCACCCGGCGCGCGCTCCGTCCCTACCCATCCAACCCACCGTGCGCATCCAATGCGCAAGGGCAGGTGCTTAAGGAGCGACAACGATGGACATGCATGCGTCTGCGCTTTATGTGAAAGCACCTTCCAGCCGTGGCCGGGAGATTCAGCAGTCCATGCGGTCCGCCGCGATTGCGGATCCGGATAGCTTCCTGCACTGGTCACGCACCTGGCTCAATGAACTGATCCCGCACCAGATGTCCGCATTCGGCCTGACCACCAAACATACCTTGGGGGTCAGGCCACTCGAAACGTTCACCTTTCGCGTGCCGGAGGCCTACCTGCAACAGGTTACGCGTAGCCCAGGCGTGGGCTGCCCGGTTTTTTCGCACTGGATCCTGGCGCGCACTCCTCAGTTTTTCTGCCCGGACATGGCCGGCGAGAACGTGGCATTGGCGTCGTTATTCAAGCAATACGCGCTTGGCAATCTTTTTCTCCACGGGCACGTCGATGCGGACCGCGGGCTGGCGTCTTATTTCGCGCTGTTCGGCGTGGATACGGCGCGCCGCGCTCACCACGAGCACCATGCCGAGGCGGTTGCCCTCGGGGTCCACGAAGCTCTCGTCAAGATCCATCATCTCAGAGGGAGCGGCAATCCCGCGAGCGCGGCCGTACGATCCCTCACCAAAGCGGAGCAAGCGGTCTTCCATTGGCTCCGCCAAGGCAAGACCAACTGGGAAATCGCACGTATCCTCAACAAGAGCGAGTGGACGGTGAAGACCCAGGTTCAACACATCCTGCGCAAACTGGATGCCAGGAACCGGCAGGTGGCGATATCCCGCTAAGTGGCCGTTTCATGAAGCGAAGCGGTTCTGGCTAAGCGCCCTGGCTGGACATTACCGCCTGCCGCAAACGCGCCACGCCTTCCACGATCTGCGTATCGGACGCGGTGGCGAACGATAGCCGCAGCGCGGCCGAGCGCTGTCCGTCCACGCCAAAGCTGGCGCCCGGCACATACATCACGCGCGCCGCGATGGCGTGCGGCAGCAGGCTGGCCGCGTCGGCCACGCCGTCGATCTCGCACCACAGGAACATGCCGCCTTGCGGGGTTTCGCAGCGCAGCGCGGAACCGAACGCATCGGCCAGGGCCTGCACCATCAGGTCGCGCTTGTGGCGGTAAAGGTCGATGATGCGCGCGGTCTGGCGGGGCAGCAGGCCGTCCGCCAGGCAGCTTGCCATGGCGAGCTGCAGCCACGGCGAGGTACACAGATCGCAGACTTGCTTGGCGATCACCGCGCGCCGCAGGATTTCGGCGGGCCCGGCCATCCAGCCTAGGCGCAGCCCGGGCGCCATGGTCTTGGAGAAGCTGCCGAGATAGATCACCCACGGTGTCAGCGCGGGCTCCTGCGCGGCCAGAGACAGCAGCGAGGGCAGCGGCTCGCCGTCAAAGCGCAGGCTGCCGTAGGGATCGTCTTCCACCACCACGATGCGGTGCTGCGCGGCGAGCGCGAGCACGGCGCGGCGGCGCGCCAGCGCCAGCGTGCGCCCGCTCGGGTTGGCGAAGGTGGGCACCAGGTAGAGCAGGCGCGGCCGTTCGGCGTCGGGGCAATCCGCCAGCATGGTGGCAAGGGCCTGCACGCACAGCCCGTCCTGGTCGGAAGGGATGGCGCGCACGGCGGCGCCGGCGAGCCGCAGCGCCTGCACGGCGGCGGGATAGGTCGGCGTTTCCACCCACACCGGCGTGCCCGGCGCGACAAAGGCCTGCACCAGCAGGTCGAAGCCTTGCTGCGAGCCCGAAGTCACTACGACCTGCTCGGGCGGCAACGGCGCGCCGCGCTCCGCCATCAGCGCGGACAATGCCTGGCGCAGCGCGGGCATGCCCTCGGTCGGCCCATACTGCAGGCATTGCGCGGGATTGGTGGCCATGACCTTGGACGCGGCATCCTGCAGCGCGGTGGCATCGAAGCTGGCCGGCGAGGGATAGCCACCCGCGAACGAGATCATGTCCGGCAGGCTCATGTAGGGAAACAGCTCGCGGATGGGCGAGCCTTGCGGCTCCCGCATGGCCGGCGCGAACGCGTAAGGATGGACTGGCGTGCTCATGAGAGGCTCGGTGTGGGATCAGTCGATCGGTCGATCAGTCGATCAATCGACGGTGGCGCCGGAGAGCTTGACGATCTCGCCCCACTTGCGGCGATCGTTGCGCACCAGTTCGGCGAACGCTTCCGGCGAGTTCGGCGCCAGCTCGGCGCCCTGCTCGCGCAGCTTGGCCTGGATGGCGGGATCGCTGGTGGCGCGTGCCAGGTCGCGGCTGATCTTCTGCGCAATCGCGGCGGGCAGGCCCTTGGGCGCAAACAGGCCGAACCACGGGCTGGCGTCGAAGCCTTCGACCGGCCCGGCCGCTGCCACGGTGGGCACATTGGGCAGCGCCGCCGAACGAGCTGCGGAGGTAACCGCCAGCGCCTTGAGCTTGCCGGCACGGACGAACTGGATCGATGCGGGCAAGTTATCGAACATCACGTCGACGCTGCCGCCCATCAGGTCGGCCAGCGCCGGGCTGCTGCCCTTGTAGGCAACGTGGCTCATCTGCGTACCGGTCATGCGCTGGAACAGCTCGCCCGCCAGATGGGTCGACGTGCCGTTGCCGGCCGAGGCCATGTTGACCTTGGCGGGATTGGCCTTGAGGTAGGCGATGAACTCCGCCAGCGTGGTCACGCGGGCGCGCTCGGCAAATGCCGGCGAGATCACCACCACGTTGGGCACCTTGGCCACCAGCGAAACGGGCACGAAGTCCGCCGCGGCGTCGTAGGGCAGCTTCTTGTACAGCGTGGGATTGATGCCGAACTCGCCGACCGAGCCCATCAGCAGCGTGTAGCCATCCGCCGGCGACTTGGCCGCCACGCCGGTGCCAACGATGCCGCCGGCGCCAGGACGGTTGTCCACCAGCACCGGCTGCTTCCACATCACGGTAAGCTGGTCGCCGATCATGCGCGCCACCATGTCGGTGGTGCCGCCGGCCGGATACGGCACGATGATGCGGACCGGCTTGTTGGGGAAGTCGTCCGCATTGGCCGTGGCCGCGGTCACGGCCAGCAAACCCATTGAAATGCCGCAATGGCCGATGATGCGAAGCAGTCGATTCATGCCGGTCTCCTCGTTTCCTTATTGGTTGTGATGTCCCGTCTCTGGTCTCTTGGGGGGCGGGGAACGCCGGAAGGCCTATAGGCAACATTCCGGGAGTTCGGCATTTTTAGTCATCAACTTTTTTACATCAAGCGAGATTTACGCATAGGATGATGACTTTCATGCATCAAACTGGGGTGCCAGTGAGATGCCCAAGTCAACCGCCCCCTGCCACTCGCCCCATGAGCGCCTCCCGCATTCCCAGCCTCAGCAGCCTGCGCGCCTTCGAAGCCGCCGCCCGACACCAGAACCTGCGCCGGGCCGCGGCGGAACTCTGCCTGAGCGAGAGCGCCGTCTCGCGCCAGATCGCCACACTGGAAAGCCAGCTCGGCGTGGCGCTGTTCCACCGCGCCAACCAGCGTGTCAGCCTGACGCCGGCCGGATCGCTCTACGGCTACCAGGTACGGGAAAGCCTGCAAAAGCTGCAGCGCGACACGCTGGACATCATGGCGCACGAGGGCGCGGGCGGTATCGTGGAACTGGCCTGCGTGCCGACCCTGGCCGTGGAATGGCTGATCCCCCGCTTGCCGGCGTTCTACGCGCAGCATCCACAGGTGGTGGTCAACTTCAGCGCGCAAGCGGATGTGTTCCTGTTCGACGGCACGCCGTACGACGCTGCCATCCACTACGGCGAAGCCAACTATCCGGGCGGCCGCGCCGACCCGCTGTTCGATGAAGAATCGGTGCCGATCTGCCATCCTGAGCTGTTTGCCGGCGAAGGGCCGGTCAGCGCCCAGCGCATCGCGCAGGCGCCCTTGCTGCACCTGTCGACGCGCCGGCTGGACTGGAAGAACTGGATGGAGGCGGCCGGTGTGGGCGACGTCAACGCCATGCGCGGCACGCGCTATGACCACCACAGCATGGTGATCAGCGCCGCCCGCGCCAAGCTGGGCGTGGGCCTGGTGCCGCGCTTCCTGGTGGAGGAGTACCTGGCGCTGGGCCTGCTGGTGATGCCGGTGGCGCAGGCCATGCGCTCGCAGCGCGCCTACTACCTGGTGGCGCCGGACTCGCGGCCAATGAGCGATGCGATGTCGCGCCTGCGGACCTGGCTGCTGGCGGCGGCGCAGGATTTTGCCGCGCGGCAGGCCTCGGGGCGGGCCCCGGGGCTTGCACAGGACGTTTAATCAGAAAATTTGAATATCGAATACGATACAGGGACCCTTATCGATCCCGTACCAGATCTATCCTTTGTCACATGGAGACGGAACATGTTCTCCCAATTTCAACAAGGCAGATAGATCATGAGAATTACCACCGCCCGCCTGTTCCTCGCTGCCGCCATCGCCGGCACCGCCCTGCTCTCCCTGAACTCCGCCTTTGCCGCGGACGCTCGCGGCACCCACGCCGGCGACAACTACGGCTACGTGCACCGCTCGGCCGACGCCTATACCGATGGCGCGCGCAAGGTCGACGCGTTCAGCGACGGCGCCCGCACGGTCAAGCACGACTATCCGTTCGGTTTCTCCGTGTGAGCATCAAGCAAGCGCTGCACGGAAAGCACAGACAGCACAGACTGCACAGACAGCAGGAACGCATCATGACCGTCAAAGACACCGCCCTGATCCTCGCCGGATGGATCGCCGCCTGCCTGGGCAGCGGCTACCTCGTGAGCTTCGCCGCGCAGGCGCTGCAGCGTTAGGACTGACACGCTTGCGCGCCTGGGCGGTTAAGCGCTTGCAAGGCAAGCGCCGCGCATTTGGCATGATTCCGGTTGAATCCGCACCGTGCATCTGCCACAAGCCTGCTCCCGCCTGCTACCGCCCACTTAGCCCTTCACGTTGGCAGCCTCCAGCACTTCGGCCAGCTTGCGCCCGGCGTCCAGCGCCGCCGGAAAGCCACAGTACACCGCGCTGTGCACCACCAGTTCACGCAATTCCAGCGGCGTCACGCCATTGGCCAGGGCGCCGCGCAGATGGCCGGTCAGTTCCTGCGGCCGGTTGAGCGCGATCAGCATCGATACCGTGGCCAGGCTGCGCTGCTTGCGGTCCAGGCCGTCACGCGTCCACACCGTGCCCCAGGCGAACTCCGTCACCAGTTGCTGCAGGCCGACATCGCCCTGCTGTTGCGCGGCGTCGAACGCGCGCTGCACGTGTTGTTCTCCCATGACTTCCGAACGTACCTGCCGGCCGGCTTCGAAGGCCGGCGTTTGCGCGTAGGCGGCGGGATCTTGCCTGGCTTGCGTCATCTTGCTATCTCCTGTGATTGCATGGGTCATTGGGCAGGCACGCCGCGTCCTGGCGGATACGCGGCGCCTGCGGCCTACGGCGTTGCCCCTTACTTGAACGGTGTCTGCAGGATGCCCATCACGGTACGGATGCCATCGCGGTAATTGCCCAACCGCATGTTCTCGTCGTAGCTGTGCTGGTTATTGTCCGCATTGACCAGCGGCACGATCACGAACGGCGCCTGCAGCGCCTGCACCGCCGCGCCGGTCGGCACGGTGCCACCCATCATTCGGATCTGCACCGGCGCTTTGCCGTAGGACTGTTGCATAGCCTGAGTGAGCCACCGGCTGATCGGCGCCGACAGGTCCGTGCGCGCGGCGGAGCTGGAGGCCGAGACCTCGCCCGCGGTGACCGAAGCAAGCTTGGGATAGCGCGCGCGGTCGTCGTCGGTAGGCTCGCCCTTGACCAGGTGGTAGCCCTGTTTTTCCACGTGCTGCCTGACGAGGCCGAACAGGGATTGCGGGCTGGTCTCCGGCACGGTGCGGATATCGATTTCGGCCACCGCCACTTCCGGAATGATGGTGCGGGCCTTCTCGCCCACGTCGCCGGCGGCCATGCCGCGCACGTTCAGCGTGGGGTACTGCATGGCCTCCTGGTAGTTGGCGCCAACGCGCTCGGCGCGCGCGATGCCCAGGCGGCGGCGCAGCGCGGCCTCGTCGTCTGGCACGGCGGCCATGATGCGGCGCGCGCGTTCATCGATCTTTACCGGCTTGTAGTAACCGGCAATGGTGACGCGGCCGTCGTCGTCCTTCATGGTGGCGAGCAGGTTTGCCAGCCGCTGCGCGGGGTTGGCGGCATAGTTGCCGTAGTGGCCGCTGTGCAGGCCCTGGCTGGCGCCGAATACCTTGAGCTGCACCAGCAGCACGCCGCGGTTGCCGAAGATCAGCGTGGGCTGGTTGCTCTGGTGCATGGGGCCATCGAAGATCACCATGCCGTCATTGCGCAGCAGCGCCAGGTTGTCCGCGATCACCTTGCCCAGCGACGGCGAGCCCTTCTCCTCCTCGGAATCCAGCAGCACCTTGATATCGACCGCCGGGTCCACCCCGGCGGCCTTGAGCGCATCCATGGCGGCCAGGAACATCACGATGGGGCCCTTGTCGTCGGACGACGAACGCCCGAACACGCGCCATTCGGGATCGACCTGGCCGGCGTAGAGTTTGTCCAGCGGCAGCGTTTCCCACTTGCCATCGGCGCTGCGCGCCTTGAGCGTAGCCTCCCACGGGCTGGGCTGCGCCCATTGCGACGGCGTTACCGACTGGCCGTCGAAATGCATGTAGAACAGCACGGTCTTACGCGGGCCAGCGCTTTGCTGCGTGCTGGCGGGGTATTCGGCGTAGACCATCGGCTTGCCGTTATTGGGCAGCTCGCGCGCCTGGAAGCCACGCCGGGCGAAGGCCTTGACCAGCCAGTCCGCGTTCTTCTGGATATCCGCCGGCACGGTGGCGTCGTTGGGCAGCGCCAGCAACTCGACCCATTCGCGGTAACTGCGCGCCGCGGCCTGATCGGCGTGCTGCTGCAGCTGCACGCCGTCGAGCGTGGCGGCGTGCGCGCCAGCGGCCAGCAGCATGGCGCCGAGGGCGCTGCACACGGTCGCGCGGACAGCGCTGCGCAAGGGGGACTGGAAGGTATGGGAATGGGTATGCAGGGGGGCGCAATGCGGCGCGCTGCCAGGCGCGCGGGCAAGGGAACGTAGTCTCATGGCTCTTGTTGGATAGGAAAGTGCATGGCGACGGATACGACGGGCGGGCCGCGAGACAGCCGCGCGGCCCGCACCCGGCAGTCTGAACCGCTACATGCAACTTGTCCACGCACGGCGCCCCTGGCGGCGCGCCTTCATCGGGCCCGGCAGCGCGCAGGCACCTTCAGGGACCCTGCTCATCGGGCGACCGGGAAAAGCCCTCCTCGCGGCGCGCAATGGCACTGGCCAGCCCGAATTCCATGGCAAAAAGCAGGATCAGCGCGAGCATGGCCAGCGCGCCGATCGCCAACCGATAGTAGATCCACATGGCGGCAAGCCGGAACATCCGACAGAGTTGTCCTATCTGCAGCGTAGATTTCCCCGCATCAAAAAGGCGCTGAGATGCCACGGCACGGTGCAAAAAAACCGTCAAAACGGGAAATTGGAAGGCTCATGGAAGGTGCCGGCGATTGCGCCCGGACTTGATCTGGATCCAGGCAAGGTTGCCCGCAGGGTGCCATGATGACAGTAGTGACCGCCCCCGAGCCACCCGGCGGGGGCCGCCATGCCGACAACGATCACAGCCACTATAGGAGATAGCCGCCATGACCAACATCGTGCTCGCCACCGACGGTTCGCCCTTTTCCGACGCAGCCGCTCGCTTTATCGCCGAAGGCAAACTGCTGCAAAGCGGCTTTACCGTGCATGTGGTCCATGTGACGCCCGATGTCACCGGACAGGTACGCGCCTTCGTCAGCAAGGAAACCATCGACGCCTGGCATCAGGAAGAAAGCGGTAAGGCCATGCAGTCCGTGGCCGACATCCTCGGCGCCGCGGGCATCGCCTTCGAGCAACATGCGCTGCACGGCTTTGCGCCGGAGCGCATCGTCGCCTACGCCGCCAGCGTGGACGCACGCGGCATCGTCATGGGCACGCACGGCCGCGGCTCGTTCTTCGATGCGGTGATTGGTTCGGTGGCGGGACGGGTGCTGGCGCACGCCCCGTGCCCGGTCGTCCTGGTCAAGGCCCCGGGCAAGAAGTAAGGCAGCCGGCCTGGGCTGGCCGGCGCCGGGTCAGACCGGCCAGAGCGGCGGCTCGTCCATCAGCGCGACCTGCTCGCGCAGCTCGAGGATGCGGTCCTGCCAGTAGCGGGCAGTCCCAAACCACGGGAATGCCGCCGGAAAGGCCGGATCGCGCCAGCGGCTGGCCAGCCAGGCGCTGTAATGCAGCAGGCGCAGCGTGCGCAGCGCCTCGATCAGGTAAAGCTCACGCGGCTGGAATTCCGCGAAATCCTCATAGCCGGCCAGGATGTCGGCCATCTGGCCCTGCTGGGCGGCGCGGTCGCCTTCCAGCAGCATCCACAGATCCTGCACCGCCGGCCCCATGCGGCTATCGTCGAAATCGACAAAGTGCGGCCCGGGTGGGCGCGAACCCGCATGCGACTCCTCGATCCACAGCACATTGCCGCGATGGCAATCGCCATGCAGGCGCAACTGCGCGACATCGCCCGCGCGCTCGAAGCAGCGGCGAGCGCCATCCACGGCGAGGTCGGCAACCGCCTGCCAAGCCGGGCGCAGTTCCAGGGGAATACAGTCTTGCGCCAGCAGCCAGTCGCGCGGGGCCACCCCGAAGGTGTCCACGTCGATGGTGGGGCGTGCCTGGTAAGGATGCGTGGCGCCGAGCGCATGGATGCGGCCGATGAAACGGCCAAGCCAGGTCAGCGTATCGGCACGATCCAGCTCCGGTTCGCGCCCCCCGCAGCGGGGAAACACCGCGAAGCGAAAACCCGCATGCGCCAGCAGCGTGGCGCCGTCGCGCGCGATGGCCGGCACCGCCGGAATCTCGGCGTCGGCCAGTTGCCGCACGAAAGCATGCTCTTCCAGGATGGCGGCGTCGCTCCAGCGGCCGGGGCGGTAGAACTTGACCACCACCGGCGCGCTGCCTTCGATCCCCACCTGCCAGACCCGGTTCTCATAGCTATTGAGCGCCAGCAGGCGGCCATCCGGCTCGAACCCGGCGGCCTCCATGGCATCCAGCATCAGGTCCGGCGTGAGGCTGGCGTAGGGCACGCCATCGCCATCGATGGGCGTGCCGCCGTCGCCGGGCACCTGAAGGTCAAACCCTGAACTGGACATTGCGCGTGGCAGCCGTTGGGGAACGTTATGGAGTTAGCGCGTGGGCTTGGCGCGCTGGCCGCCCAGCAGCGCGGCTTGCGGCGCCGGACGGCGGCCGCGTGCCGCCGGATCCTGTCCGGTGCGCGGCTGCGCGGCGTGGGTGTTGGCACCGGCGCGGTTGCCGTTGACATCGCCATTGCGATCACGGTTGCCATTGCCATTGCCAGCGGCACGGTTGCCGTTGGCCTCGCCGGTGCGGTTGCCGTTGGCCTGACCGTTACGCGGGTTGCCTTGCCCGGCCGAAGCCGGGCGGCCGCTGCCCTGCGCCGGGCGCTGGCCCGGTGCCTGCGGCGCGCGGCGCTGGCCTTGCCCATCGGCCGCGGCCGGAGCCTGGCCGCGGCCTTGCGGCGCGCGTGCCGGACGTTGCTGGCGCTCGCCAGCTTCCGCTGCCGGTGCACGGCCGCGCGGCTGGCCGCCGGCGGGTGCCTGGCCGCGGCCACGGCCGCCACCACCGTTGCCCTGGCCCTGGCCGCGTGCCTGCCGGCCCTTCTGGATCGGCTCGGCCGGAATGCTCGGATCGACCTCGAAGCCCGGCAAGATGGTTTGCTCGATCTGGCGCTTGATCAGCCGCTCGATATCGCGCATCAGCGAGATTTCATCCACGCAGACCAGCGAGATCGCCTCGCCCTCGGCGCCGGCGCGGCCGGTACGGCCGATACGGTGCACGTAGTCTTCGGGCACGTTGGGGAGGTCGTAGTTGACCACGTGGGGCAGTTGGTCGATGTCGATGCCGCGCGCGGCGATATCGGTCGCCACCAGCAGGCGCAGCGTGCCGGCCTTGAACTCGGTCAGCGCGCGCGTGCGGGCCGACTGGCTCTTGTTGCCGTGGATCGCCAATGCCGACAGGCCGTCCTTGTCGAGCTGCTCGGCCAGGCGGTTGGCGCCGTGCTTGGTGCGGGTAAACACCAGCACCTGGTGCCAGTCGTTCTCGCGCACCAGGTGGGCCAGCAGTTCGCGCTTGCGCTCGCGGTCCACCGGGTAGACGCGTTGCGCCACGGTTTCGGCCGTGGTATTGCGGCGCGCCACTTCAATGGAAGCGGGGTTGTCCAGCAGGCGGTCGGCCAGGCCACGGATCTCGTCGGAGAAGGTGGCCGAGAACAGCAGGTTCTGGCGCTTCGGCGGCAAGACGTTGAGGATCTTGCGGATGTCGTGGATGAAGCCCATGTCGAGCATGCGGTCGGCTTCGTCCAGCACGAGCATTTCCACGTGCGACAGGTCGATGGTGCGCTGGGACAGGTGATCGAGCAGGCGGCCGGGCGTGGCCACCACGATATCGACACCACGCTTGAGCTGTTCGATCTGCGGGTTGATGCCCACGCCGCCGAACATCACCATGGAGCGCAGCTTGAGGTACTTGCCGTAGTTACGGACGCTTTCTTCCACCTGCGCCGCCAGTTCGCGGGTCGGGGTCAGGACCAGTGCGCGCACCGGCAGGCGCTGTCCACGCGCGGGTTCGCGGCCGGCCGAGGATTCGGACAGCAGTTGCAGCAGCGGCAGCGTGAAGCCGGCCGTCTTGCCGGTGCCGGTCTGCGCGCCGGCAAGCAGGTCGCCCCCTTTCAGGATGGCGGGAATCGCCTGCGCTTGAATCGGAGTCGGCGTGGTATAGCCCTGTTCGGCCACGGCACGCATAAGCTTGTCGGACAAGCCAAGTTCGGAAAAAGACATGAATTGACGCTTCGGCCGCCCTTTGCGCATGTGGTGCGCCAATCGCGGGGGCGACGTGAGTGAGAAAACCGAAAACCGGAAATACCGACCGGCGAAGCGAGGCGACTGCCCCCGCTTCTTTAGGAGGAAAGACCGCTAGTGTACCAGCCTGGCGCTTTCACGCGCGCGCTGCGCCCCGAGGGACGCGCGCGCCGCTGCGCTATGATGGCGGCCATCCCCCGCCTGGCCCCTGCCTGGGTGAGCCCACGCACCGCGCGGGCGCGCGCCAGCCCGGCCCAGCCCATCCCAGCCCCCGGATGCCGACACGATGCGGTTCAGGTTCATCGAAGACCAGGAAGTCACCCTCTTTACTGCCATCCCGGTAGGGATTGCCGCGGCCATCGTCACCACCCTGTTCAAGGAGGCGCTGGACGCAAGCGGCTATGTGATGTTTGGCACGCATGCCGATATCGTCACGGTATTCGCGGGCCTCGCCCTGATCTGGCGGGTGGCGATCCCGACGCTCGGCGGCGTGATCGCGGGCTTGCTGCTGACGGCGGCAGCCAAGCTCAACGCCGCGCAGCCAGGCGTCTCCGACTATATGGAGGCGGTTGCCAGCGGCACCGGGCGCCTGCCGGTGCGCATCACCTTGCTGCGCGCGCTGTCTTCGTTCTGCTCCATCGTCACCGGCAGCTCGGTGGGCAAGGAAGGCGCGATGATCCAGCTCGCGGCCCTGTGCGGATCGGTGTTTCCGTCCGCGCGCGGCGGCAGCGGGCCGGATGGCGACACCAACCTGCGGCGCATGCTCACGGCTTGCGCGGCGGCCGCCGGGCTGGCCTCGGTGTACCACACGCCGCTATCGGCGGCGGTCTTCGTGGCCGAGGTGGTTTTCGGCGCAGTGGCAGTGCAGCGCCTGATGCCGCTGTTCCTGGCTTCCGTGGCGGGCACGGTGGTCAGCCAGTTACATGGCGGCCTGCAGCCGCTCTACCCCGGCCTGACCGTGCCCGCCGACCTGCTGCATCCGCCCATGCTGCTGGCGGCGGTCTTGCTCGGCGTGCTGGCCGGCGTGTCCGGCGCCCTCTTCATGCGCGCCTCCAGCCTGGCCAAGGGTGCCTTTGCCCGGGTGCCGGGCGGCCTGGTGCCGCGCCTGGCGCTGGGCGGTGCGATGGTGGGCGTGTTGGCGATCTGGGTGCCCGAGGTGGTCGGCAACGGCTACTACACCATCCAGTCGATCTTGCAGGCGCACCCCTTGAGCGTATCGCTGGCGGCGGTGTTGCTGGCCAAGCTGCTGGCCACCGTGCTCAGCATGGGCTCGGGTGCGGTGGGCGGCGTGTTCACGCCTTCGCTGTTCGTCGGCGCGGCGCTCGGACAACTGCTGGCACCCGCCGTGCCAGGCGGCAGCGGCGCGCCGCTGCTGCCGCTGGTTGGCATGGCCGCCTTCCTGGCCGCCACCAGCCAGGCGCCGCTGATGTCGGTGCTGATGGTGTTCGAGATGACGCTGGCCCCGGCGCTGCTGCTGCCGGGCATGATCGGCGCTGCGGCGGCCTACTACACCGCATCGCGTTGCCAGACCTTGTCCTTGTACAGCGTGGTGGCAGAGCGCACCCAGGCATCCGCCGCCGCGGAGCGCGCGCGGGCGCTGACGCTGGCCGGGCTGTGCGACGCCACCGACACCGTCATCGGCCCCGAGGCCACGCTGGAGCAGGCCAGCGACAAGTTCGCCGAGACCGGCACGCGCTATCTTTATATGATTGGGCCGGATGGCTGCCTGCTGGGCGCGCTGTCGATCCATGCGGTGCAACGTGCCCTGCGCGAGCGGCCGCACGCGGGCCTGCTGGCACTGTGCGAACGCGATTTCCCCACCCTGACGCCGGAGTCGCGGCTGCCCGACGCGCTGCGGCTGTTCACCCATCACGCGCTCAACCGGATCCCGCTGATCCGCGATACGGCCGGGCGCGAGCTGATGGGCACGGTCTCCAAGCAGCGTGTGCTGCAGGAAGCATCCGGGCTGTTCTAGCGCCGCGCGGCCGGCGGGCGACCGGGTAGAATATTAGGTTGCCCGGCCCGCGCCACCGGGGAGAAGACCCGAATCGCTTTCGTTTTCCGCTTTCGTTATCCGCTTTCTTTTTCCGAACCGTTTCTGCCGGAGCCTTCATGCCAGCCAACCGTGCCGCGCGCCCTGCCTTTTTCGCTTTGGTCCGGGCCACCTTGCTAGCTGCATCGCTTGTTTTGCCCGCCGCGCTGCTGCCGGCAACGGCGTATGCGCAGCAAGCGTTGCGCGTGATCCCCGCGGACGCGGCCAAGGCCAAGCTGGTGCTCGCCGCGCAGTCGCCCAGCGCGCCACAGTCGGCCACGCTGGACGGCAAGACCGTTGGCGTGGCGCCGGGCCTGCGGCTGTTCGGCACGGACAACCAGTTGCTGCCCATCGGGGCGGTGGCCGGCCAGAAGCTGCCGGTACGGTTCAAGCTCGACCTCTACGGCCAGTTGCTGACGGCCTGGGTGCTGACCGAGCAGGAACAAAAAGCAGCGCAATAGTCGTAGTCCGGGGCGCGGCGACGCGCCGAGGCCCGGATATCTTTCGCCCCCATAAAACCCTGATGCCCCCAGGTCAACCACTGAGATCGGCACCATGAAAAAAGTCTTCGTCAAAACCTACGGCTGTCAGATGAACGAGTATGACTCGGACAAGATGGTCGATATGCTCCATGCCACCCAGGGCATGGAGAAGACAGACACGCTGGAAGAAGCGGACGTCATCCTCTTTAACACCTGCTCCGTGCGCGAGAAGGCGCAAGAGAAGGTGTTCTCCGAACTGGGCCGCCTGAAGGCGCTCAAGGCCGTCAAGCCGGACCTGGTGATCGGCGTGGGCGGCTGCGTGGCGAGCCAGGAAGGCGCCGCCATCGTCAAGCGTGCGCCCTATGTCGACGTGGTGTTCGGCCCGCAGACGCTGCACCGCCTGCCTGACATGATCAACCGCCGCCAGCAGACCGGCCACTCGCAGGTGGACATTTCCTTTCCCGAAATCGAAAAGTTCGACCATCTGCCGCCGGCACGCGTGGAAGGCCCGAGCGCCTTTGTCTCCATCATGGAAGGCTGCTCCAAGTACTGCAGCTACTGCGTGGTGCCCTACACCCGTGGCGAGGAAGTCTCCCGCCCGTTCGAGGACGTACTGGCGGAAGTCGCCGGGCTGGCCGAGCAAGGCGTGCGCGAAGTCACGTTGCTGGGCCAGAACGTCAATGCGTATCGCGGCGCCATGGGCGGCACCAGCGAGATCGCCGACTTCGCGCTGCTGATCGAATACGTGGCCGAGATCCCCGGCATCGAGCGCATCCGCTACACCACCAGCCACCCGAAGGAGTTCACGCCGCGCCTGATCGAGATGTACGAGCGCTGCCCGAAGCTGGTCAACCACCTGCACCTGCCGGTGCAGCACGCTTCAGACCGCATCCTGATGGCGATGAAGCGCGGCTACAGCGTGCTGGAATACAAGAGCATCATCCGCAAGTTGCGCGCGCTGCGCCCGGACATGTCGCTGTCATCCGACTTCATCATCGGCTTCCCCGGCGAGACCGAGGCGGACTTCGACAAGCTGATGGCGATGATCGAGGAGATCGGCTACGACACTTCGTTCTCGTTTATCTTCAGCCCGCGCCCCGGCACGCCGGCGGCCAGCCTGGCCGACGACACGCCGCACGAGGTCAAGCTGCGGCGCCTGCAGCATCTGCAGGCCACCATCGAGGAGAACGTGCAGCGCATCAGCAAAGGCATGGTCGGATCGGTGCAGCGCATCCTGGTGGAAGGCCCGGCACGCAAGGATCCAACCGAGCTGCACGGCCGCACCGAGAACAACCGCGTGGTGAACTTCGCACTGCCCGGCGTGCCCCAGGCCAGGCGCGACCGCATGGTCGGCGAAATGGTGGATGTGGCCATCACCGAAGCCTTCCCGCATTCGCTGCGCGGCGAAATCGTCGTGCGCCAGTAACCCACGCCCGATGCAGCCCGATGCAGCCACTCGTACCCAGATGAAAATCCCTTCAGCCGAATTCGTCGCCCCCAAGGACGACAACGCCCGCCTGCAGAACCTGTGCGGGCCGCTTGACGAGAACCTGCGCCAGATCGAGCAAGCGCTCGACGTCACCATCCAGCGCCGCGGCCATCGCATGACCGTGCGCGGCGCCTACGCCCGCGACGCCGCGGCGGCCCTTGAGCGCTTCTACAACAACGCCCGCACCGCCCTGTCGATCGACGACGTGCAGCTCGGCCTGGTCGAGGCGCGCCAGGTCGCCGCGCACGGCGGCTATGTGCCCGACGGCGCGAGCGCGGATACCGGCAGCGACGATGACGAATCCCCCGTGCTGCACACGCGCCGCGCGGGCCTGCACGGGCGCACGCCCATGCAGCGCGACTACCTGCGCAACGTGCTGGCGCACGACCTGACTCTGGGCATCGGCCCGGCCGGCACCGGCAAGACCTACCTGGCGGTGGCCTGCGCCGTGGACGCGCTCGAGCGCGACTCGGTCAAGCGCATCGTGCTGACGCGACCGGCGGTGGAAGCCGGCGAACGCCTGGGCTTCCTGCCCGGCGACCTGGCCCAGAAGATCGATCCTTACCTGCGGCCGCTGTACGACGCACTCTACGACCTGCTCGGCTTCGACCGCACGCAGAAGATGTTCGAGCGCCAGATGATCGAGGTCGCGCCGCTGGCCTATATGCGCGGGCGCACGCTGAACCACGCCTTCATCATCCTGGACGAGGCGCAGAACACCACGCCCGAGCAGATGAAGATGTTCCTGACCCGGATCGGCTTTGGCTCCAAGGCGGTCATCACCGGCGACACCACCCAGATCGACCTGCCACGCGGGCAGAAGAGCGGGCTGGTGGAAGCCCAGCACGTGCTGCGTGAAGTGCGCGGCGTGGCCATGACCCGCTTTACCAGCACCGACGTGGTGCGACACCCGCTGGTGGCGCGCATCGTCGATGCCTATGACGAATATCACGCTCAACACCGAGACGCTTAATCAAACGCCCAATCGTGAACGCAAAATCCTCCTCCCCCGCCAGCCTGATCCTGTTCGACGCCGAAGGCCGCGCGCGCAAGACCCAGGCACACGCCCTGCGCGTGCAACTGCCTGACGGCCGCAGCATCACCGTGGACCTGTCGCAAGCCGCCGACGGCGTCGTCGCGCTGCTGGCCGAGCACACCGACGACCGCCAGCAGGCCGGCCTGCTGGTGCGCCCGGACAACCACGACGCCTTGTCGGTCGCCGTTACCGCCACGCCTACGGTCACCACCACCGGCACACCCGCCACGCCGCCATCCCTGGAACTGGCACTGCAATATGGCGAAGGCATCAAGGGGCAGCGCGGCCTGCCGACCCAGCGCAAGGTCCAGACCTGGGCCAAGTCCGCGCTGTACGCCGATGCGACGCTGACCATCCGCTTCGTGGGCGAGGAAGAAGGCCGCAGCCTGAACCGCAGCTACCGCGGCAAGGACTACGCGACCAATGTGCTGACCTTCGCCTATGCCGAGCACGAGTCCGACCCGGTCAGCGGCGACATCGTCCTGTGCTGCCCGGTAGTGGAGCAGGAAGCCCGCGAGCAGAAAAAGTCGCTTGAAGCGCACTACGCCCACCTGATCGTGCACGGCGTCCTGCATGCGCAGGGCTACGAGCACGAAGAAGATGGCGAAGCGGAAGAAATGGAAGCCATCGAGACGGAAACGCTGCAAGCCCTAGGCTTCCCGGATCCGTACCTGGCAGACGGCAACATCAAAATCAAGGACTAGGTGTAGCCGTGTGACCCGCCCCCAGGCGGCGAACACCCCAGCGCGATGCGAAGCGAGCCGTCAAGGTTCACCTAGGCCGTATGGGGCGCCTCGGGCTTCGGCGAAAAGAGCGGAAACGAGGGACCCATGTCTGAGTATCGCCTTAAGGCGATGCGAGTTTGGGTCCCGGCCGCTCTTTTCGTCGAAGCCCGAGG